>MGXX01000017.1:0-24794 GCA_001801515.1 Gammaproteobacteria bacterium RIFCSPHIGHO2_12_FULL_38_11
TGCTTATTGCATTTCGAACATTTTCGAATGAAAAACATTTAAAGATCACGTCATATTGGGCGATCAGTTGTACGACTTATTTCGTACCTGTTCCCTAGGATGCACAAAAAACATACGCGCCTTCTAAGCGCGTTTTTGTGATATATGGGGTGGACGATGGGACTCGAACCCACGACGACCTGAGTCACAGTCAGGGGCTCTACCAACTGAGCTACGCCCACCATAATTTTGTTCGGGTATAAATTAATAAATGCGCCCGACAGGATTCGAACCTGTTACCCCCGGCTTAGAAGGCCGGTGCTCTATCCGAATGAGCTACGGGCACAATTCGAATTCTCAAACATTTTCGGGGTAGAGGGATTCGAACTCTCGACATTCTGCTCCCAAAGCAGACGCGCTACCAGGCTGCGCTATACCCCGAAGAAAGTGAATGATACTGTGATCCCTAGATTACGTCAAATAATTTTACTGGTTAATTCACGCTACCCGCAATAGAATTAACACTCACCCTCAACAACGGAATTATCATTCAGCATGGAAAAATTACAAATAACAATTGAAAACGCATTTGAAAATCGCGATCAAATATCCCCTAAAAACACAACCCCCTCAATTCAAAAAGCCATCGACAAAACCATTCATTTATTAGACTCTGGAAAGATTCGCGTAGCAGAAAAAATAAATGGCGCTTGGATCACGCATGAATGGATTAAGAAGGCTGTGTTGTTATTTTTTAGAACGCATGAAAATAAAATAATAGATGGCCAATTCTTTGATAAAGTCCCACTGAAATTTCAGGGTTTAACCCAACAACAATTTCAAGATAACGGCGTTCGTGTTGTTCCCTCAGCTATTGCTCGCAAAGGTGCCTACATTGCACCCAATACTATTTTAATGCCAAGCTACGTGAATATCGGCGCATATATCGATTCTGGCACTTTAATCGACACATGGGCGACTGTTGGGTCCTGTGCGCAAATCGGCAAAAACGTGCATATTTCTGGCGGCGTGGGAATTGGTGGTGTGCTTGAACCCCTACAAGCCTCACCCACGATTATTGAAGACAGTTGCTTTATCGGCGCCCGATCCGAAATTGTTGAGGGCGTCATCATTGAAAAAGGCGCTGTAATTTCAATGGGTGTTTTTATCGGACAAAGCACGCCTATTTATAATCGCATCACAGATAAAATCACTTATGGTAAAGTACCCGCTTATTCTGTGGTAATTCCAGGATCATTGCCTGCTACCAATGGAAAATATGCAAGATATTGCGCGTTGATTGTAAAACAAGTTGATGAAAAAACAAGATCTAAAACATCAATAAACGAATTATTAAGAGAATAATAATGACAAATACACTTGATTTAGCAAAACAATTAATTAATATTAAATCTATCACACCCTCAGACCTCGGTTGTCAAAAAATATTAATTGATCGATTAAAAAAAATTGGATTTACAGTAACAGAATTAAATTCCAATGGCGTCAGTAATTTTTTAGCCCTTCGCGGAACAGGCGAAACAGTATTCGCTTTTTCAGGACACACCGATGTGGTGCCTTCAGGTGATGAAACAGAATGGCGTTCCCCCCCTTTTACTGCAACGGTGGGTGATGGAAAATTATTTGGTCGTGGTGCTGCTGACATGAAAACAGCATTAGCAGCCATGGTTGTTGCTACCGAACGATTTATAGAAAAAAACCCAAATCACCCTGGAAAAATAGGGTTTTTAATCACGAGCGATGAAGAAGGCGATGCAACAGATGGCACCGTTAAAATTATTGAATACTGTGAAAAAAATAATATTAAAATAAATTATTGTTTAGTGGGTGAGGCCAGTAGCAATAAACGATTGGGGGATGTCATTAAAGTTGGACGTCGCGGATCACTGCATGGTGAGCTAACCGTTTATGGAAAACAAGGGCACATTGCCTACCCTCACTTAGCCATTAATCCCATTCACCGCAGCTTTCAAGCCCTGGACTTTTTAACCACTGTTGAATGGGATAAGGGAAATGCATTGTTTTCCCCTACTACATTTCAAATTTATAATATTCATGCTGATACAGGCGCAACCAATATTATTCCTGGCTCATTGAGTGCAAGATTTAATTTTCGATATTCCCCTGAAAGTACCGCAGAAACATTACAGCACCGCGTTGAAAAAACATTAGATGATCATCAACTACAATATAAAATTAACTGGAATCATTCGAGCAATCCGTTTTACAGTCAATCAGGTGTGTTAACAAATGCCTGTATTGATACAATTAAAAACATATGTGGAATTACACCAGAACGCAACACAAGCGGTGGCACATCTGACGGACGATTTATTGCGCCAACAGGTACTGAAGTTGTTGAATTGGGTCTTCGCAATGAGAGTATTCATCACATCAATGAAAATACGGATTTGGCTGATTTGGACATGCTAACAAATTTATATGAAACCATTCTGGATCGTATTTTTTAAACCCACTCCCCATAAAACGCTACGAGTAATTGAGTTGCTTTCAACTGTGAGCTAGTTTACCCTTTACGGGCTTTATTCTTAGGAGAGATGTCCGAGTGGCTTAAGGAGCACGCCTGGAAAGTGTGTGTACGCCTTAAAACGTACCGAGGGTTCGAATCCCTCTCTCTCCGTACTTACCCAAGCTCACTAAAGTTAGTCAAGTCTTTTTGAAGTTGTAATATCACTTATGAGAATTTTCATTCCATATGCTACGAACTTCATTCAATAGTGCATTTAACTCTATTTCACCCTCTGACAAAGAAGACGGTTGATGAACTGCAGGCAAAGTCTCTTGCTGTGAAGCAGTACTTCCTTGAAAAAAACTCGCGACATTCATAACTCTGGAAGAAGGTAATTGTTGTTCGTGCGTCACCGCATTGATTACTCCAGTACGCAAGTATGTTTCAAATGAATTACACCATTTTTCAGGTGCAGCAAACACGGGGAAATTCATTGTTGCATTTGCTGGTACAATAATGCGTTTTATAAAAGCATCTAACTTTTTAATATGATATCGCGTCGATACTGCTGGAAAAGTAATCGCATTACAGTGTTCGTTTACTTTTTCACAAAATTTCCGTAATTCTTCTTCATCACCATATAATGTGATTTCAACAGTTTGATCAGGAGAAGCGTGAGTTGGCACAATCGTTACAACACCATTAAATTGATTACGCAGCCTCTCCCATGTCGATTCAAGAAAATAGCCTTGATTTTCCGCATTCATGAGTTGTTGGGCAGCAAACTCATGAACCATTTGTTTAGCGTGTTGTTTTTTATTTTTCAAAAAGTCTTTCACAATCTCATCGTATTGATCACTATATACGAATGATAAAAGGTGCGTCATTTCTTCTTTCGTTAAACAAAACGTTGCTGTATGTGTACAAATACCTCGATATAAATGACAGTCTTTTACGATAGGCTGGCTGTTTATTGAAATAACATTACGTGCAATTATGTCAAGTTGTCTCAAAAAGCAATGTAATTTTTCTAATACCATTTGACGGGTTATATTACCGGTTTGCTGTTGATTTTCAAAAAACATTACCGTCACAGCACGTATGCGATAAGTTCTGGTGAGCTTGGTCTCTGCATCCATTTTATGATGAAGTAATACTGGTGCATCATACAACGTCGTATTGAATCCATATTGCCATGCTAACTTAATAATTTCATTTTTATTCTGCTGTAACGCTTCTAGTACAGGCAAACTATAAGTACGCGTTGCACGACAAAATAAGCGTGTTGGAGGCGGAGATGGTAGCGGTAGTCTTGATGGAAATAACTGCGCTACAACTTCAGGTGGCATTCTCATTGCTATTCTTTCTGCATTAACAAAACACTGCGCAGAAACCGCATCTTGCAGTGCATATTGACCTTTATTATCAGTTGACATCACAAGCGGCAATACACGCCGCTCCCAACATTGTGCCTTGCAATTAAAATTACCACCAAAAATAAATGTTCGTGGTGTTTCAAGATAACTCAATATGCACTCTACTGTGTCAATAGCTCCAAGAGTAGCAGCAGCTAAGTGTAATGCTGTTTTACCATCATTGGATCGTTTAATTGCAGGATCAATACCATCTTGCAGTAATAGCAAGCACACATCACGGTGCTTCTTCTCAGCAGCTATATGTAATGCCGTGTTACCATTAGGATGACGCAATGTATTAATATCGATACCCTCTTCTTTCAAATATTGCAATGCCCTCACTACCTCATCACGGTAGCCTTTTGACGCGCCTACAAGCAGGTGATGGGCGACAGAACCAGGGTACAATATAACTTTTGCGAATAACCCTTGAGCAGCCTTGTCACGTAATAGATTGCGCATCAAATCAATTTCTTCTGGAGAAAAAGCCATATGTGCAGGATCATCGGATGTATTTTTGCGTAATGCTTCTGGTTTTATCATACAAACTTTTCTGCTTAAGCTTATTTCTACAAAAGAGGAATCACTCACTGGCGCTGGTATCAGTGTTTTCAACACTGCAACATCAGCTTGTGTAAAATATTGTAACGGATAAATTGGTAACGATTCTGTGAGGGCAGAACGACGTAATACCTTGCTAACGGGTTTCAATGAACGTTCCAACGCAGCTAAGGTGGTGGATTTTTTTGGCTGCGACAACGGCGCCGCTAGAGGATTAAAAATAGCTCGCTGTGCTAGCTGTGAACCAAGTATCACCTCATTCACGATACGTGACTGTTGAGATTGAGATACGGCCTCTGAAGAAGAATCATCTGGTCTCATGACATAACACCCCACTATCAAAAATAAAAAGCGACAATCCTTGCAGATTACGATCCAATATAATTACGGTCAAGTAGTTATTCGATATTAGGTATAATTAATGATCTCTTAATTATTTTTAACTATTCGCTTTTCACCCCCATTTTCTCCAAAATTCCTGCCAATACGTCATAATTTTGATATTTTAATTTAATCCACCCCGAGCGATTCACATTGTTTTCCAAAATCACTTCTGCATTAAAATGATCCGACGTCCTTTTTTCCAAACGCCGAATATTCACATCCTTATTTTCAGTTTGCATTGGTTGATTTTTTTGTTGTTGGATACTATTTTCCAAATAACGCACCGACCATCCATCGGCAATGGCTTTAGTCGCAAAATTAAATTGCAACTCAGGCGCTAACCCCGCTAAAATTTTTCCATGTCCTTCGGTTAGGGCTTTATCCATTAGTAATTGTTGAACACGTGCATCAAGATGCAACAACCGCAAGGTATTGGTAATTTTTGTACGAGACTGCCCTAACGCCTTCCCAATCGCTTCATGCGTATAATGAAATTCATCCATCAGTCGCGCTAAAGCCATCGCTTCTTCAATCGGATTTAAATTTTCGCGTTGAATATTTTCAATCAAAGTCACTTCTGCTGCTTGCGCATCAGTATAAACACGAATGACACAAGGGACATCTTTTAAACCGGCCAATTGCGATGCACGCCACCGTCGCTCGCCCGCAATAATTTCATAACGGTTCGGCGTGATTTCACGCACGATAATTGGCTCGATCACACCTTGCGAACGAATTGAGGCTGCCAATTCTTGCAATGCAGCTTCATTAAAAACACGGCGTGGTTGATAGCGACCACGGGACAGACATTCGACAGGCAGGTTTTTGAGTAGGCTTATCATGATCAATTCCATAATGGCTATAAAATGAAGATCAAAAAAATAACACCGCTCATTTTGCATCAAAACCGAAATAATTTCACCAGGTAAAAAAAGAACAAGGTGACAATTTAACGAAAGAACCAGTGATGTAAGCGCATGTCGACACACTACACACAAGTTTATCCACAAGCTCTGTGCATGAAGTCAATTTTGCAACAACTTCTTATGCACACACACTGTGGATAACTCTGTGGGTAGCGTGTCGAAACATCAGCTAAATTACTGTAGTTTCGAAACTGTTGTTAAATTGTGTACTTTTTAGACATGCATTAACAGATTTAAAATCAATGAGTTACAGTATTTTTAATTTTGCTCGCATTTTAATCGAAGAAAAATCTTTGACCAGTTAATAATAATATTCACCTGTGGGAAACCTTGCTTTTGAGTGATAAACTTAAGCTGAATTTTTGCCATGGATGCCCAATGCAAACCACTTTATTTAAAAAGCTTAACGCCAATACTGTGGTCCTCACCGCAAACAGTCGCCTCACACGTTATTTACAGTCAACTTTTGATAACTATCAACGCAGTCAAAGCAAAGCGGTTTGGGAAACACCCCACGTTTTGCCATTGACAAGCTGGCTCGAACACCAATTTCACCAAAGCAATAATGCCGGCACACTATTACTTTCAGATTTCCAGGCACAATGCGTTTGGGAAGATATTATTCAGAAATCCAAACTAACCCCCGATTTAATGCAACCCACCCTAATGACCAAGCTCGTCAAGCAGGCATTCGAGACATTGATCAACTTCGAAGTGCCGCTTCACACACTTACCCCCTTTAACGAACAAAATGAAGTGAAGTGTCTCATTGAATGGATCACACAATTTCAAAAAGTGTGTCAGAAGAAAAACTGGGTTTCAGAGAGTGAACTACCGCAAGTTTTAACCCCACTTTTAATAAATCAAAGAATAAAATTACCCAATAAAATTATCTTAATTGGATTCGACGAAGTAAACCCAAATATAAAATCGTTATTATCTGAATTAGGAAAAAAAGTCATCGTCGAAACAGAAGTGCTTGCGGCACCCACCCCAGAAACAAAACAAATTATTTTAGACAATCCTGACACTGAATTAGAAACAATGGCAAAATGGGCAAAGGCCTTATGGGATATAAATCCACAAATGCAAATTGGTTGTGTGATTCCCGAGCTTGCCAATATCCGTAGCAAAGTGCAACGCGTATTCACGGAAATATTTTGCATCGAACACATTTTACCAGGGACACCTCTCAATCATGCGCCCTTTAATATTTCAGCAGGCACCGCCCTAGCGCAACAGCCAATGATACAAGCCGCATTAACATTGCTCAATTGGTGTCACACACCTCTACCCATCCAACATCTTTCACATTTACTGCAATCACCTTATTTATGCAGCAATGAAGCTGAAAAAAACCATGGCGCACAAATGGATGTGCTGTTGCGTGATCGACATTATTTATACGTAAATATAAGCGACTTATACTCTGTTTTGCCAAGTATGCTCGTTCCACGTTGGCGCGCCTTTATTTCACACTTTTATGAAAATAAATTCAGCGAATTATCTCCTTCTGAATGGGCAAGCCATTTTATTGATTTATTAAAATCAATTCAGTGGCCATCTACGCGTACACAAAACAGCACAGAATTTCAGGTATTAGAACGTTTTAAAAAAACTTTATTTGAGTTTTCACAGCTTGATCTTCTATTTTCAAAAATCAATTTTCGACGTGCCTTGCACCTATTAAATACGTTAACCCAACAAACGATTTTTCAAGCGAAAAGTCACCATGAACCCATTCAAATAATGGGTGCACTAGAAGCGGGCGGGATTTTATTTGATCATTTGTGGGTAATGGGATTACACGACGGTATTTGGCCAGCAGCTACAAAGCCGCATCCCTTAATTCCCTATGCGATACAACAACAATTTAATTTGCCGCATGCCACCGCAAAGCGCGAACATCAATTTTGTGAGCACATGACAAAACGATTAGCCAATGCAGCAGAAACTGTTATTTTTAGTTCGCCCGCTAAACAAGGTGATCAAGTTTTTTCACCTTCGCAATTCATTAAACACATTTCCATGCTAAATAAAAACAAATTATTAGTGTCGAAACAAATTAATTATGCTGAAACTATTTTTAATGCTAAAAGCATTGAAACACTGGATGATAATCAAGCATCTGCAATGACACAATTTTCAAGCATACAAGGCGGCAGCACGATTTTAAAATTACAAGCGCTTTGCCCTTTTCGCGCATTCACCACCATTCGATTAAAAGCAAAAGCTTTAAATAATCCAGTGATCGGCATCCCCGCTGTTACAAAGGGCATTATCATTCACCAAATTTTATTTGAGATTTGGGGGGAATTAAAAGATCAAAAAGCCTTGCTGACATTAACAGATGAATCTCTTGATGCCTTAATTGAAAAATATACTGATAAAGCATTGACGCAAAACCCTAATCAAGCATATCAAGATTATTTTTACAAGGTTGAAAAAAAACGTTTGAATACATTAATCAGAGATTGGTTATTGTTTGAAAAAACACGTCCCTACTTTCGGGTCATTGAACGGGAAGCTACCTGTAATATGTCGATTCATCAATTGCCACTACAAATTCGCCTTGATCGTGTTGATCAATTAAGCGATGGTTCATTATTTTTAATTGATTACAAAACGGGGCCAAATTCCATTGCAGGTTGGTTTCAAGAACGTTTGTCTGATCCACAATTGCCAATTTATGCAGCATTTCAAGATAAAGCAGAAAATAAATATGCAGGAATCGCTTTTGCTGAAATTCGAAGTGCTGATATGAAATATAAAGGTGTTATTCACGAAAATCACCTGCATGCCGCAGATAAATTTTCAAGCTTAATGCCCGTTCATAAAATTAAAAATGACGCTGATATTTTTTCTTGGGAAAATTTAATGCAAACCTGGAAAAAATCGTTGGAAAAATTATCTGATGATTTCTGCCGTGGTATTGCAACGGTTGATCCCCTAAAAAAAGAAGTGTGTTTGACATGCGACATGAAACCGATTTGTCGGTATAAATAACACGCCCGGAAGGGTGCGTGTGATCCTTGCAACCATAATAGTGATATAGAAATGACCAACACAATCCAAGATGCCCACATCCGTCAACGCGCACTTGATCCAACACAATCCTTTATTGTGCAAGCACCAGCAGGTTCTGGAAAAACTGAAATTTTAACGCAACGGTATTTGGTTTTATTATCCCATGTGCAAAAAGCGCCTGAAGAAATTATTGCCATTACATTCACTCGCAAGTCTGCAGCGGAAATGCGCGCTCGCATCTTACACGCGCTTGAATTTGGAAAAGAGCCGGAACCTGAGAAAAATAATTATCGACACATCACTTGGCAACTTGCTAATAATGTATTAAAAAAAGACCATTCACTGAATTGGAATTTAGTTCAAAACCCCAATCGGTTACGCATTTTAACAATCGATGCACTTTCAACTTTTTTATGCCGACAAACGCCCATGCTGACCCATTTCGGCGGTTCCCCCTCCGTATGTGAAAATGCAACAGCATTATACGAATTAGCCGTCACCCGTTTATTAATTTATATTACGGAAAATAAGGAATGGCAACCCTATTTAGATTATTTACTATTGCATTTAGATAATAACGTTAATAATTTAGAGAAATTATTTTCTGATTTATTAAACCACCGCGACCAGTGGTTACCCTCAATTATATATTGCTACACACATCATGCTGCATTACGCGACACCCTAGAAAATAATTTAAAGCGTATTCGAGAAGAAAAAATTAAAATTGCAGCCAAAACACTTCCGCAACACGCAAAACAAATAATTATCTTATTGGCACGTCATGCAGGTGCCCATTTTGAAAAAAACAATCCTGAGCACCCCATTGCTGCTTGTGCGCAATTGACTGCAGAAGAAAACCAAGCTTTTTCATGTTGGCTTGGTCTTGCCAATTTATTGCTAACCCAAACCGGTGAATGGCGAAAAACAATTGATATTCGCAGTGGATTTGGACCCAAAGATCCCAACAAAACACTTATCCTCGCCCTATTAACTGAACTGCAAGATCATCCTGATTTTAAAGCCAGCCTAAATGCTATTTTAATTGCTCCACCTGCCCATTATTCTGAATCACAATGGGAAGCCATAACAGCTTTAACCCAATTATTACCTTTATTAAGCGCACAATTGAATTTGGTTTTTCAGGAAAAAGGCCAAGTTGATTTTGTCGAATTAAATGCGGCGGCATTAAAAGCATTGGGAAGCGATGAAGCACCTACCGATTTAGCACTTTATTTAGATTATCAAATTCGGCATTTACTCATTGATGAATTTCAAGATACCTCTGTTACGCATTTGCATTTACTTGAAAAAATTACTGCAGGCTGGGAATGCAACGATGGACGCACTTTATTTTTGGTCGGTGATCCCATGCAATCTATTTATCGTTTTCGCAATGCAGAAGTAGGCTTGTTTTTACGCGCACAACAACAAGGGATTGGCAATATTTTTTTAGAACCCTTAACACTCACCATGAATTTTCGTTCACAAGCAAATTTGGTTAACTGGTTCAATGATACATTTTCAGTTGTTTTTCCAGTCATATCAGACATAGCAACAGGTAGCGTTCCTTACACAAAAGCAATTGCAGCTAAAAGTGCCGATGATGCCGCCGTCAACTTCTACCCGATTGTTTCCAACGACAATCAAATTGAAGCGCGATTATTAATTGAAAAAATTACCATGTGTCGCGAAAAAAATCTAACTGAATCAATAGCAATTTTAGTTCGTTCACGCACACAATTAATTCCTATTATTCATTTATTGCATGAAAATAAATTGCCTTTTCAAGCCATTGATATTGAACCTTTATCAACCTGTTCTGAAATTCAAGATTTACTCTCGCTAACCCGCGCTCTATTGCATCGTGCTGATCGCATTGCATGGCTTGCTATTTTACGCTCTCCTTTTTGTGGTTTAACATTGCAAGAATTAGAAATCATTTCAGACCAAGCTTCAAAGAAAACAATTTATGAAGCAATTATTAATAGCGATTTAGCTCGCTTATCAAACTTAAAAAATTGCTTACAACACGCGTTTAACACACAATATCAATTCTCTTTGTCGCAGTGGATTGAGGGTGTTTGGCTTGGTTTGGGCGGTCCTGCCTGCTTAAATAGCGCAAACGAATTAAATAATACCCGCTCCTATTTTGATTTATTATCTAAGATGGAAAATGAATCTAATATTATTTCAGTTGAACAATTAACCAAAAATTGTGAAAAACTTTTTGCCAACCCACAAAACACAGAAAAAAATGCTATTCAGATATTAACCATTCATAAATCCAAAGGATTAGAGTTCGATCACATTTTCATTCCTGGATTACAACGTCAAACGCCACCCGACCAACAAAAATTATTTCGCTGGCTCAATCTCCCTAATACATCTGGCGGTAATGATTTAATTTTAGCGCCTCTTAAATCCGTTACACATCAATCCGATGCTGTCTATGATTATTTAAAAGAAGTAGAAAATCAAAAACAGGATTACGAAATCAGCAGATTATTATATGTCGCTGCAACCCGCGCCAAAAAAAGTTTGCATTTATTTTGGCTACTTGACTGTAAAACTGTAGAGACGCGATTTATTGCTGCCCCGGCCAAACAGGGCAGTTTTTTACAAAAACTGTGGCCAATTCTAGAACCGCTGTGCACAGCGCCTTCAAATACCGTAACCAAAACAACTGAAATTACACAGCCTAAAAAATTATTATTATCACGATTATCAGCAGCATGGCAATCTCCATTTAATCCTGCTGCACGCATTGATCAACAGCCCGTTAAAATCGACATTACACTTCGTCAACAGACATCGCGTATTATCGGCACTGTTATTCATGAAATATTACAAAAAATTTCAGAAGACAATAGTCATACGTTTTCAGTCCCCCATTATCAAAGTCGATTATTGTCACTTGGTATTTTACCCAGTGCAATTTCTGAATCAGTTGCAATCATAAAATCAGCCATTGAAAAAACGCTATCAGATCGCCGCGGACAATGGATATTATTAGACAAGCATCAAGCGGCACATTGCGAATATCAATTATCGCAATTAAACGCATTTGAAATACAGCATGTGATTATTGATCGCACTTTTATAGATGAGAATAAAACACGTTGGATCATTGATTATAAGACTACAAAACCAGCTGATAATGAAAATTCCACTGTTTTTTTAGAGAAGCAGAAAAAAGAACACCATGCGCAGCTAGAAAACTATGCGTCGATTATTGCAAAAACGGAAAATTTCCCTATTAAACTGGGGTTGTATTTTCCGTTGTGTGCAGAGTGGATAGAGTGGAATTACAAAATATAATTTAACCCAATTGTCGTATTCAATTCACCATGCGAATTATTATTTTGTATATCGGCAACGTATACGGTATCCAAACGAATCCCAGTGTGTTTAGAAAATTGCATTAAAAAATCAAGGCCGACAGCAGGATCAATTTTGGTATTTTGACTCAGTGGGTAATAACTCGTTGATGAAGATCCATATGTAAACGTGTAATAAAACTCTGACAACATCGCGCCCAATTTAGCGCCCACTTGAAACTGCTCATCCGGATCAAATACAAATAATATATCACCTAATAAACCCGTCATTTTAACGGATGAATTTAATCTCGTTGCCGCAGCACCAGTGGTTTTTGTTTCAGAAAATTGCTGTATATAGGCTACCTGCACGTCAAGATGCTGAGTACATTCTTTTCCAGCTGCCACTTCAAGCGCATTAAATGAATTAGGTAATGCTGTGCTCGGAACAAAAGTGATTGAGTCGTTAGATCCATTGGTCAATTTTTTTGTGTCATCACTTAAAAAGCGGTAGGTATACATATAACCACCGAAAAAATAGAATGAATGACCATTACGCGCAAAGGGGTAATCTTCATCATCTACTTTAAAATTAGGCTGTAACGTGTAGCCACTCAAATCTTCTTTGGTGTAATCATAACCCCCATTTTCAGCATAAACCAACGAAGTTGTTAACGAAAACAAAGCAATTGCTGAACATTGAATCAATCGACGCACGACGCTCTCCTTGAGTGAGATTCCCTAAGTGACACATAGACTTCTTGCATAGCCTTCGTCTTTTGATTTTATACTTCGTTGGAATTTTCGTTCGCTCCTCATGTACTCACTTGTACACTGCGTCGCTCTCTCAAATTCCGCCTCGTCTAAAATCAAAATACTCGGTTATGCAGGAAGTCTATTATACCGGTGGCTAATCAATGTTGCCATAAACTTTTTGCCATCATACAATGCACCTCTTTATCACCTGACACATATTTTCCAATGCGACAATCCAGTGTAAAGCTCGATAACATATAAGCATCAACTGCATCCATATTTTTTTCTTTTTCTAATTTTTTGATCATTGCCATCGCCGCAGTTTTCATCGCTTCTTCTAAATCTGCATTTTTTCCTGTCGTCACAAATTCACTTTGCGTATCTGCCGAAGGCAACAGAAATGCTTTTGCATTTGGATTTTTGGGAAACATGCAATAAACGCCTTGCACACCATTAACGACTTCAGAAATAGGACAGTTCCAGGTGCTCATCATCATTTTTTCTGCGGCTGGTTTTGATACCTTGCGCAAATCCATTATTAATTGCAAAGTTTGACTTCTTGCAATGTTAAAAGCTTTATTTAAGTTTTTATCGTAACCCATCGCAATCCAATCTGTTTTTGTTTCTGCGCGCGGCCAAGTTAAAGCCTTATGTTTAACAAGATTAACGGTAATACTGAATTCTGCAAAGGCCGTTTCAATGGCGGTTAAATCAATCTCGCCATTACCTTGCCCTGCATGTGAATCGCCCGTCCACAATAACGCGCCTTTTTTGAAAACCGGTAAAAACAAAGTGGTTCCTTGCGTTAATTCACGTAGATCCATGTTTCCACCAAAAGGTCCTGGCGGAATAGAATCAAATTTTCCATTTTCTGCGCGCGCTACTGCGATCACGCCAGGGAAAGGCGCTAATGGCACAATAATGCCGGGCGCAAATTGCATCTGCATTTTTTTAATATTCAAATAAAAATATTTTACTACACCGTTTGGAAATTCCTTTGGAAACAAACCCTTTCCAGGAACAATATCATTTGATGCATAAGGTCTTGGAATGATTTTATTAAAATGAATTTTTAAAACATCACCAGGTTCTGCGCCATTAATATAAATTGGACCTGTTAAGGTATGCGGTCCGCGTTCAGGTGCTTCGTCTTTCATTTTAATGATTTGCTGGATAGTCGCACCACCCGGCACAACCATATTGTCCGAAGCCGCCATGGTTTCAATAACAACCGTATCGCCAGAATTTATTGTTAATACTGTCGGATGACTGTTGTCAAAAATACCCCATTGGGTTGTTGCGGGTGTTGCGGGAAGGATATAAGTATGCACTTGTTGTGTGTGTGTTTCCTTTGGCGCCAACATACTGGCTTGATTGGGTGGCGTTGAAAGATAAGGTAAACAAGGTTTCGTCGTGTCTGCAAAAGCTGAATTGATTGCTAAGAAACCAAAACAGGTTGCGGCCATTGTAAGATAGCGTGATTTTGATAGCATTCTCTTCCTTCTTGAAGTGATGATTTCATAGCATACGCTATTCTTACAAAAATAATCCAGCCTCAACACCAAATCGCTTCGATAACGCGTAGATATGATCTAAGGTTAATCTTCGTTTATGATTAACAATTTTAGAAACCAATGATCCAGAACCAATTTCCGGAAAGTCAGCAACCCCTAAATTATGCTGATCCATAATCACCTTCAAAACTGAAGCGCCTACTTCCAAATCACAGATAGCAGCATTAAAAGCGCTAAATGATTTTGATTCATCTTCCCAACGTTCAATACTCACAGATAAAATTTCAATTAAATGGCGATTGTAATCGTAATCATCAATCAACTCGTCCATCAATGATAAAGCATGCTCATAGTCTGTGTCATTTTGAATATGTGAAATAAAGTGCGCTTGATTAAATAAAGCATGTGCTTTCTTTTTTAATACTGCAAAACTCATGTTAATCTCCCGCTGTTCTGTATTTTTTACATAATTTATCATATTCCGAATGGGTCACAATATATTTAACATATAGTCGACTATCACGAAACTCTATAAACGTCAGCAATCTTAAATTATTTCCACCAATGTCTAAAATCCACCACTTCTTTTTATACTTAAAATTACTTAACGAAGGAAATATTTTTCGCATTGTATCAGGTGATTTAAAATTACCTTTTCGTAAAACCAAATACACCTGATGGATTGCCAGTGCATCATTTGGATATCGTTTTGAGGCCTCCAAAAACGGTTTTTTTGATATCACGTGCATATATTTCCCTTATGAAGTTACGATACGTCAAAGTTTCCAAATTGTCAATATATTCCTTATTGTCAACATTGATCTGTGTCGCAACAAGATCATACCCCTCTGAAATAATTCTTCAATACCGTATTTTTGCTGTATAATCAGCATTATTTTCAAAATAGAGGAAACCCATGCCGATTGACATTTCCCACAAGCTGATCATCGCCATTTCATCACGCGCTTTGTTTGATTTAGATGAAAGCAATGCAATTTATGAAAAAGAGGGTGTTGAGAAATATGCACAATATCAAATTGCACATGAAAGCGATATTTTAAAGCCCGGTCCGGCATTTCCCCTCGTGCAAAAATTATTACATTTAAATAAACGGGGAGATTTTGTTGAAATAGTTTTACTATCAAAAAATAGCGCGGATACGGGTTTGCGCATATTTAACAGCATTGCCCATTATCAATTAAATATTACACGTGCTGCTTTTACGAGCGGTGAAAGCACATTTAATTACGCACAAGCTTTTCATTCGCATCTATTTTTATCGACAAATACTAATGACGTTAAGAATGCATTATGTTCTGGTTGTGCCGCTGCGGAAATTTTCTCGTCAACTGTAAAGGAAAACAGCACAAACGAATTACGGATTGCCTTTGATGGCGACGCCGTATTATTTTCAAATGATTCTGAAAAAATATTTCAAAACGAAGGTATTGACGCCTTTACCAAACATGAAGTAACTGGCGCAAAAAATCCATTGCCTGGCGGACCATTTAAAGGTTTTTTAAAAGCACTTCAGCATTTACAGCAGCAATTCCCAGTAGATGAATGCCCTGTCCGCACGGCATTGGTCACTGCGCGTCAAGCCCCCACCCACGAACGTGTGATTCTAACACTTCGCGCATGGGGAATTCGAATCGATGAAGCGCTATTTTTAGGCGGATTATCAAAAGGTGAATTTTTAAAAGCATTTCAGGCGGATATATTTTTTGATGATCAACCAATTCATTGCGAATCGGCTGCGAAGCACGTGACGACAGCACATGTGCCTAATAATCCTAATTAATTTTTAGGTGATTTTCAACAAAACGCTGTTCAACCACCTTCGCCAACGAACCCGCCAATTCCCGTGCCTGTGTCTCATCATCACATTCCACCATCACCCTGACACACGATTCTGTTCCAGAAGCGCGTAATAAAATACGGCCCGAGTCTTTTAATATTGCTTTTGCAGCAGCAACCGCATCTGTGATTTCTTGCATCGTAGAAAATTCATTGGGATTTTTAACAGGAATATTAATTAAAATTTGCGGGCGTTTAAACATAACTTGCTTTAATTCATACAATGATTTTTGCGTTTGCTGCATAATGCGCAATACTTGTAAGGCTGACATAATACCGTCGCCCGTTGTCCCATAATCTAAATTAATAATATGACCCGATCCTTCTCCACCCAAGCGCCATTTATTTTCCTGTAATTTTTCTAGCACGTAACGGTCACCCACTGATACACGTTCAAATTGGATCTGATGTGTTTTAAGCGCTTTTTCAAGCCCTAAATTACTCATTAAGGTGCCCACAACCGCAGGATGTTTTTTAGATTCATGCACAGCGAGAATACATAAAATTTCATCACCATCAACCACTTCACCTTTGTGATCAATCATCATTAAACGATCGCCATCGCCATCAAATGCCAATCCACAATCTGCCTTAGTTGCCCATACGCGTTCACGCAAATTTTCCACTGCAGTCGCACCACAACGATCATTAATATTAATGCCATTTGGCTCTGCGTGAATGACTGTTATTTCAGCACCCAAATCAGAAAATATTTTGGGAGCACAATGATATGTCGCCCCATTGGCACAATCCAAAATAATTTTATAAGCATTTAATGTAACATCTGAAAATAATGTGGTTGCGTGCAAAACATACTGTGAAACGGCATCTAAAATAACATCAACCTTTCCAACTGAAACATCAGACAAGGGTAATTCCATTTTTTCTTCAATCCGTTGTTCCCATTTATCCGATAATTTTAATCCATTTTGTCCGATTAATTTCACCCCATTGTCTTCATATGGATTATGCGAAGCGCTAATAACAACACCCGCTGACGCATTTAATTTTTTTGTAAAATAAGCAATGGCTGGGGTTGGTAGAACATCCAGCAATGAAACGTCAACACCTGTTGATAATAAGCCTGTTTGCAAAGCCAATTGCAATTCTTTACACGAGATTCGCGTATCACATCCGATCACAACATGCGGTTTGACTCTTGATTCTTCTTTTAAAACGACACCCACTGCACGCCCTAGTTTTGTCATCATAATGGAATTAATAACAGAACCACCCACGCGTCCACGCATCCCATCTGTACCAAAATATTTTTTTTGTGTCATAATGCTTCCAGTCGAATACCGAGCATTCTTGCGATACGTAGTGCTTTATCGAGTTGGCAACTGGGCTTACCTTTTTCTAATTCACGAACAAATCGTTCACCAACACCTGATGCCGCTGCAAGATCCATTTGTGTAATCTTCGATTTTTTACGCATTGCTTTAATCAATTGACCAAAATCGCAGGCAGTCTCTATCATTTCTCCGTCCTGATCGGGATGTTTTTATGATCATACTGTATATCTCATTGAAAAACAACCTGATCGGGATGGTTTTTTAAGCAAAACCATGCGGAATAAGCCTTGACGACCCCCCCCCCCTAGATGCTTAAATGATCCCCAGAAGAGGGATCTATAAATTGACAACATGAAGTTTGCGCTTTATACAATTTAAATTGAGGTGATTTGGAATGAAAAAAACAATCTTGTTAGCAATCATTGCGTATGTTATGACATCAACCGCGCTCGCATTACCCAATACAAAAGTAAAATGTCCGTCAATGTTTAATGTCCAATCAGTGGTTCAAAATATAAAGGCGTATGATACCTACTGGCACGGCGGAAGTTCAGGACCAGTTTATCGCATACATGCTAATGCATACTTACCAAACAGTATTGTTGTATGGATGTACTCACAAGCAAATCCAAAAGATGCACTTCTTGCTATTCGCGTCCCTACGCAAGATGATACAAGTGGTATCTCCTGGTTAAGTAAGCCAATAGCATTAAAGCTTTCGTTTGGCACTGTGTGTCAATATTCTACTGCAGGACTGCTTCAAATGAATGCGGTATTACTTTCTCCAACAGCCTAATTAATAAAAAACCCTCACCTATCGACAATCGGAAACCTTTCCAACAAATACAAGGGAAAATTACGCACCCTTCCATCTTGCTTAAGATTTAATAAATTCGCGCGATTCAGCATATCAGGCTGATGTTTTTGATCATACACCATCAAACTTTTTTTATGCGCAGAGACACCCGCTTTTACTTCCAGTGGTTGCACGATATTTTCAACTTGAAGAATAAAATCTACTTCTGCCGTGTTACCACTCGTCCAATAATGTAATTGTTTGACACCACGGCTTTTTAATAATTGCGCAGCCAGATTTTCAGTTAATGCACCTTTAAATTCCACAAATAATGCATTTTTTTCTAAAATAATTTTGGGATTTAATTCTGACATCGCCCCTAATATGCCAACATCAAGGCAATATAATTTAAATGCGCTGGTATCGCCATAAGCTTTGAGTGGTAATTTGGGTGCTGTAATGGCATATGAAACATAAATTAATCCTGCATCGATCAGCCATTGCATTGCAATTTCATATTCTCGTGCACGCGCACCGGATTTCACGATAGAAAAAACAAATTTTTTATTTTCTTTCGCCAATTGCGCTGGCAAAGAATTCCAAATCGCGGTGATTTTCATTACTTGGTCTGCAGGTGCGTGTTTTGAAAAATCCAATAAATAAGCTTTTATAATTTCTTCATGAACAATCTGCACTTTTTGGAAATCGTGCGTTTGAATATAGGTTTTAACAGCTTCTGGCATACCGCCAATAGTCATATAAATTTTTAATAAATCACATAAATCGTGGTGAATAATCTCACTCAGGGGTTCTATTTTCGCTAATTGCATTAAATGATCATGTAATAATTTTTTATCCAATGCATATAAAAATTCCAAAAATGTCATCGGATATAATTCAAGAAAATTAACTTTTCCAACAGGAAAGCCTTTGTTTTTAGCCATTTTCACACCCAATAATGATCCAGCCGCAACAACATGATACTCAGATGCTTCTTCGCAAAAATATTTTAGGCTGTTTAACGCATTGGGGCATTCTTGAATTTCATCGAAAAATATTAACGTGTGACGGGGTATGATTTTTTCTCCGGATTGTAATTCAAGCTCTGAAATAATTCTATGTGGATCTAGGTCTTTTTCAAAAATACTGGCCGCACGAACACTTTTATCAAAATTGATATAAACCCGATTTTTATATTCTGATGAAGCAAACGCGTTTAGGATATGCGTTTTACCGACCTGCCGCGCACCCTGTAAAATAAGCGGTTTTCGAATTTTGGACTGTTTCCAACTCTGTAACTGATTGAATATATGTCGTTTCACAAATAACTCCTATGGAAAATGTGTTTTTTAACACATAACTAATATGAATTATGTGTTAGTTAACACATTTTTCATATGAATTACGTGGATAATATCACATTTTCAATAGGAATTGGAACATAAAATAACCAACTATTTTTCCACACCAACCAACCGCTGCAAACGAAATAAAATGGTTGATAATTCATTTGATGTGAGCTGCGCCTATACACACCACCCTGTGTGAATTTTATTTTTCGGTCCAGCATTTTGATATCAAAATAAAGCGCTAATTAAGTTTCTGAAAGGGTCTTCATTTCCTCATCTCGCAACTCCCTTCGCAAAACCTTCCCAACCGGCGACAAGGGTAGTTGATCACGAAATTCAATAAAATGCGGGATTTTATAATTTGTAAGGGATTTATGGCAAAATGCAATTAATTCCTCTTTTGTTAAGCTCGGATCTTTTTTAATAACAAACGCTTTTAGCGCCTCACCTGTTTTTTCATTCGGAACGCCAATGACAGCAACCATGAGAACGCCAGGATGCAAGGTCATCACTGCTTCAACTTCATTTGGATACACATTAAATCCAGAAACCAAAACCATATCTTTTTTACGATCGACAATATAAACAAATCCTTTTTCATCCATCGTGGCAATATCACCCGTTTTCAACCAACCATGCTCATCAATAACGTTTTTTGTTTCTGCTTCATTATGCCAATATCCCATCATTATTTGCGGACCACGCGCACAAAGCTCACCCCGTTGATTAAAGGATAAGTCATGATTATTTTCATCGCGAATGACAACGTCCGTTGAGGAAACAGGAACACCAATGGTACCTGTAAATTCTGTCATATTCACAGGACACAAAGTAATAACTGGGCTCGATTCCGTTAACCCATAACCTTGCAAAACCGTTATACCGGTTACTTTTTTCCAACGGTTTGCAACTGCTTTTTGCATTGCCATGCCACCTGCAATTGTTAACTTCAATCGAGAAAAATCAACGGACTTAAATTGTTCGTTATTTAATAATCCATTAAACAAAGTATTTAATCCCACCATGATTGTCATTTTACAATGGCGAATTGCTTTAATAAACCCGGGCATATCCCGGGGATTTGCAATTAACAAACTAGACGCACCCATCGGAAAAATACAAATGCCACACACCGTTAAAGAAAAAATATGATACATCGGCAACGCAGCAATCATCACGCCGTAATATTGCTCTTTCACATCATGAATCCATGTCACACACTGCAAGACATTCGCAATAATATTGCGGTGCGATAACATTGCCCCTTTTGAGCTACCCGTCGTACCACCTGTATATTGCAAAAACGCCATCTCGGTATTTTTAATATCTACATTATGAAATGTTAATTTTTTTCCAAGTGATAAGGCTTTTTTAAAACAATGCGATTGCGGTAGATTGTAGTGAGGCACCTGTTTTTTACAATAACGCACAACAAAATTAAACAAATGACCTTTAAAAAATCCCAATAAATCGCCAATTTGAGTGATAATAATATTTTTTAATTTTATATCGAGTAAGGCTTGCTCTAAATGATCCGCAAAATTTTCCAATACTAAAATGGTTTCCGCACCCGAATCATTTAATTGCTTCGCTACTTCAGGGCCGGTGTATAAAGGATTAATATTGACAACAATCAACCCTGCTTTTAGCGCAGCAAAAATAGCAATCGGATATTGCAAGATATTCGGCATCATAATCGCAAATCGACTGCCCTTTTTTAATTTCAATTTTTGCTGCAAAAATGCGGCAAAATCATCAACTAAAATTTTCATTTGAGAATACGTTATTGAAACACCGA
Source organism: Gammaproteobacteria bacterium RIFCSPHIGHO2_12_FULL_38_11 (assembly GCA_001801515.1). The sequence goes on from MGXX01000017.1 coordinate 21,469, forward strand.
AGCTTGTAAACACAGGACGATTGGAAAAATCGTTTGCGTATTTTTCAAATAACTCAGTAAGTGAAGCAAACGAATCAGGATCAATTGTTGCAGGCACGTCGTGAGTGTATTGGTTGAACCAGGGTTTAATATCCATAATAACTAACATCTGTTGTTTAGGGTTCTGAGTATCAGGCAAACTCTTCTGCTGGAAAATCATCAACATTAATTGCATTCATTTTTGCAGCATAAGCAGCATTGATGAGCTTCGCTTCTTCTGCAGAAATAACATGATGCGCAATGGCAGTTTCAATCCACTCTTCACGCGTTTTGGCCTGTGATGGATATTCACGTCGTGCTGCCGCCAATTTCTTTTCAAGGGGTTCAACGGCAATAATTTGTTTTAAAATGCTCGACAATTGTGCCGCAGGATTATTTGTGTTTGGCGTGAGATAAAGATCTGTTGATAATCTTTCACGAAATGCACTCGGTGCTGTCATTAATTTTGCAACGGCCGCACCTAAGCGATCGCTTGGCAAAGACAAATATCTTCCACACGGAAAAATAACCGTATAACGAAGCAATTTTGCAATAAAGCGATTGGGGAAATTAGATAAAATGCCATCTAATTCTGTTTGCATTTTAAATAATAAATCCTCACAAATCCATTTTATAACAGGCAATTCTGCTTCTGAATATTTTCCTTCTTCATGAAATTTTAAAACACAGGAGCCAATGTATAAATTACTCAGCAAATCACCATAACGTGCTGATAATTTTTCAGCCCGTTTTAATTCTCCACCCATTGTTACCATTGCCATATCGGCCATAAAAGCCAGTGCAGCAGAAAAACGTGTGAATTTTTGATAATAACGTTTTAAAGGACCTTTGGGTGCAGCAGCTAATCGACCATTGGTCAATGCGAGCACACAAGCACGCACTTTATTACTTATCATAAATCCAATATGACCAAAAATCGCTTTATCAAATGCTTTCAATCCTGCTGCGAAATCTGTATTACCCGCCGCCATCATTTCAGCAAGCACATAAGGATGGCAACGCACAGCACCCTGTCCAAAAATAATCATCGAGCGCGTTAAAATATTGGCACCCTCAACTGTAATACTCACAGGGAGTTCGATATAGCCTTGTGCCAAATAATTTTTTGGCCCCATGCAAATGCCTTTTCCGCCATTAATATCCATTGCATCAATAACAGTGCGTCTTGCCATTTCTGTTGTGTGATATTTTGCAATGGCAGAAGCAACCGCAGGTCGTGCACCCTGATCTAATGTAGAAACAGTAAAAATACGTGTTGCTTCCATCGCATAAATATTAGTAGCAATACGCGTTAATGCTTCTTCGACACCGCCAAATTTTCCAATTGGCATATGAAATTGTTGACGAATACGTGCATATGCACCGGTTGCCAATGCTGCAGCACGAGAACCCCCTGTTGTCATTGAAGGTAATGAAATACCGCGACCTGCAGCCAAACATTCCATCAGCATACGCCAACCATGTCCCGCCATTTTCACTCCACCGATAATGGCATCTATCGGCACAATAACATCGTGACCTCGTGTTGGCCCATTTGGAAAAGGGCTGTGTAATGGCACGTGACGACGACCGATTTCAACATTCGGTAAATGCGTAGGAATTAACGCACACGTAATTCCCAACGATTCTTGCTGACCCAACAAATGATCTGGATCATATAATTTAAATGCTAGGCCTAACAATGTTGAAACAGGTGCCAGCGTAATATAACGTTTATTCCAATTCAAACGAATGCATAATTGTTTTTTACCTTCAAACTCGGCTTCACACACAACGCCATTGTCTTCAATTGCGCCCGCATCAGATCCTGCAACGGGACTGGTTAAAGCAAAACAAGGGACATCATCACCTTTTGCTAAGCGCGGTAAATAATAATTTTTTTGTGACTCGGTGCCATAGCGTAATAATAATTCTGCAGGCCCCAATGAATTAGGCACGCTTGTTAAAATAGCCGCAGCACAACTTGCACTGGCTAATTTTGTAATCACTTGTGAATGGGCAAAATGCGAAAATTCTAATCCGCCATACTGTTTCGGAATAATCATTCCTAAGAAACCATTTTTACGCAAAAAATCAAGCAATGCTGTTGGAATATTCATTGAATGATGCATTTCCCACGCATTCACCCTGCTACAAAATTCTTCAACGGGCCCATCCATAAATGCGCGTTCTTCGGCAGATAATTTTGACAGCGGAATTTTTTGCAATTTATTCCAATCGGGCATACCTGCGAATAAGTCTGCTTCCCAGCCAACACTACCCGCATTTAATGCTTCGCGTTCTGTGTCTGATAAACTGGGCATTACTTGTCGATAAAAACTGAAAATAGCACGTGATAATAAATGGCGGCGGAGCGGGCGAATATTGAGTAACGCAAATAAGCCAAAATAAATAATCCAAAAAACGGTGAGTGTAAAATGATGAAAAGAAGAAAAATAGGAGCAGAACAGTAAAAAAACGCCCGTGCCAATTGTCCAAACCAACAATGATGCGCGTTGAAAAGCAAGCGTCATCATGACAGCAAAAAATAAAACAATCCATGCGAGCATTACCATGTAATTTACCCCCTAAAAAAAATTGATCATTCAAAATAGCATATTGTTTGGGAAAGTAATAGTGACTGTGCGTATGAGTGTGATTATCATAAAATAAAATTATTTAAAAATAATAATATTTTTTATTTTAACAAAAAAATTAAATTTTTTTACTGTTACAGTCGCAGCTACAGTCACAGTCTAAAACTAGACCATCATCTCAAATAATGCTAGTTTATCTAAAGTATCCCTACTGACAAGGACAATTATCGTGATACCAAGCTTACTCGTCACCGATCTTTCTCGACTTCAATTTGCTTTTACCGCCCTATTCCACTTTCTTTTTGTGCCACTTACCTTGGGCTTAACCTGGATATTAGTGGCAATGGAAGCCGCCTATTTAAAAACAAGTAAACCCATCTATAAAGACATGACGCGTTTCTGGGGGAAATTATTAGCAATTAACTTTGCTATTGGCGTCATAAGCGGTATCACCATGGAGTTTGAATTCGGATTAAACTGGGCGTATTTTTCTCGCATGATCGGCGGCAGCTTCGGTCCTATTTTAGCAATCGAAGGTATTACCGCATTTATGCTGGAAGCCACAATGTTTGGTTTATTCTTTTTTAGCTGGGACAAACTCAGTCGCAGAGCTCACTTTATTGTCACCTTGTTTATGGCGATCGGCGCTTGTCTTTCTATTGTCAATATCCTAGCCGCAAACAGCTGGATGCAACACCCCATTGAAACCAG
>MGXX01000017.1:24828-33134 GCA_001801515.1 Gammaproteobacteria bacterium RIFCSPHIGHO2_12_FULL_38_11
AGTATTGCTGCATTATATTTAAATTACCTTGCACAACTTCGTATTGGTCATGTTGCTTTTGCTGCATTTCTAGTGTCTTCTATTTTTGTCATGGGTATCAGCGCCTATTATTTATTGCGAAATCAAGATGTCGAATTTGCCAAACGCTCTTTTGCAATCGCTGTTGGATTTGGGTTTATTTGTTCAATTATGGTTGTCTTTTTTGGTGACCAAAATGGATTGGAAGTTGCACGCGATGAACCTGAAAAAATGGCTGCCATTGAAGCACAATGGCATACACAAAAAGCACCCGCGGCATGGTATATCGTTGCATGGCCAGACCAACAAGCAGAAAGGAATTATTTCACCCTTAAAATCCCCTATGCACTCAGCTTGATTGCAACACACTCACTGTCTGGCACGGTCGAAGGTGCTGATTCGATTATACAAAAATATGTTGTTCGCGTGACAAATGGTATTAAAGCATACACGGCGCTCGATAAAATTTGGAAAAAAACGGCAACAAACGCAGATATGAATACGTACCATAAATACGTCGGAGATTTGGGGTTTGCCTATTTATTATTACCTTATACAAATGATGTTGCAGACGCCTCATCCGCACAAATTTTGCAAGCAGCAAAAAGCGGTATTCCCAATATGCCAACCGCATTTTGGAGTTTTCGTGTAATGATTGGCTGTTGGGGCTTAATGTTTTTACTAATGATTTTTGGATTGATTTCTGCATGGCGCAATACATTACAAAAAAATCGTTTCTTGTTACGTTGCTGCGTCTGGGGCATTCCCTTACCTTATCTGGCTGCAGAAGCCGGCTGGTTATTGGCTGAAGTGGGTCGACAACCCTGGTCAATTCACGAAATAATGCCGACATTTATGGGGACTTCATCTTTAAATGAGGCATCATTAGTAACGAGTTTAATTTTATTTGCTGTGTTTTACGGCACATTAATCACAGTCGAATTGTTTCTTATGTTTAAATTTGCACGATTGGGGCCAAGCAGTTTGGGAACAGGAAAGTATTATTTTGAGAAATAATGAGGGAAATTCCACGTTACAAGGGGAGAAACTAAACCATGTTTGATTATGAATTTCTAAAAATAGCCTGGTGGTTAATTATTGGCGCAGTATTAATGATTTATGCGGCCACTGCTGGTTTTGATGTGGGTGTCACTATGTATATGCCTTTTTTACGCAGCGAAAGTGATCGTCGTGTCGTTTTAAATACCAGCGCACCAACCTGGGACGGCAATTTAACTTGGATCGTATTTGCCGGTGGCGGGTTGTTTGTCGTTTGGCCTGCTGTTTATAGCACTTCATTTTCCGGCATGTATGCTGCTATGCTTTGCATTCTTTATGCCTTATTTTTACGTCCTCCTGCTTATGAGTATCGCAACAAAATCGACAGCAAAGCATGGCGCAAAACCTGTGATTGGGCATTATTTTTAAGTGGTGTCATTCCTGTTTTTGTTTTCGGTGTTGCATTGGGAAATTGCTTCATTGGCTTCCCCTATTATTTTGATCCACACACATATCGCGAATTTTATACCGGTAATTTTTGGGGATTGCTCAATCCTTATAGTATTTTATCAGGCATGGTTTCCGTACTAATGGTGTTGATGCATGGCTCCGTCTATTTACAACGTCGCACTGAAGGCAATATACGCAAACTGGCATTCAAAGTGCACTGGGTAAGTGGCATTTTATTATTAATCGGATTCACCCTATCTGGCCTATTACTCATGAAAACTTTAATTGGCTATAAATTAATTTCATCAGCGCCGATACCCACACTGGAACCTTTAAATAACGCTGTGCAATACGGCACTGGTTTTTGGATTCGCACTTATGAACAATATCCATGGAAATATTTTGCACCTGTTGTTGCTTATGGCGGCATTATAGAATCATTGTGGGCTGCATCGTATGGTTGGCATACAACTGCATTCTGGGCAAGCTGTTTTGCCGTAGGTGGTATTGTAGGAACAGCGGGAGCGACATTATTTCCTTTTTTAATGCCTTCATCCACCCACCCTAACCAAAGCCTCACAGTATGGAATGCAGCGTCTAGCCAATACGCATTAAATGTGATGTTATATGTGGGTGTTGTTTTGTTGGTGATTATTTTAGCCTATAAAATATTTGCCTATAATACGATTTGGCATAAAAAACCAACGTTAAATGCAAATGATATTGAAAAGGATGAACACGCATTTTATTAGCGCTACGCCAACCATTGATTTTTCGGAAGCAGAACGCTCGGGGTTCTGAACTACTTATAGGAGATTTAAATGTTTTACGCCATCATCGCACTTACGCTTGTTATCGCCATTTTATTCGGCATTATTATGGCTATTCGCGTCGATAAAACCTGTGAATAATAGCACAGAAACGGGGGCCGATAGCCCTCGTGCGAACCACGCAAAGAACTATTTTAAATTGAATTGAGATGCTTTGAAAAACGAAAACTATCAATGGTTAATTCAACATTCCAAACCCGCACGCGGCTGGCTTTTATTATCAATTGCACTGGGCGTAATTTCAGGTGTGTTAATGATTGCCCAAGCGGGTATTTTAGCAACAATCATTGACCGCGTTTATTTACATCATGCAACACGCGCAATGCTCAGCCTTAACTTAATACTTTTTTTAAGCATTATTCTAATTCGTTCAGCATTAACATGGGCTAGAGAAATAGTTTCCTTTCAATCTGCAAAAATGGTTAAGGACACTATACGAAAAATTTTATTTAAAAAATTATTAAAACTGTCTCCCATTCAGTTATCAAAATTTAAAACAGGCGCACTCGCTTCAACAATAATAGAACAAGTCGAAGCACTACATGGGTTTTATGCTGATTTTTTACCACAAATGACGATTTGCATTTTATTACCTTTCATTATTTTATTTTTTGTCTATTTTCAAAACTGGGTCGCGGGTTTGGTTTTAACGATCACAGCACCCTTAATTCCTTTATTTATGGCATTAATCGGAATCAATACTGCGAAACTCAATCAAGAAAATTTTCAAACCTTATCACGCATGAGCGCGCATTTCTTGGATAAATTACAAGGCTTAACAACACTGGTGTTATTTAACCGTGCTAAAACACAATTAGATACTATCTCCACAATTTCCGATGAATATCGAAAAAAGACAATGCAAATTTTACGTATTGCTTTTTTGTCAACAGCAACACTAGAATTATTTGCAACCATTTCAATTGCCATCATCGCTGTGTATTTAGGTCTCGGTTTATTGGGCCTTATTCGTATTGGCTTTGAAGGTGTCACTATTACATTGGGCAGCGCTTTATTTATTTTATTACTGGCACCTGAATTTTTTATGCCATTGCGACAGCTTGGCACCTTTTATCATGCCAGAGCGCAAGCGATAGGTGCAGCGGCGGAAATAGCAAAGATTCTTAACGATGACTGTGTCAGTGCCAGCGATGGGTTCGTTAGCATGAATGGAAGCGAGAGCGCAAGCGACCGCGAAAGCCTAATAAACAGTAAGATAAATTCACTGCAGATGGACACAAAACCTATTAACTTATTATTCAAAGACATCTGCTTTAGCTATCATCTCTCTAAAAACATAATCAACAATTTTAATTGCAACATCCCCTTCGGCGAATGCATTGCCATTACTGGTCCTAGCGGCGTTGGAAAATCAACTTTACTGAATTTAATTGCTAAATTTATTGTTCCACAATCTGGCAATATTTTTGTAAATGATATTAATTTAAATAAAATTAACAACGACAACTGGCGAGACAATATTGCCCTTTTGCACCAACATCCCAGATTATTTTACGGCACAATTTTAGATAATATAAAATTATCAAAACCAGCTGCAACAGACACTGAAATAAAAAATGTTGTACGCGAAACCGGTGTTTTTGATTTTGTCCGTGCATTACCAAACGCTTTAAATACACAAGTGGGTGAACACGGTTTTGGATTGTCTGGTGGGCAAGCCCAACGTGTAGCATTAGCCCGCATTTTATTAAAAAATGCACCGATTATTTTATTAGATGAACCGACTGCTCATTTAGATCAGGAAAATACAAATATCATTCTTCAATTATTAGAAAAGTGGCGTGGGAATAAAACAGTTCTTATAGCAACACATGATATTAGATTAATAAAATGCGCTAATCGCATCTTGGAGCTAACGCGATGAACGCATTATGGTTTTTTATTAGAAAATTAGCCGATTATCGACGCGAACTATTTATTGGTATTTTTCTCAGCCTAACGCTCACACTTTCCTCTATTGCATTGCTGACATTGTCAGGCTGGTTTATCAGTGCTGCTGCATTTGCAGGGCTAACTGCAATCACCGCCGCACATTTTAATTATTTTATGCCTGCTGCAATGATTCGTTTTCTTGCGCTCATCCGCATATTATCGCGATATGCAGACCGTGTGGTTAATCACGATTACACTTTTAAAATTTTAACGCAACTTCGCACGTGGTTTTACCAGCAATTAATTCCCTTAGCCCCTGCCCGTTTATTAATGCATCGCAGCGGAGATTTATTGAACCGAATTATTAACGATATCGATACGTTAGATAATCTTTATCTGAATGTATTATCGCCCATTTTGATATCACTGATAACCTTAATTTTTATTACGCTATTCACCGCACATTTTACTTTATTACTTTCAATGCGCATGCTCACATTTTTTATTGTCACCTTACTCTTTATTTCCATCATTACACATCAACACAGTAAAATAATAGGTAAAAACATTCAAGAGTCGATTGCTTTATTACGTATTAATACAGTTGATTTTTTACAAGGTTTTATTGACAGCTTATTGTTTATTAAAAAAGAAAATAGATTGTCACTCATAACAAAAGCGCACGATCAATTAATGAAAGCCCAGAAGAGATTGGCCATTCTAAAAGGCTTTACACAAAGCGCAATACAATTATCTTCTGGATGCTGTGTATTTTTAATTTTATTGATCGGCATCCCGCTTGTTGAAAAAAAAATAATCAATGGGGCTGAACTGGCCATGATTGTTTTTTTAATCATTGCTACTTTTGAGCAACTATTATCACTTCCACTCGCTTTTTTATCACTGGGAAAAACACAAAGCGCTGCTGTAAGATTACTGGAAATAGTAGACCACCCTCCCGCCGTTATTTTTCCAGAAAAATCTGCAAATAATAATGTCATTCAGCACCATATTGTTTTAAATGCGTTGAGTTTTTCTTACCCCCATCAAGCAACTAATGTTTTACACAATATTAATTTAACCATTTCTGCTGGCACACATTTGGGTATTACAGGTCCTTCCGGTTCAGGAAAAACAACCTTGGCTTATTTGATTGCGCGAATCTGGGATCCAAGCAGTGGTTTTATTTCTATTGGCGATATTGATTTAAAAGATTTTTCAGAAAATGATTGTCGAGCAAACATTTCTTTGGTAACGCAGCATGTGCATATTTTTAATGCCAGTGTGCGCGATAATTTGACCCTAATGCAGACCAATTATTCCGATAAGAATTGTTATCATGTTTTGGAAAAATTAGAATTGGCTGAGCTTGTACGGAATTTACCAGAGGGTTTGGATACCTTAATGGGTGAATTTGGAAAAAACTTTTCGGGCGGCCAAATCCGCCGTATTGCTATTGCCAGAGCGCTATTACACAATTCGCCAATTATTATTTTAGATGAACCATCAACTGGTTTAGAAAATGAATTAATGCAGCGTATTTGGCAAAATTGCGAAGTAGATTTTGAAAATAAAACAGTGATTGTGATTACGCATGATGAAAAATTGCTGGCGATGATGGATCAACACCTATTGCTTAAGCCATTACATTAAAACCATAATCCAACCGCTTTAAAAGTGATTGAATAAGTTCACTATCCACTTCTGCATGTCCACGAACAACATAAAAACGATTATCTGCAAAAGCAGCACATTTAACAGCGTCTTTTTCGGTCATGAGAATTATTTCATTTTGCGCAACGAAATCAAAATCAGATTTTTTAAAATGATGATGATCTGGAAATATTTTTGATGTGAATACAATTTCTTTTTCACGCAGAGAATTAAAAAAGCGTTCTGGATTGCCGATGCCGGCGATGGCTACAAATACACCTGCTGTAGAGCATGTGGTGCCGTTATTGATAGCAATAATATCATCAATAACAAAGTGCATTGAAAAATCCCCCCGGAAGCTAACACAGCACCTCTCTTTTTCAAAGGGGGTGATACTCCCATTTGAAATAATAAAATCAACCGAATCCAAACGCTTTTTAGGTTCGCGCAACGGCCCCGCTGGCAAACAAAAACCATTACCCAATCCACGTGATGCATCAATGACGGCAATTTCAATATCATGCGCTAAGGCGTAATGCTGTAAACCATCATCACTCACAATCACGTTACAGTTTAATTCAAGTAACTTTTGTGCATCTTGAACACGCATGGGTCCAACCACAACAGGTACACCCGTTTTTTTTGCCATTAATACTGCTTCATCGCCCACCCAAAAAGGATCGGAATTTTCATTAACTGTTTGCGGCCAGGTTTTACTTTTTCCACCGTAACCACGTGAAATAATACCAGGGTGAAAACCCTGTTTTTTTAATTCTTTCACTATTGTGATGACCAAAGGTGTTTTGCCTGTGCCACCAACGGTAATATTGCCGACAATAATAACGGGGATGTTGATGTGGTGGGTTTTAAGGAATTTAGTTTTATAAAGATAATAACGGATTGCGATAATTAATTGATAAATTAATGACAGTGGGGATAGCAAATAGGAGAGAAGGTTTTTTTTATACCATATTTTATTCATATTTAAGTCACTTGCTCTAAATAAACTTCACTGTGCATTCCAGTTTCGCGGTCGCTGGCGCTCGCGCTTCCATTAGCACTGTCAGGAATCATCGCTTATATTCACACTGTCACTCCTTAAACTGCGCCTTGTATAACGCCGCATAAACACCTTCGTTTTTCAATAAAAAATGATGCGTTCCCGTTTCAACAATCTCACCCTCATCCAACACAATAATATGATCTGCATTTTCCACTGTTGATAATCGATGAGCAATAATCAATACCGTACGATCTTTCATTAAATCTTCAAGCGCTGCTTGAATATGACGCTCTGCATGAACGTCCAGTGAAGCCGTTGCTTCATCTAAAATTAAAATAGGCGCATCTTTTAATAACGCTCTGGCAATAGCAATGCGTTGTCGTTGACCACCAGACAATAAAACGCCGTCTTCACCAATTTTTGAGTCCAAACCTTCCGGCAATTGTGAAATAAATTCTGTTGCGTGAGCCGCTTCTGCTGCTTGCATTATTTTTTCTCTATCCACTGATACAGGTAAGCCGTAAGCAATATTATTGGCAACTGTATCATCAAATAAAATTGTATCTTGTGAAACAAATGCAAACTGTTTTCGCAATTCTGCTAACTGATAAACATTAATATTCACACCATCAATTGTAATTTCACCTGAATTAATTTCATAAAAACGCGGCAATAAATTCAATAAGGTTGACTTACCACCGCCTGATTTTCCAACGATAGCAACTGTTTTCCCTGCTTCTACTTTAAGATTAATATGTTTCAAAATAGCCCGTTTTGAGCTGTCATATTCAAAACACACATTTCGAAATTCAATATCGCCTTTAACACGCGACAATCTACGCGTTCCCATGTCTTTTTCAATCGGCTCATCTGCCATTTTAAAAATACTTTCTGCTGCGGCAACCCCTTTTTGAATTTCTGTATTGACCATGCTAATACGCCGTACAGGACGCAATAGTGAAATCATTGCCGCCACAATAGCTGTAAAACTACCGGCTGAGATATGCATAGCAGGATTGGTGGCAGCCAATAAAGTAACAGCAATGGGAATGGCAAATAACAATTGTATTGATGATGTGCCTACGCTATTGGTCACTACAATTTTTAATTCACGTTGTAAATTCGACTTTGTTGCCAAATTAAATTTTTCCATTTCATATTTTTGCCCTCCATACAAACGCACAACACGATAACCATCAATTCCCTCACCAGCGACGTGTGTTACATCACCTACTGATTGCTGCACATTTGCACTTAATCGACGCATGCGCACACTACTCCACTTCACAACCCAAGCAATTAATGGTGCAATCACGATAAATAATAGTGTTAATTTCCAACTCACCCAAAACATAACAATGATTAAGCCAATCGCCGTAGAAGATTCGCGCAAAATAGTCAGCAATGCATCTGAACATGCTTGTGCCACTTGTTCAACATTATAAACAATAGTCGACAAA
>MGXX01000018.1 GCA_001801515.1 Gammaproteobacteria bacterium RIFCSPHIGHO2_12_FULL_38_11
TGAACTTTAGATAAGTTTCAACTAACTGTTAACGCACCCCTGCGCCCTGACCCGATCTATATCGGCCTGTGTATCAATGCCCGCAGAAACCACGATATCTGTGATACCGACGTGCATTTTATATCCATTCCATAAAATGCGCAATTGTTCCAGCAGTTCAATTTTTTCAATAGGGCAAGGCGACCAATTAGCATAAACTTCAAGAAATCCAGCGCGATAAGCATACATTCCAATATGGCGAAAATAACCGTCTGTTAATTTTAATTTTTTTAAATCCAGGGATTTTAAATCGGGAAATTCTTCGCGATCCCAAGGAATCGGCGCACGTGAAAAATACATTGCATAATGACGGTGATTTAAAACCACCTTCACAATATTCGGATCAAATAATTCTTCACTTTTTGTTATTTTCGTTGCCAAGGTTGCTGTTTTAACATGGTCATGTTCCGCTAAATTTGCCGCCAATTGAAAAATTAATTTCGGCGGCACAAAGGGCTCATCTGCTTGCAGGCAAACTACAATATCATTTTCATCAAGCGCCAAGGTTGCAACCGCCTCGGCAATTCTTTCTGTGCCTGAAATAGGCGTATCTGAAGTCATACAAACTGTTGCGCCAAAACCTGCAGCCACTTTTGCAATCGCCTTATCTTCTGTTGCAACAACAATGGATGTTGCACCTGATTGTAGTGCATTTTCATACACGTGTTGTAACATTGGTTTACCCTTAATATCCATTAATACTTTTCCAGGTAAACGAGATGATTTTAAACGAGCGGGAATAATAACGGTGAAGTCCATAAATGAGTTCCATTTTTTTGTAAAGAAGTAATTTATCGCATCTCAAGGTTTGTTAAATCTCGCGCCTCTTCAGGCAACATCACTGGCACATGATTACGAATAGGGTAAGCCAATTTATCAAAACGGCAAATTAATTCTTGCGCGCTGTGATCATACAATAATTTTCCTTTGCATAGCGGACAGACTAATATGTCAAGTAATGTATGATTCATAAAATTTCTCGCAGGAATCACACGCAGGCTTCCGCCCGCGTTTCTGTGCTATAGAAACCGCACGCAGGCTTCCGCCCGCGTTCTATTTCTGTGCTATGTGAAAATAAATTTTTGCAACGGTAGCATTATTGCAAGCGAAGAACAATTACTATTTTTCACACTATTTTTCACACGGAAACAGCAGCTCTATTTGGATGCAACTTAACCTGCGCCGTGGCAATACAATTGTAAATTTGCTTTGCTTTCTCTGTAGAAATAGGATCGGATAATTCTTTAAAGATAGCCAAACAATCCTCGCGGGCAAATTCACCCGTGATATTACTTTCATCTGTTTCTAAAATATCATGAACAATGCTATCGAGTTTTTTTACCAAGGCTTGGATAATAAAAACAGCTAATGTCGGCTCAGGATCCCAAAGTAAACAGCTTATAGATTTTTCCGGCCAATATTTTTTCTGATTTAAAATATGGTTAAAAGCCTCTTTGGCTTTGCCTGCATCAATTCCTTCCTCACAACAAGTTGGACTTTTTGATCGCTGTAAAAGAGCAGCAGAATGACGAACAGAAGATGCAGGGGCGCGATAAAAGTTTTTGCTTGAAATAGGAGGCAGTTCATCATTCCAGCCATTTACATCTTCTCTTTCAGAAACGACAGGTGAAAGAGGCTGCGATCTTGCGCCGTCTTCAAGCACTTCCTTTACAGATTCATTACTTTTAACTGAAACGGCTGAAGCAGGCCTTACCGGTGAAAATCTTTTTTGAGACTGGGGATTTTCAGACGATTTACTGACAACGACGTATTCAAACTCGGTTTTTGCCGTTTCAGCTTGCCCCTGCGGTAAAAGTGCTTTAAGCACAGACTGCGCAAAGCCAGGAGAAGCCTCAACAAGCGTTTGTGATACAGTAATTTCAGGATGGTTTTTGTGATATTCATCTATCGTTGTATTTAACAAAGCAGCCAATGCCGTTTGATTTTTTGGGGATTCGATCCATTGAGACAACATGAAACACATCATTCTAAATGCAGCAGGGTCACTTCGACTCATGATTTTCTCCTTGAAAATATGAACAAGAATTAAATCATACTGTGAGTTTTGATGAGTTGGAAGGGTTATTAGGGAACATATACGAAATAAGTTTCTCCGGCTGAGAAACAGAATGAACGCTCAACATCTGCAATATATTAATCTCATTAACACCCTTTCCTTCCCAATCAATTGCATCGTTAAATCAATCGAAGGTGAAACAGTGCCACCCGTGATGGCCACGCGCAAAGGCTGTGCCAATTGACCCATTTTCACATTTTGTTCAGCTGAAATAGCAATAATCGCTTGATGTAACGATTCTTTTGTCCAATCAGAGATTTTTTCAAAATACACTTTTGCTGCTTTTAATAATATTAAAGCCTCTGGCGTTAAATATTTTTTCACTGCTTGTTCATCATAGATTAATGCATCAGTGAAAAAATAACGGCTATTGTCGGCCATTTCTTTTAATGTTTTTACCCGTTCTTTTTGTGCATCAATAATAGAAATTAACGAGGGGCCATTCAAACAATCAATATTCAATTTTTTCAATTGATCCGCAAAAGCATCTTCATACTCAGCAGGATTTTTTGTTTTTAAATAATGTTGATTTAACCAATTTAATTTTTCCATGTTAAAGGCTGCAGGTGAATTATTAATATGCGTCAGGTCAAAATACGTAATTAATTCTTTACGCGAAAATATTTCTTGATCCCCATGCGACCAACCCAAACGCACTAAATAATTAATTAATGCTTCAGGCAAATAACCTTCATCACAAAATTGCAACACACTCACAGCACCATGGCGTTTTGACAAGCGTTGACCATCCCCGCCTAAAATCATCGGTAAATGCGCATAGCGCGGTAATTCCGCCCCCAATGCAGTCAACATATTAATTTGTCGTGGCGTATTATTAATATGATCGTCACCCCGAATCACATCTGTAATTTTCATATCATAATCATCAACCACAACACAAAAATTATAAGTGGGCACACCATCGGTGCGAGCAATGATTAAATCATCTAATTCTGAGTTGTTAACGGAAATTTTTCCGCGAATTAAATCATCAAAAACAACCGCACCTGCTTGAGGATTTTTAAATCGTACGACAAAGGGTTCATCACCCGGTAAATTTAAATCACGGCAATGACCATCGTATCGCGGTTTTTCTTTAGCCGCCATTTGCCCTTCACGCAATTTTTCCAAACGTTCTTTTGAGCAAGTACAACGGTATGCATGCCCCTCTTTTAAGAATTGTTGCACTACTTCACGGTGCCGATTTGCATTTTGCATTTGATAAAATGGGCCTTCATCAATATCGAGCCCCAACCAATTCATGCCATCTAAAATGGCTTGAACGGATGCTTCTGTCGATCGTTCTACATCGGTATCTTCCACACGTAAAATAAAAACGCCTTTATGGTGACGCGCAAAAAGCCATGCAAATAAAGCGGTGCGTGCACCACCGATGTGTAAATAGCCTGTTGGACTGGGTGCAAAACGCGTGCGAATTTGTGATGACATAAACTGTTCCTCGGTTTGACGACAGTCTAGCCAAATACCCGATTTAAAACAACCGCCAGTCGATCGCCTGCCAGCACCACTTGTTCGCGAACAATCATTTGACCTTGTTGAATGTAGGTTTGAGACGGTGTTGTGTTAGGTTGTATTTGATATGCTGATGTCACTGCTAATTGATGACTTTCATGTGCCCATGCTATTGGTGCCATAACCGATAATCGCGCACCAAAAAACGATGGCGGATAGTCTGCCATCCATTGTTTTGCAATCGTTTCAATTTGATAATAGTGAAACTGATAATGGTGTGGTGTGCTATAAAACAATCCCAACCCTTCATCCCAATACCAATGCAAATTATCAGAGATCGCTGTTTTCACTGGAAAGCGATTACCACCTTTGTCTCCTTCTGGAAATACTTTGCTATATAATGTGATGCAATGCAGCGGTTGATGAATATCTCCCACAAAATGAATCAAAAAACTTAAATATTTTGCACGACGATTATTATTTTCCGATATATCAGAAACAATTTTCTCAGCACGCGTAATTTCTGACACCGCATTTTGCGGATTAATAGGAGCAGCTTGAATATTGTTTTTTGCGAAAGGCAAATCAATAAAATGCCAGGGGCTACAGTGTGGTGAAATTTTTTTAATTTGATCAGGCCAGGTTGACGCTTTTAAAAAACGTTCGTCAGGATATTTTGAAGCAAACCTATATCGCGTTAAAACATCAATTTTTTCTTTTGCTGTGGGTGTTAATTGATCATAGGCAATTTGCGCAATGATGCGATGTCCTGTTCCATTCCATGCAAAGGCAGTCGTCAAAAAAAATAATAACAAAACAAAAATTATTTTTTTCATGGTGAATCCATATGATTTTAAAAACGAAATCATATCACGTCATCAAAAAAATCATATACGTAGTCAACTAATGAAGATCACTCACTCTGGTTTCTATATCAGGATATAATTTTGCTAAAGAAACAGAAACACCTGTGCTCGTCACCACTCTTGCATGATTGCGCGTTAATTCTCGCGGCTCATGTACGCCGCACGAATGACACATCACACCTATTTCATAATTGACACGTCGCACATAATTCGCCACACGCAAGGCTTTTGATTTTACATCAAGACCCGATACTTTGCGGGGATTATGGGTAGTGATACCTGTTGGGCAAGTATTATTATGACAACGTAAAGCTTGAATGCACCCCAATGAAAATAAAAACCCGCGCGCTGAATTCACAAAATCAGCGCCCGCACACAGTGCTGCCATCACCGCCCCTGCTGTTACCATTTTTCCCGATGCAATCACTTTAATGTGATCACGTAACCCATATTCTCTTAACTTATCAACCAGCGTTGGCAGCGTTTCAGTAATCGACAACCCCATGTAATCAGCCAACGACTCAGGTGCTGCACCTGTTCCCCCTTCAGCACCATCAATCGTAATAAAATCGGGAGCTGATGCTACTCCTCTCTCACAAATTAATGAAAAAAATTCATCTAACCACTCAAAACTACCTAAAACCACCTTAAATCCAACAGGTTTTTCACACACATCGCGCACATGATTAATAAAATTAATTAATTCTTCAGAATTAGCAATCTCAGGATGACGATTAGGGCTCACAGAATCTTTAAATGCAGGAATCCCCCGGATTTTTGCAATATCAGGTGTTACCTTAATACCAGGCAAAAGCCCCCCTTTTCCGGGTTTTGCACCTTGGCTTAACTTTACTTCAAACATTTTAATTTGCGGTATGGCTGCTAATTCTTTCAAGCGCTCATCAGAAAAATGTCCGGCTTCATCGCGAAAACCATATTTTGCCGTACCAATTTGCGCAATCAAATCACAACCCCCTTCAAGATGGTATTGTGATACACCACCTTCTCCCGTATTTAACCAGCATCCGCCCATCTTTGCGCCATAGGATAAGGCCGCCACAGCATTTTTTGATAAAGCACCATAACTCATTGCAGAAATATTTAATATTGAATAAGCGGTATACGGGTTTTTTGTTTGCTCTCCAAAAATGATGGGGCGTGTTTTTGTCGCATCTTGCCCCAAGAGCGGAAATGGCGCATCAACAAAAATAATCGTACCAGGTTCTTTCAAATTACGCGTTGTGCCAAAACCCACTGTCGTATCCACATTTTCAGCCGCATGATAAATCCATTCTCGTTGATCACGGTTAAACGGCAGCTCCTCACGATCACGCGAATAAAAATACTGCCTTAAATATACCCCCAAATCTTGTGCAATATACCGAATGTGACCAATTACTGGGTAATTACGCAAGATTGTGTCTTGTTTTTGCATAACATCGTGTACATAGGTAATAATTAGCATAAGAATAATGAGCAATACCGTAATATGAACAGTATATTTATCGAGAATGCCAATCAATGAAAGTAAATGCTCCATGCAATGATCTCCAGACTATTTCAAACACATACTGTAGTGTATACGACAAAGCTTGTAATATGAATTGTCATTTTTCGGCTCATCACGCTAGAATGGCGCTTTCAACTCAATTACCAGGAATCTCCTATGTCATTTATTTCTGCTTACGGTCTTTTTCTTCTAAAAACACTGACCATCGTCATTGCAATTCTTGCTGTCATCATCGCCATTGTTGCTATTAAAGCAAAAGCAAAGGCAGATCAAGCGGGTAGCTTACATATCAATAAATTAAATAAAAAATATGACGAGATGGCAGAAATTGTTAACGATGAAATACAGTCTAAGGCTGAAAAAAAAGCACTGAAATTGAAACACAAAAAACAAAAAAAAGAATCTAAAAAAGACGACATTAAAAAACGGATTTTTGTGATGAATTTTGATGGCGATATTAAAGCATCTGCTGTTGATGATTTACGCGAAACCATCACTGCTGTTTTACTAACAGCAAAACCGAACGATCAGGTTTTATTGCGTTTAGAAAGTGGTGGCGGCATGGTGCATGGTTATGGGTTAGCATCTTCACAACTACAACGTTTACGCGATGCAAAAATTAATTTAATTGCCTCCATTGACAAAGTCGCCGCAAGTGGTGGGTATATGATGGCATGCGTTGCCAACACAATTATTGCAGCACCCTTTTCAATTATTGGTTCAATTGGCGTTATTGCACAATTACCCAATTTTCATAAATTACTAGAAAAAAACAATATTGATTTTGAACAAATCACAGCTGGAGAATATAAACGCACGCTTACTTTATTCGGTAAAAATACTTCTGAAGGCCGTGAAAAACTACAGGAAGAAATTAATGAAACACATGATTTATTTAAATCATTTGTAAAAAATCATCGGGAAAATGTTGTAATTGATGAGGTGGCAACAGGTGAACATTGGTTTGCAGCCCAATGTATCGAAAAAAAATTAGTGGATAGTTTGCAAACCAGTGATGATTATTTATTACAACATAAAGATGAATTTGATATTTACGAAATTGCTTTTAAAATAAAACAACCGTTTGCAAAACGACTGGGGATTTTTGCGCAGAATGCGATGTATCAATTTTTTATAAGCACAGGTATACTCACTCAATGAAAACCATCGATACAACGCCTTTAAAACGTGCGCTAGATGCATTAAAACGCAGCATTGCAATTTCGATACAATATCTACGTGATGAAAAAGCATCACCTGATTTAAAAGAGACATTGCAAGCAGGCGTTATTCAGCATTTTGAATTTTCTTATGAACTCAGTTTTAAATTACTAAAACGCCAGCTCGAACATGAATCATCCACACCCACATTGGTTGACAGCTTCTCATTTCAAGAATTAATTCGAGAAGGTGCTGAAAAAAGTTATATCAAAGACGCTAAAAAATGGCTTGAATATCGCCATCAACGCAACTTAACATCACATGTGTATCGCGAAGACTATGCAAAAAGCGTCTATAAAAGCGCAATTGAATTTTATGATGACGGGTACGACTTATTAACCAAATTGCAAGCAAGAAATAAATGATTAACCTTGAAAAACCTTATCTTAAATTATTAAATTCGATTTTAAAAAAACATATTCCAGACTACACGGTATGGATATTTGGATCTCGCGCCACTGAACACATCAAACCTTATTCAGATATCGATTTGGCTATCATGACGCAACGACCATTGTCAGTCAGCACAATGAGTGAATTAACAAATGCGCTATCTGAGAGTGATTTGCCTTATAAAGTAGATTTGGTAGACTGGTCTAGAATCGATGACAGCTTTAAAAAAATTATTGAAAAACAACATGACGTTATTACTTAAGTAGAAAACCATGCCTCACGATCACAAACACGTCCATCACAACCACTCCCACGGCAAAAACACGCCGTCACGTGTATTATCCATTGCAATCAGCATTATTTTAATTTATGCAGCCATTGAAGCATTCACCGGTTGGCACGCCGGTTCGCTTGCTTTAATGGGTGACGCTGGTCACATGGTTTCCGATGCATTGTCATTGGGTATCGCTGCTTTCGCTGTTTGGGTTGCCAAAAAACCTGCGTCACGAACACATTCCTATGGCATGGGGCGCGCTGAAATCGTTGCTGCTTGGTTCAGCAGTTTATTAATGCTCATCATTTCACTCGCCATTATTGTTGAAGCAGTCAATCGCATTCATTCGCCCATTAAAGTAAATGGCATAACCGTCATGATTATTGCTTTCATTGGTATGCTAATTAATTTATTTATCGCATCCATGCTTGCAAAAAGCGAGCGCACCTTAAATATGCGCGCAGCATTATTGCATGTATTGAGTGATTTACTCGGTTCTTTTGCCGCTCTCGTTTCAGGTGCTGTGATTTATTTTACGAAATGGTATCCAATTGATCCCATTTTATCTATTTTAATTGGCGTATTAATTATTATTTCTAGCTTCCGTTTATTACGTGAATCACTAAGAATTTTAATGGAAGGCGTGCCGATGCATATTGATTTAGAAGTGGTTTCACAAGAATTAAAAGCAGTGGGAGGCGTTTTAGATATTCACGATTTGCATATTTGGACATTATCTTCCGGCAGCATCGCTTTATCTGCGCATGTGAATATTCATGAAATCATGGACTGGAAAATAATTTTAAATAAAATATCAAAACTGCTTGATAAAAACCATCACATTCACCATATTACATTACAACCCGAACCGGATATTTTTGACTGTAAACCCTGTGATATAAAACAGAGAATCAAATGACATTAACCGAATTAAATTACATTGTCGCACTCGCCAAAACAAAACACTTTGGCAAAGCGGCTCTATTGTGCCACGTCAGTCAACCCACCCTCAGTGTGGCTGTTGCAAAAATAGAATCATCATTAGGCGTTGCCATTTTTGAACGACATCATCATGATATTCGCATCACAGAAATTGGTGAAAAAATTATTTTACAAGCGCAGCGCTCACTTGAAGAAGTGACAAAAATTAAAGAAATTGCAACACGCGATAAAACACATTTAAATTCAACACTCAAAATTGGCGCCATTTATACCGTTGCACCTTATTTATTTCCAGCATTAATTCCAAAAATAAAAAAACACGCCCCAAAAATGCCCTTAATTATTCAGGAAGATTATACTGCAAATTTAAAAGATAAATTACAACATGGCGCATTAGACGTGATTTTCATTGCACTGCCTTTTATAGAAAAAGGTATTGTGACAAAAAAATTATACGAAGAACCCTTTGTCGTTTTAATGCCAAAAGAGAATACATTATCAACAAAAAAAAATATTACATGCGCTGATTTAAAAAATGAAAATATTTTATTATTGGGTGCAGGCAATTGTTTTAGAGATCAGGTTATCAAAGCGTGTCCGCAATGCTGCAAAACAAGCGGTGACCAAGAAACCATTGAAGGCACGTCATTAGAAACATTACGCCACATGGTTGCTTCCGGCATGGGTATTACGATTTTGCCAAGTACCGCAACGCAAATAAAATATTATAATAATTTGCTTTGCGTTAGACCTTTTAAAACAAATGCCCCTCAAAGAACGATTGCGTTGGCTTGGCGATCCAGCTTTCCGCGTACAAAAGCGATTAATGCTGTTATTCAAGCGATTTCGGATTGTCATTTGAATGGGGTTTGTCTGATTTGATAAAACGTGCACGATCCATAGTTAAAAACTATCGCTTTAATAAAATATTTTAATTTTATTAATCATTTCACCTGCTTTACTCTGGTTTAATGTTCAACCAATCAGAGAGAAAACAATGAGAATACAAGGTAACAATACTTTCAGTGAAATCGCAAAAGCAGGACGTATTTTTAAAGTTGTTAAAATAGAACGCTGGGATCAATTAGCAAATTCATTGGTTGACCCGGAACACAACCGTTCCGAACTAAGAGAAAGAATAAACAGATCACGCTTCACAGTGCGTTTAAATTCAGATCCAATCAAAAATGCAAACACTGATTACGAGATCGTTGACAACACAAATAAAACACCACTGCATCGCAATAAAATAGAATTCACACGTCATCAATCAGCATCCTATGCTAATCCTCTTGCTGGATATGAACCCAGTTATTTTGGAAAAGGTGATGCGGTTTCTCTCGGTATTTCAGCTTCACCTGCCAATTGTATTTTTAATCGCATCATGGTATATGCTGACCCCACATTTCATCGACCCTATGATTTTGAAACAAAAAAAGCAGCTCAAGAATTTATAATAAAACAAAAACAAAATAATCAATATCACACATCACTTGA
Organism: Gammaproteobacteria bacterium RIFCSPHIGHO2_12_FULL_38_11; assembly: GCA_001801515.1. Next base: position 10,293 of record MGXX01000018.1, read on the forward strand.
AAGTTTATTATTATATGGTTTGCACAATCATGAAAAACTTACTGAAGTACAAGTAGGCTTTAAATGGGTAATGCAGTCGAATGATATTGTTATATTTTCTGATAACCTGGAAAGTCGCTTAATAGCACAGGCAATGGCTATTGATCTCAAAAAACGATTTGGACTAAAGTATCGGGAACATGAAATTATCATCCCTATTTCAAAATATCCAAAATTTTTGCCTTACACCATAGCAGAACAATTAGAAGATAGAAAAAATATCGCATCTGATAAAAAACATTATTTAGAAGCAATATTATTTTTGGAAACGGGTCAAGTGACCCCAACAAATGAGCGCGACAAAATCTATAATCTTTTAAAAAACATTCATTCTGTAGAAGCGGAGCAATATAAACTACGACACAAAGAAAACGAAAAATATAACGATACTTTAACAACAGCAAGCATTGTTAAACAACCCTATCACTCAACAACAACAACAGCAACAACAGCAACAGCATCACCATCATTAACACTAAAAAATGAAATAATTAATTTATTGGACAACTACATTCGTTCCAGAGGCACTTACACCGCATCAAAATTCAAACCGAATAAGGTGGGTTTCTTTTTTCGAAATTACGCATTGACTGAAAAAAAGATAAATAGTGCACATACATTAAAAAATCTTATCAACGTTGCTCAGGATTTAGAAACCATGATTGAAAGCTTAAAACAACACAGAGATATCAACGCCAGCAATGAGCAACGGGTTCACCCAAGAGCGTTCAATGAACGGGGTTACCTTGTTGAGCCCGTTTACGGTGATTATGCGCGTTGCTTGGAGGCATGTTTGAAATTACTAAAAATTACCACACCAACGATGATATTTTAGTCAGTTATTATTACTTTGTTAGAGGCAGAAAAAATCGACAATAATTGGATAGGTCAATTTATCAGCTGATTCTTGTGATAACTCCTCACGCAACAAGTAAAGTGATTGGGTATAGCGCAACAATAATTGCGTATCCAACAAATCGAAATACAAAGATTGTGGATAATGTACTGCAAGTAGGATAATCAAACAATCAAATCAAATAGTATCGCATAGCAATCACGCGTGATCGGATAAATGCTTTTAACACGCGCTAAAATAATACCAATAATTTCAAGTTATCGACAAATAATTCAGGATCACGGTAACAGATCAGCCCTACTATCATTAATTAAACGATAATTGATGATACGATCATTAAAAAACCACTTGTGTCTGCTCAGCAAATATGCAAAACCTTCATCAGCGCAATAGCAACCCAGCATTTACTTAATAGCTAAAAACTATCAATCTAATTAATACAATCAATTATACCGATCAAGAAAAAACCGATAATCTTATTCTTGTAAAAATCAGTTAACAATAGCGGAGAAATATCATGAGAACATTAATTACTAAAACAAGCAGTCCAAAATCATTTGAAGAATTAAAATTAAATATCTATTTAGCACTACAAGGTAATGCTGAATTTGAATCAGCATATGGAAGAAAAAAAACACCATTTGATTTAGGACAAGCAGAAAATCACGTTAATTTAATGTCAATTTTAAATGCATTTAAAGAAAATAACGAACAAGGTAATTATTATGTTGGATACGCTGGAAGAAATTGCCCTGATCTGAAAAAACGTTTAGCGTACTGCTTTACACTTGTTGAAAATTTCAACGCTTATGAAGAAACAAAAAGAAAAAAAACATTGTCAGATACTGAAAAAACAAGTGAATTGAAAATAAAACTAATTGATGAATTAAATAAATACATCACATTACGCACCAAAAAAGTTTCAAACAATTACGTCTTTATTTCAGTTTCGTTTTTCAAAAACGCAAAATTAACTGAAGGGAAGGTATCTGATGCTTTAGCGCTTATAAAAATTATTTCTTCATCAACTGATATCAAAAATATAAAAGCGGCTATTTTAGAGACTGTTTCAGAAAATAATGCAACAGAAAAATATAACCCATTTAAGGATAAATACGGTGTCAGCTTAAAAGCTTGTTTATCGATACTCGATGCATACGGTGTTACGGCAGAACCACAAACATTACCAGTACGATTACTTTAAAAATATTTCCCGTGGCTATCGTGTCATGAATATTTTCCGGGTATTTAGTGTATCAAGGTCTTGCAAACGGAGCATGGTATTTCACCTTTAAAAAAAGGCAACAAGACAAATGCTGCTGCAAACTCTAATCTCATTTTATCGTGATGCGGCCTCTTTCATGGTTGTCATTACATAATCATACCGCAAAAGATCCTCATAAAGCACATAAGGATTATTTTTTGAATCGAGTGCAAAAGTTGCGCCTACTAATCCTAAGTCATTGGCAGAGGCGCTGTTTCCTACAAGCGCCCACTTCCCTTGATCATTTAACGTCGCTGTAAAAGCCTGATCGTCATCTGAAAAAGTTACAAAGGGTATGTGTGTTGTTGAGAGCGCAATATGAATCGATTCTTCACCATTATCTTGCTGTTGGTAAGCTGAGAAAAATGAAAGATTGCTGACAGCTTGCCATGCGTTTTTGCTATTGAGCAGAACCACATGCACTGATTCATACCCTGTTTTAGTATCGGCAAAATAAGCAATGTAAGGCAATCCCGTCGAATTTACCGCCAGAGAAAAATGATCCGCTGATGTGGGAATTTCAGTACCCATCAGTTGCCATTTTTTGCTACTGCTTAGCGCCATCACCGCGATTTTATTATTATCCCGCCACGCAATATAAGGTGCCTGATTAGGCCCTAATACTATGCTAAGGCTTAAATCATTTAGTGTATTGGGAACGATGCTGCTGATTGGAAACGAATTACCCACAGCTACCCAGTGATTATTTTTAAATTGAATGACGTTGCCAGTTTGATTTAAATCATTAATATAAAATAAATAAGGCAAGGTAACATTATTTTTTAATTTTGCTACAACTAAGGAATACCGTGAAATTTCCAAACTTTCGTTTTTCGCACTGCTGAAAATAGATTTCCAACTATTATTCTCAAGTGTATTTACTGCGACATGCGTTGAATTACTATCAGTGAAATTCATTGACCCAACATATGGCACACCTTGTGCGTCGGTAGCAAGAGAGACAGTTTCATTATTGTCTGAATTAACTGTTCCGTTTAGTAATAGCCATTGATTATTGGTATAAGTATAAACATTTAATTCATTGTAAGCCGACCTGCTAATTTCTGCGACAAAAAGAATATTTTTTGGACTTATTGCAAATGCATTGCCAGTAATTATACCAAATTGTGAAACATAACCGCCGCCCAAAGGGTTCCAAGTATTTGAATCAGCCGTTTGCAAGGCATTTTCATCGAGTGCAAAGACGCTAAATGATGAAGAACACGCAATTAAAAAAAATATTTTTTTAATAACATTCATTTTTTACCTCAAAACTACGCCGGGAATCATAACGATTCGAAACTTATTATAAAAAGTTACAAAGAACGTGATTTGTCGTATCGCAATAAATCTTTTAGTGCATTTGTTAAATTGTATTGCGGCTCATAACCCAGCCACGTTCGTGTTGAAGCAATATCATGTATTTTTGGTTTTGCAGCGGGATCTAAATTATATTTAATTGCCAAATCATAATAACTTTCATAATGCTTTTTGAATGTTGTGCCAGCACCGGATTTATCCCAATTTTTTAAATCTGCTTCTGTGTATTCGTAAGCACGATCAACAGGTAACACGAGATGCTGCTGTAATTTTTGCGTGTTTAATAAATCAAGGCTTTTCATAACAGCTTGCGCAACATCATCAATATGAACATAGCCTTTCCAAAACCATCCCATCCATTCGGCAAATGATTTATAGACATCGTGATTCCAATAAGGAATAAATCCACAGGGTCGTAACGTAATTATATTTAAAGTCTGTTGTTCAAAATAACGTTGCGCAATTTGCTCGCCCACCACTTTTGTCCATCCGTAAATACCATTTTTATCAGAAACACTTTCACTTGAAATAAAAACAATATTTTTAATGTTTTTTTCTTGTGCTAATTCAAAAATATTAAATGTACCTGTTACATTCACATCCCAAAATTCAGTAGATGTTTTTTGTTTTGTGAATTCATGGTACCCATGCCATGCTGCAATGTGCACAATAGAGTCCACACTATCTAACGCTGTCGACAATATGTTTCGATCTAAAATAGAGCCTTGTAAAAATTTTCCTGCTTTATCTGAGGGTGCCCGTAAATCAAAACGTAATGCGGTATCACCTCGTCTTTCTATTTGATGTGAAAGTACTTTACCCAGATCACCTGATCCGCCTGTTAATAAAATTTTCATTTAATTTTTCCCAAAAATATTTCTAAGTTGTCGATCACAGTTATAATCAGTTTTTTTAGTTTTTCCATGTCTTTTTTAGAAATGGATGCGTGCGCAATTTCAGTCATGACTTTGCTGTGACCTTGCAATTGTTGGCATATTTTTTGAGCTTTTTTTGCCAGATAAAAGTTATAAACTCGCCTATCGTCTTTATTGCGAATACGATTAATGAGTCCATCTCTTTCCATGCGATCTAATAACCGCACAACGGTAGATTGATCCAATCCTGCACTTTTTGTAAGTTCAATTTGGTTTTGACCATCTTGTTCTAGCAGGCGAACTAAAATAACAGTTTGTGCGTGCGTAACATCAAGCTCGCTCAAATTTTTATTTGCAACTTGTTCAAACAGTCGCGCTGCTTTTTTAAGTAAAATTCCGGGGTGATCTTCTATTTTAAATTTCACTGTTACACCTAATAACTATTTTAAACACAAAAATAATAGCATGCTATACCATGTAATGGCAAGGCATGTTTTAAATTAGGAGCTGTGCAAAAATAACTTACCCTTTTTAGCGCTCAGTGTGATGGCAGATTGAAATGTTCTGACTGAAAAAATGCGTCGGAATACAGGTGTATTTCAAGCGTTTTTGAAGGAAGAACATTTTAATCTGCCGAAACAATGAGATGCTAAAAAGGGTAAGTTATTTTTGCACAGCGACTTAGATCGCCACCCCAGCACGCGAAGAATCGCCAAAACCTACCGGTGGAAATTTAGAATGCAAGTCTTGATTAGAAAAGGATCAAATTCAGGATATTGACCCCTTTAAATTACATATTTTTCTCAAAATTATTGGTTTAATCTGGCTTCATTTTTCGGTGCGAAATAAGTAGAAGCATCGATACAGTCGTGAAAATTTAAACGGCGGCCTTCATCAAGATCGCCTCTCCATTGGCTAATCAGAGTCGTATTAGCGCGACCTTTTTCATCAACAACAAAACTTAAAAAACCAGAAGTCGTATTAATTGCTCGTGAAGCTGATAGCAATGGATCTGAGTCTGAAGACGGTGAAGCGACATGTAGCGCATTTGATAAATTAGCACCTGTTTTAGATGCAGCATAATTAAATGAAACAAAAAGACGTAACTTATTATCTTTTGTTAAAATAATAGGATTTTTTGTGTTCTGTTTCAGCATTATTTCTTCCAATAATACACCATCATCAATCCAATCCAATTGACCATGGGATTTTCTTAATTGTGTTATGTTATGCAAAATATCCAATGGGTTGCTATTTGAAATTAAATTAATTTCACCGTAGTTATTTTCAGAAAATAATGTGAGCGCCTTTTTCTGCGTTACTGCAGTAGAAAATTGCATTCTGGCAGTCCACGCCATTTCCAGTAGAGCCAGTGCAATTAATTCAGTAGTTAATACATCTCCAGCTTTGTAATTACGTAATGAAAAAAGGGTTGCCTGATTATCCATTATTTTTTTAGTATTTTTAGATAAATCAGCGTCCTTTAAAAAAGAAAACGCATTATCAAGAAGTGATTGTAAAAATTCATCGGTATTTATTTTTCCTAGTTTGTAATCTCGTATTGCTGTGCTCTTCACGCATATTTTTATCAACCAAGGTAAGTTATACATGCTTTGAAATAGCGAAGGGCAACAAGATGATTTGGCATATTTACATAATTCTAAAAACGCCATAAAGCTTGGCCAGTTACTTTTGACAGCAGGTGCAAAATATCCAACGGGTTTCAGATAAAATTGTGATGGCGCAATCGGTGACACCAAGGCTGACAAATTGATAACTGCAATATCTCTACTCATAAGGTTTTTTCCAAGTCTAAAGAGGCGTATCAGAACTTAATATTTTCGCATCCCGCAACGTTTTTGGCAAAGCAAAAGTAATGGTTTCTTCAACGCCGGACATTTCTTCGGAAACAGAAGCGCCCCACATTTTTAATTGCACAATAACTTCTTGCACTAAATCTTCCGGTGCCGATGCGCCGGCAGTCACACCAATTGTTTCAACCCCTTTAAACCATTTGCGCAGCAACATAGAGGAATCATCAATCAAATAAGATCGACAACCGATGCGTTCTGCTAATTCTTTTAATCGGTTTGAATTTGAGCTTTCAACAGAACCCACAACAATCATGACATCACATAATTTCGCTAATTCAGCAACCGCTTCCTGACGATTGGTTGTTGCATAACAAATATCATCTTTTTTCGGGCCTTGGATTTTTGGAAATTTATTTTTGAGAGTGGCAATAATTTCCATCGCATCACTCACAGACAAAGTGGTTTGTGTGACATAGGTACACTGATCTGGATTTTTCAAATTTAATTTGGCAACATCACCAACCGTTTCAACCAAATACATGCCTGCATCCGCATTTTTATATTGTCCCATTGTGCCTTCCACTTCAGGATGGCCAGCATGTCCAATCAAAATACATTCGATATTCTGTTTTGCATAACGCGCCACTTCCATATGCACTTTTGTCACTAACGGACAGGTTGCATCAAATAAATTAAATTCTCGCGCTAAAGCCAACTGTCGCACTGCTTGCGACACGCCATGTGCACTGAAAATTAATGTCGCACCTTTTGGAACTTCACTAATATCATCGAGAAAAATAGCACCTTTTGATTTTAATCTTTCAACTACAGGACGATTGTGCACAACTTCATGACGCACATAAATTGGCGGCCCAAGCTGCTCTAATGCACGCTCGACAATATCAATCGCACGATCAACACCAGCACAAAAACCCCTAGGATTTGCGAGTAAAACTTTCATATAATAATCTCAGAACTAACAATGCCGCACCAACTGAAACAGCGGAATCAGCAACATTAAACGTTGCAAAATGCCAGTTTCCCACGTGAAAATCAATGAAATCGACAACATAGCCATAATGTACACGATCAATTAAATTACCCAAAGCGCCGCCCAATATTAGACTAATAGGTAATGCAATCCACCACTCGGTTCGTGCTAGGCGTGTTAACCAAACAACCAATATAACAGAAATGATGATAGAAATTGAAGATAATAAATATAATTGCCAACCTTGCGCATCCCCCAAAAAACTAAATGCAGCGCCTGCATTAAATCGCAAAATTAAATTAAGGAATGGAAATATTTTTATCACCTGATGCGCTGAAATATGCTGCAATACAAGTTGTTTGGTAAGTTGATCTAGTGCAATAATCAACACACTAAGAGAAAGCCAGAGGGAAGCGGTTTTTTTCATTTTTTTATTTACTCAGGGTTAATTGCAAATAATTTTCATTGCTCATGATACTTTTTTTTAATTCTTTTTCCGTATCCTTGCGTGCATTCCCTGCCACTTTTCCACCGCGCTTGGCCACTTCTTTATGTACAGGCATTCGTGTTGGTTTTTCTTGCTTTGAAATCTCAGTCGTTACCTTCTCACCTAGCATCGTAAAAATCAACTCTAAATCTGTCATATGATCACGGAGATTTTCTCCTGACTTCATGGGCAAGCTTTTAAATTGTCTGTATTCATTCGGCGTCATGCCAAATGTCGCCTTTGAAATTTCCGCGGTTAAAATTGCATAATCGCGCTCATTTGAAACACCGCGTTCTTTCCATTCATCTGTTAAATTTTGTCGAATAGCAATGCCACGCAATCGTTTATCAATCCAATCTTTTGAGTATCCTTTTTGTTCGTATATTTTTTTCATACGCTCTTGCGCTAATTCAGGATTTTCAATTTCTTGAATTCTTTCATAACCTACTTTAGCCAACCATAATTTAAATGGCTCTGCTTTGGGTGAGGAGATTGATTGAATAATTCGCAAGAGACTTTCTGTATTTGCGCAATTCCCTTTTTGTGAGCCACCCTGCGTTTCAACCAGCAGCAATTTCACCATTTTTTTCCAGCGACTAGCAAGCTCATCATCACGTCGACGAATATCTTTCAAATAACCGTCAGGTTGCGATGAATCCGTCAAAGCAGCCACCACATCCACAATTACAAACCACCATTCTTTTCTATACCATGTTCGACGAATTTCTCTTTCTTTAAATAGCACAACCGCTTTTTCTGAAACCATTAAAGTTCTCCGAAAATTGAAAAATGCACCTTATCATGAAGCGAAAATAAGTGGAATACCGTGTTTTTTCAATGAGTTGATGCAAAGGGGGGGGGCAAATTGCCCCCCCCCTTTGCGTTAACTGTTTGATTTATAAAAGTTTTCAGGAAAAATGACGCGTTTCACCCACACCTGAAATATTTTCAACGCAACGTCCACACAAACCCTCATAAGCAGGCGTTGCATTCACATCAGCGCGCCGATGCCAGCAACGTTCGCATTTAGGGTTTTCGGAAACAACAACACTAATCCATAAATTAGGATCACTGCTAACACACACGCACCCTTCCGGACGCGTTTCCGTGCTATTAATAACGTTCTCTTCCGAATTTGTTTTTGTGTTATTGATAATTTGGACATCTGAAACGATTAATAAAAACCGTAAATCATTACCCACTACTTTTAATTTTTCACATACATCATCATTACCATATAAAATCACTTCTGCTTCTAACGCAGAACCAATTCGTCCATCAGCACGATAAGTTTCTAATACTTTATTAATATCGTTTCTGATTTGAATTAACCACTGCCAAAAAGTAGCATCCTGTGCTTTCATTTCAGGAAAATCAGTAAACCAAGTATTTAAAAATACTGATTCATTTCTTTTTCCAGGCATATGCTGCCAAATTTCTTCGGCGGTAAAACTGGTTATCGGCGCTAACCATCGCACCATTGCTTCCAATAAATAATATAAGGCAGTTTGTGATGAACGTCGCGCAACACCTGTTTTTGCACAAGTATATTGACGATCCTTAATCACATCCAAATAAAAACCACCCAATTCCACGCTGCAAAAATTATTAATCAAATGATAAATTGTCGAAAATTGATAAGTATCGAATGCAGCAATCATTTCTGCTTGCAATTTTTCAGCACGCGCAATCACCCATGCATCCAAGGCTAATAAATTTTTCGCGTCAACAGCGTCTGTTTCAGGATCGAAATCAGATAAATTCGAGAGTAAAAAACGCATCGTGTTTCGAATACGACGATAAGCATCGACACTGCGTTTTAAAATTTCATCCGACACACTCATATCGTCCGTGTGATCTGTTGACATCACCCATAATCGCAATACATCCGCACCAAAACTTTTCACAATATCCGCAGGTGAAATAGTATTACCGACTGATTTCGACATTTTCCGACCTTGCGCATCTACAACATAACCATGCGTTAACACTGATTTATAAGCAGAAAAATCGCGCATGGCAACAGACGTTAAAAGTGACGTTTGGAACCAACCACGGTGTTGATCAGACCCCTCCAAATACAAATCAGCAGGCACTTTTAATTCCTTTCTCACCGCTAAAACACAAGCATGAGACACACCTGATTCAAACCAAACGTCTAGCACATCCGTTACTTTTTCATATTCATCTGCGTCATTAATTAAATGATGGATATCACAATCATGCCACGCATCAATGCCATCTTGATGAATTAATTTTGCAGCTTTTTCCATAACATTCAAAATATCAGGATGCAATTCACCCGTTTTTTTATGAATTAAAATGGCAATGGGGATTCCCCAGGCACGCTGACGCGAGATACACCAGTCCGGTCGAGTTTCAACCATTTTTGTAATGCGCGTCTCACCCCAGGCTGGAATCCATTTTACTTTTTTAATCGCATCAAGCGAGAGTGTGCGTAAATTTTCTTTTTCCATGCTGATAAACCATTGCGGCGTTGCGCGGAAAATTAAAGGTGTTTTATGACGCCAACAATGTGGGTAACTATGCGTAATAACTTCACGATGTAATAAATGTCCCGTTTCCTTTAATTTTTCAATAATAGGTTCATTTGCTTTAAATACATGTAGCCCACCAAAAAATGGCACATCATCAATAAGACAACTTTGCGAATTCACGGGATTTTTCATCGGTAAATTATATTTTGCGCCAATAACATAATCATCTTGTCCATGTGCGGGCGCCGTATGCACACAACCCGTTCCTGCTTCAATTGTCACATGATCACCTAGAATAACAGGCACTTTGCGATCGAGAAATGGATGTTGACATGAAATATTTTCCAATTCTTCACCCAATATTGTTGCGCTTATTTTATAATTTTTAATGTCACATTGTTGCATCACACTTTCAACCAATGCTTGCGCAATAATAAATTGCTTGCCTTCTGTTTCTACCAAAGCATAAATAAATTTAGGATTAACTGAAATTGCTTCGTTTGCTGGTAATGTCCACGGTGTTGTTGTCCAAATAGGAATAAATATTTTTTGATTACACGCATTAAAAAATGCGTTTTTCACAGCGCGTGGAATTTCCACTTCAAACGAAACGTAGATAGCGGGTGATTTTTTATCTTGGTATTCTACTTCTGCTTCCGCCAATGCAGAACCACAAGCAGTACACCAATGTACTGGTTTTTGGCCACGGTGCAAATGCCCCTTTTCAACCATTTTTGCCAGTGCTCTGACGGCGTTTGCTTCATAACTCGATTGCATTGTTAAATAAGGATTTTGCCAATCTCCTAAAATACCCAATCTTTCAAAATCTGCTTTTTGCAGTGTGACCTGTGTTATTGCGTAATCGCGACACGCTTGTCGAAATTGTCTCGCATTTAATTTATCACCTACTTTTCCCTGCTTTTTTTCAACATTTAATTCAATTGGTAATCCATGACAATCCCAACCGGGCACATACGGCGAATCAAAACCAGAGAGCGTTTTTGATTTGATCACGATATCTTTTAATGTTTTATTTAATGCGGTACCCATGTGAATATTCGCATTCGCATACGGCGGGCCATCGTGCAAAATAAATTGTGGACATCCCGCCATTTGTTTTCGGATCATGCCGTATAAATTAATCTGTTGCCAATGCTGCAGCAATTTTGGTTCGCGCGCAGCCAAATCGGCTTTCATGGGGAAATCAGTTTTGGGTAAATTTAAAGTATCTTTATAATCGGCCATGGTCATCATCTTGGTTAAGGACATTAAGCCCAAAACTATAGCATGACAAGACTATCGACAACAGCCGTGTTTGACAATCAATTGGCAAAAAATGGTATTATCTTTAGATGTTCAGAAGGAGCCGACTATGCGCAGCACTCATAAAACAACCCACTACTTCGTTATCTTTCTCATCTTTGTATTAGGCGTAATAGTTTATAATGTATATTTTAGTGCCGATAATATAACACCAACCTCAGATCATGCAACGCTCACACTCACCCCCTTCACGGCAAAAGAACAAAAGGATTTAATTCGCGCACAACAAGCACAAGAGAAAAAAATAGATACAGGACCCTTAATTGCGACTGCGAATGCCACAGAGGCAGAAGCAAAAGTATTAAATCTCAATCACCACACATAAAATAATATTTCGCTATTTCAACATCTTTTCTAATTTGAATAACCAATTGATCAATCGATTTAAATTTTTCTTCATCACGAATTTTTTTTAGGAATTCAACCGTGATTCGACGACCATAAATTATTTCATCGAAATCAAATAAAAAAACTTCAAGAATAATTTGCTTTCCTTCAAAAGTAGGACGATAACCAATACTGGCAACACCTGGTAAAATTTTATTATTCAGGCCATTGACTAGCACAATAAAAATTCCCATCATCGGCACTGCTTTGCGGCGTAAATAAATATTGGCGGTTGGAAATCCCAATGTTCTGCCAATTTGATTTCCGTAAGCTACTTTTCCAGATAAAGTAAATGGCCGATCAGTTAATGATGAAACCATTTTAAAGTCACCTTGCCTTAACGCATTACGAATACGCGTACTGCTAATACGAAGCTCATCGTGCATCAACTGCAAAATGGCTTCAACAGTAAAGTTGTATTTTTTCCCGAGTGTTCTTAATAATTCGACATCACCTAAACGTTTTGCACCAAAACGAAAATCATCACCCACAATTATTTTTTTTGCATTTAATTGATCCACTAAAATTGTTTTTACAAACTCGTGTGCAGATAATTTTGATAATGCATTATTGAAACGCGCACAATAAAAATAATCGACACCCGCTTTTTTTATTTCATGCCATTTTTCAAAAAATCGCATTAAACGCGCTGGCGGATGAGTGGGTGAAAAAAATTCAATTGGGTTAGGCTCAAAGGTTAATAATACAGAAGGCAAATTTAATTCACGCGCATTATCAATTAGCCTGTTCACTAACAACTGATGACCTTTATGTACGCCATCGAAATTGCCAATCGTGACAATGGATTCGGGTAAAATATGTGATGAATCGCGGATGAGTTGCATAACCAGTGTCAGTGTCAATGTCAATGTGGGCACCAGTATGAATGGTTCGTTAAAAAAATGGAAGTGGCATTAATCACTGATACTAAGGAACATGTAGAAATTAATTCGGCGACCTAAAATGCCTCAAACGAATTCCCATCAAACCCAGCATCAAACAATAACTGCCCATACCGGCAGCAATAACTGCTAACAAGTGCGATATACGAATTATAATAGGCCAATGTAGCCATGGTGATATTTGCCCCGCTAAGAAATAAATACAGGTTGCCATCACCGCATTGGAAATGAATAATTGCAGCACCGTTTTTTTCCAAATATGCAATGGCATAAAAATATTTTCTCTCACCAACAAAATCCACAACAATCCCGCATTGACAATTGCTGATATTGATGTTGCTAGCGCCAAACCGGCATGTTTTAAAGGGAAAATTAAAATAGCATTAAAAATTAAATTAACAACCATCGATACGGCTGCAATTTTTACAGGTGTTTTAATATTTTGCCGCGCATAAAAAGCGGAAGCCAAAATTTTAATGAGCATAAATGCAGGCAACCCAACGGCAAATGCACTTAAGCTTTTTGCAGTCATTATCACATCAAAACTATTAAATTTTCCAGAATGCAATAACGTTGATAGTATGGGGCCTGATAAAATAAATAATCCGACGGCACAGGGTGTCCCAATAAACAAGGTACAACGCAAAGCCCAATCAAGTGTTGCTGAAAATATTTTTTGATCATTATTTGCATGATTACGTGATAAATACGGCATGACAACGGTTGCCAGTGCTACGCCAATCAAACCCAAGGGAAAATAAATGAGTCGATCAGAATAATATAACCATGAAATACTGCCATTCGGCAAAAATGAAGCAAAAATTCTATCTATCAATAAGCTAATTTGCGCAACAGACACACCAAATAAGGCTGGAATCATGCGTTTCATCACACGCAATGTTCCCTCGTGGCGAAAACCTAATTTAAATTTTGGCATTAATTGTATGGCTTTTAAAAAAGGAATTTGTATCAGTAATTGTGCTAAACCACCCATTATCACACCCCAACCCAAAACGTAAATTGGCTGTGTTGTATGCGGCGCCCATAATAACGCAACGGCAATCAAAGCAATATTGAGCAACACAGGCGTAAATGCCGGCGCTGCAAAGAGGCCATACGTATTTAATATTGCGCCTGCTAATGCTGTTAGTATAATTAATAATAAATACGGGAACATGATATGACACAAATGCACTGCGATATGAAAACGCGTTGGGTCGCGTAAAAAACCAGGTGCAAAAATCATCACTAATAATGGCGCAGCAATTTCTGAAATAAGAACAACAGTAGAAACAATAAATGCTAACGTACCTGATACATGATTCACAAACGACTGCGCTGCTTCGTGTGTTTTAGTGGCACGTTGTTCCGCTAAAATAGGGACGAATGCTTGTGAAAACGCGCCTTCACCAAACAATCTTCTTAGAAAATTGGGCAGCTGAAATGCAACCACAAAAGCATCAAACAAACCACCAGCGCCAAAAATATTAGCCAAAATAATATCGCGCACAAATCCCATGATGCGAGATAGCAAGGTAAACAAAGAAACCGTTGATGTTGATCGCAGTAATTTTTGGGACATAAATTTTCTAAATCTCAAGCAGTAATGCCTTATGAATACGCTTTAGCCGATTGCTCTGGCGTGTTTTTGAAACACGCCATTCGCAATCATCTACGCCTATTCATAAGAACTTTTCATTTTTTAAAATAGCGCCATTGAATTACTATACCGGTTTATTTACCATTAAATAAAAAACAACCATTAATGATAAAAATGCAGGAATACCCAGTATCCACCACAATTTATAATAGCGAAAGTATTTTTTGGGTAATGCTGTATTATTTTTCAATGCATCAAACGCTAAATTCCTGCAGCAGATTTGCAAATACACAACAGGAATCCAACAAGCGCCCGCAATAACATAACCACTCATTGATCCAATTATCCACAACGAAGCAAAAGAGTAGCCTTTGAGATAAATCAATGTCATCCCTGAAAAAAATTGAATGGTGGCGGATGATCCTGTAAATACCCAATCAACAAAAACCACTTGTTTTGTCGCGTTGGCGATCAAGCAAATATCTTTTTGCTTGTTGACACAAAACATGTAAACAGCCGTCCCCATGCCCGTGCCATATAAAACAGCAGCACTAATGACATGGATGATTTTGATCCAGGCATATAACATTATCGATCACTCTCCAAAGCCATCATTATCAGCGTTGCCACAATAAGCGGAATATTTTTTGCAATTGAAGCAAAAGGATGCACCCAATAAGCAGGTAATTTAATTGAAATAATGGCAGTGAAAAGCGTAATTAAAGTAATTTGAATTAACCCTGTTATTTTCAAACAATAATTACATAACACCGCAAATCCTAAAACAAGATCTACAATACTCGCGCCATACAGTAATAATGGCTGTAATGAAGGTTGAATGCCCGCTTCAGTTAATAACGGGTAAGAAAAAGTATTAGCGTAGCCCAAACTAATCACGCCTGTAAAAATCCACAAAAAAGCGATACTTAATCGCAATAGAGGGCGCAGAAAAAAAAGTCGTGCATGCCAACGATCTTGTACCGCACTGATCATGTGATTTAACCCTTGTGTAAAGGACCTTGGTGTGAAGCCAACTGTTTTTGTTAGTATTGCAAACTCAGCATCAGATGCAACGTTGTCAATCATCATTAATTTAACGGCTGTTGTACTCAAAGGCGAATTGCGAAAAAAATCTCCGAATTTCGCAGCGATTCGGATAAAAAAAATTGGTACTTTAATATTAATCGCTCTTTTAAAGCCTAACCATGCACGCATTTTATTTAAAAGAAATTGTAACGATATTTTTTCTGAGCCTGAGGCGCATAATAAATGTTTACCCGATAAACCAAGTGATTTTTCAACTATTTTCACCAGGTCGTGCAAATAAATGGGCTGCAATAATTGTTCTCCATCAGCCGGTAAAAAAATAAAAAAGGGTAATGCGGCTAATCCGCGAAACAAAGAGCTGCCGCCATAAGAACCATGGCTATAAATAAACGAGGGGCGAATAATAATGGAATCAATGGTAAGCGTGTGCAGATAGGTTTCTGCGACCATTTTACTTTTTGCATAATCAGCATTATTTTTATCAATACCCAAGGCTGAAATATGTATTATTTTTTTAACACCTGTTTCCTGACATGCATCAAATAACGCGCGTGGCGCATGATAATGAATATCCCACATTGCTTTAGACGTTAGCGTTTGAAATACACCGACACAATTAATGACCACGTCGATTTTTGATAAATACGGCAACCAACATGATTTTTCAGTATTCAAATGGAAATCAGTTTGAATGGTTTTAATGTTAGGGTCAGATAACACGCAATCGGATAATTTTCTCACGCAGACTGTCAACTGATGTCCTAAGGAAGATAAACGATTAATAATCTCGCGGGCCACAAAACCATTACCGCCCGTTATTAAAATATTCATCAATAAGCTCCGTTGTATAGCCATGTTTGCTGTGTCACAGCATCATGAATAATCATACAAAATAATACTATTATTAAAATATTGAGGAAATAAAATAATTTTTTATAGCGAAAATGCGGTGTTGATAAATTTAAATATTTAATGAATGCCAATAAAAACCAAATGATAGCTGCAATAAAAAAAATAATATAGGCAACAATTACCCAAGGCGTATTTAACGATAAATGATAGTAATAAACTAAAAAAGTGCCTGTCAGAATTTGTATGAGAATAATAGGAAAAAGAATGCAATCACCCAGTAGACTTGTTTTGATAGCATACCGTAATAATTGAATATCTTGTTGTTTAATGCTTTTAGTAATATAAACAAACGATGCAATAATAATGCCCAAGAAACTAACACCGCAGAGCACGTGAATAAACTGAATAAATTGCGCCATACTGTTTTCCTCAGCCCATACTGTGGTAATCGTTAATATTTACAGAATAAGCCTTGGAAATCAATAAATTAAATATTAATACTAGTACCGCCATATTGACGTTATCTTGATGCAACAGCAAAATCAAATTTGGGTTCGTATCAGGTTTTTCGCACCCGACGTCAGTCGCGGCATCCGCGCTAATTCACCAGGACATCGCTTGATCACTTTTTGTTTGACATCCACCCCATAAAGCGGCATTATTTCGGCTCTTTATCTATCAATTTTTGGAGTAATTCCTTGGCAAACACAGCATCAGCAAAAAAACGGGCAAAACAATCTGTCGTTCGACGTGAACGTAACATCAGTCAAAAATCAAAAATGCGCACAACAGTTAAAAAAGTACTGCAAGCCGTTCAAGGCACTGATAAAGCAGTAGCACTGTCTACTTATAAAGAAGTATGCACATTGGCTGATCGTGCAGCAGGCAAAAAATTAATTCACCCAAACAAAGCATCACGCATTAAAAGTCGTTTGAATGCGAAGTTGAAAGCTATTAAATAAGCTCAGAGCCCCGAGCGTTAGCGAGCGGAAGCTACGAAGCGAATAAATGAAATTCAAACTGAAATTTCTACTGCGTTCTTCGTAGGTTCCACTCGCTAACGCTCGGGGCTCTGAGATTCCAAATAATTCATTAACGCAAAACACAAGGCCTGCGTATTTTGTTTTTTAATCGCAGCTACTGAAAATATCGGGCCTTTCCATTTTATTTTCTTAACGATAGATTTAATGCGAGATTCGCACGAAGGCTTCCGCCCCCGTTTCTGCGCTGTTTGATTAGCTTCAGGCATAGCATCAATTTTATTAAATACTAACCAGCGCGGTTTCTTTAGAAATTCTGGATCATACTGTTCTAATTCTTTTTGAATGGATATAATATCATGAATTAATTTTTCATCATCAGGTTCACTAATATCAACTACATGCCATAACACAGCCGTACGACTTAAATGTTTTAAAAAACGATGGCCAAGGCCAACACCCTCACTCGCCCCTTCAATTAACCCAGGAATGTCTGAAATAACAAAACTGCGCAGTTCATCAACGCGTACAACACCTAAATGCGGACGAATCGTTGTAAAAGGATAATCAGCCACTTTCGGTGTTGCATTGGAAACAGCACGAACTAAAGTTGATTTTCCAGCATTGGGTAAACCTAATAACCCCACATCTGCCAATACTTTTAATTCGCATTTCAAACGACGTTCTTCACCAGGACTACCTTTGCTTGTTTGACGCGGAGCCCGGTTTGTACTGCTTTTAAAGCGCGTATTACCCAAACCATGAAAGCCACCTTTGGCTACACATAATCGCTCACCTTCTTTGGTTAAATCACCAATAAATTCTAATGTGTCTGCATCATAAACCAGGGTGCCAACCGGCACAGCAATCACTCTATCGGCCCCTGTTTTACCGGTGCGCATTGCACCCATACCAGATTGTCCCGTTCTCGCGCGATATACACGCTGATAACGTAAATCAATCAAGGTATTTAATGCGGAATTTGCTTCGAAATAAACACTACCACCGTCACCGCCGTCGCCACCATCAGGTCCACCGAAGGGAATAAATTTTTCACGACGAAAACTCATACAGCCATGACCGCCATCACCCGCGATAACTTCAATGATTACTTGATCGATGAATTTCATAAACCCGTTCCAAAAAAAAAGACGCGATTAATCGCGTCTCTACAATAAATACAAACCCATCCGTGAATCAAGCAGATACAGCTTCAACAGAAACTGTTTTACGGTGTTTTGGTCCCTTGAACGAAAAAACAACTTTTCCTTCAAGCAAAGCATATAACGTATGATCACGCCCCATGCCGACGCCTTTGCCGGGACGGCAGTTTGTGCCGCGTTGACGAATAATAATGTTACCTGGAATAACAACTTCGCCACCAAATTTTTTTACGCCTAGGTATTTAGGGTTAGAGTCGCGTCCATTACGCGTACTACCGCCTGCTTTCTTATGTGCCATTTTCGTTACCTCTTATTGGATAGCTGTAATCTTTACTTGTGTGTAATACTGACGATGGCCAGCGCTTTTCATATGGTGCTTACGACGTCTGAATTTAATGATGCGAATTTTATCCGCTCTGCCATGTTTCAGCACTTCAGCAACCACTTTTGCACCTGTCACCAACGGCGCACCAAATTTAATGGTTTCGCCTTCACCAACCATTAAAACACGATCAAAATCGATTGTGCTGCCAGCATCAGCTTCTAATTTCTCTATTGTGAGCGTTTGCCCTTGTGCGACACGGTATTGTTTACCGCCCGTTTCAATAATTGCGTACATGATCTAACCCTATCTATTTGTCTAATTGGTTTAGCAAACCATTTCGAAGAGCCAGCATTGTAGGCAAAATATTCGAAGCCCGCAAGTTGTTTTGCAGTTGTTTTGCATATAACTTTTTTATTGCGAGTATCGCACGCGGCCTTCCGGCCTCTTTTCTTTACTATTTTACGCATTGCGAGGATCACAGGAGGGCTTGCCCCCGTTTCTGCACTGTTTTTCAAAGCTTGACACAATGAAACCCACCCCATAGCATAGCCGCATGCAAACATCTTCCCAAAAACTCAGCAAAACAACAGAAATTCTGCCGCACATTCGTGCCTTAATTGCAGATGATTTGGCTGCTGTCGACAGTTTAATTCATCAAGAACTGGCTTCAAAAGTCCCATTAACCCGTGAAATCACAGAGCACATCTTTAAAACAAAAGGAAAGCGTTTACGTCCATTACTCATCATTTTAACATCACATGCTTTTTCAAACGGGAAACCCTTATCGAAAATCCATTATGAACTCGCTGCTGTCATTGAATTTGTACATACCGCTACATTATTACATGACGATGTCGTCGATCATTCCAATTTACGTCGCGGACAGCAAACAGCCAATGCTATCTGGGGGAATGCAAGCAGTGTTTTAGTCGGTGATTTTTTATATTCGCGCGCCTTTCAAATCCTTGCGCGTCACGATCAACGCGATGTGATGTGCGTATTATCACAAACAACCAATGCAATTGCTGAAGGCGAAGTTATGCAATTAATGAATCAACATGATGCTGATTTGTCAGAAGAAAATTATTTTCATGTGATCACGCAAAAAACCGCGCAATTATTTTCTGCAGCAGCTAAAATTGGTGCCATACTCGAAAACACTGGAAAAAAAGAACAAAGTGCAATATCAGAATATGGGTTATATCTTGGTATTATTTTTCAAATAATTGATGATTTGTTAGATTACGAAACTTCAGCAGAAATCACAGGAAAAAATATTGGTGATGACTTAGCGGAAGGAAAAGCAACATTACCCTTAATTTATGCGATACAAAATGCAACGCCTAAAGAATCACAATTTATGCGTAATGCAATTAAAAATGGTGACACTACTGCATTGCCTGAAATATTAATAGCTTTAAAGAAAACAAATGCGTTTGAATTAACGAGAAATAAAGCAAAAGAATATGCTGTATTAGCAAATGCAACTTTGCAAAGTATTCCAGAATCCGCCTATAAAAAAGCATTAAAAGAACTGGTCGTGTTTGCAGTAAAAAGAAATTATTAATTTTCTCAATTGTCCAAGTTATTTCGCATTACTCATCTTCAGAATCTTCTTTCGTTATACCTTCGGCTTCAATTAATCGGCGCAATTTTTTTAATCCATCAATTTGCACTTGTCGCACACGTTCACGCGTTAAACCCACTGCCACACCCACTTCTTCTAAAGTACTCGTGTCATGACCTTGCAACCCAAAGCGACGCAAAATAACATCACGTTCACGTTCATTCAACAATTCCAACCAATGCGTCATATGCAGAGCAAAATCTTCTCGTTGCACTAAAAAAGAAGGATCAATGTTGTGTTGATCTGCGATGACATCAACCAAGGTCTTTTCGCCATCCTGCATAATAGGCACATCCATTGAGATGGTATCAGGCAATAATGCCAATGACTCGCGAATTTCCTCAACGGGCTTATCAATCATTTCTGCAATTTCTTCAGGCGTTGCTTTATGATTCAATTTTTTCGTTAATGCTTTTCCAGCACGTAAATAAATATTTAACTCTTTAATAACATGAATGGGCAAACGCACTGTGCGACTTTGATTCATAATCGCACGTTCAATTGTTTGGCGAATCCACCAAGTCGCATAGGTTGAAAATCGAAATCCCCGTTCAGGATCAAATTTATTCACGGCAGTCATCAAACCCAAATTGCCTTCTTCAATTAAATCCAGAAAAGCCAACCCACGATGACAATAATGACGTGCAATTTTTACGACCAACCGTAAATTACTTTCAATCATTTTTGATCTGGCTGATTCAATGCCTTTTTTAACATCACGCGCAACACGTAACTCTTCTTTCGGCGTTAGAAGCGGTTTATACCCTATTTCATGTAAATAAATATGGGTGGGATCTTGCGTTTGCCAAGCATCTTCTTTTATATCTGGTGATTCCTCTAATAACACTGTACTTTCCGATAAGACCGACTCTGTAAAAAAAGCTGCGTGCGCATCTTTTTTTGTTTTAGGGGATTTTTTACTATTCACTCTTTTTTTAAGATCCGCTTTTAGTTTTTGTTTCAACTTAATTTCTGTTTTTGCTTTTGGCTTTGTTTTTTTTGGTTTAAAAAAATCAGTGGCTTTGGCAAGAAAACCCTTTTTTTGTTTTGATTTTAGTTTTGGTTTTTTGTTCACTTAAGCATCCTTGCTTAGGGATATATATTTCATCGGATCAACCGGCACACCACCACGTCGAATCTCGAAATATAACAACGTACGGTCAGCATCATTTTTCCCCATATGCGCAATCACCTGCCCCGAATGCACATAATCGCCCACTTTCACTAAATTACGTTGGTTATGCGCATAAGCGCTCAAATATTGATCATTTTTCTTAACAATAATCAGATTACCATATCCTCGCACCCCATCTCCACTATAAACAACTACTCCATTTGAGGCTGCCTGTATGGGCTCACCCAACCACCCTCCAATTGAAATACCTGGATGGCCGCCGGGTTTTTGAGAAAATTTTTGCAATAACTGTCCGCGCACAGGGCAATGCCAACCCAAAGAAGAAAATGCCGAATAATGCGTTGGCTGATTTCTGGTAAGCATTGCTGGTTGATGGGTCATTTTCAATCGTTGACCCGTTTGCAATTTATAAGGTGGGTTTAAATTATTTGCTATTACCAAATCTTGATAATTCAACCCAAATTCAAAGGCAATCGAATAAATCGTATCGTCTGATCTTACTACATAAAAATTAGACGCAGCGCCCTGTTGATACCACCCATTCACAACAGGGGGAAGGGATGAACTATCAAAACAACCTGATAATAGTAAACTAAAAAACACGATGAAAAATAATAATCGCATAATGTGCTTTATGCCTTAATTTTCTCAACCCATTTTGACAAGACATCAAATGCTTCATAATGTGTTAGATCGATGCGCAGTGGTGTAATCGACACTTTATTTTGCCGAACAGCGTAAAAATCCGTACCTATGCCCGCATCTTGCTCTGCACCTGCTGGACCTACCCAGTAAATTTCATGTCCTCGAGGATCAATTTGCTTGATCGTCGGCGCTGCACAATGTCGCGTTCCCAAACGGGTTACTTCATAACCTCGTAATTCTTCAAAAGGGACATCAGGCACATTCACACTTAAAATTGTCGCAGGCGGCAATGATTCATTTAAAATATGATGAATAAGTTCACACGCCACTTTTGCCGCTGTTTCATAATGCGTTTCTCCCACTAAAGACATTGCAATTGCCGGCAATCCTAAAAATCGCCCCTCCATCGCAGCAGCAATCGTTCCAGAATACCAAACATCATCCCCTAGATTCGCGCCAGCATTAATACCCGAAACAACCATGTCTGGCGTTACATCTAATAAACCTGTAATCGCCACATGCACGCAATCAGTGGGCGTGCCCTCTACACTCACATAACCATTATCCAACGTTTTTAAATGCAATGGCGCGGTTAAGGTAAGTGAATTACTTGCACCACTGCGATTACGGTCTGGTGCTACCACATTCACTGCCGCTATTTTTTTAATTGCTTCGGCCAAGGCCACAATGCCTTTTGCATACACACCATCATCATTTGAAATTAATACGCGCAACATATAAAAAACACCTTTAAGAAGTAACATTTAATACTCTACCTGAATAACTTCATTTAAGGAAATCTTAATAATTGCTTGTTAGGATATGCAGGTAAAAAAAACATTTCAATTAAATTCAATTAAACAAAACAATAAGGGGAAAAAATGAAACAATCACAACCCATTAAACAAGTAACATTGTTCCAAACAAAATCACCCAAGAAAGAAGAAAAAATTTCTTCAGGCGTGCCTAAGCAAAAAACACCTGTTACGCAAAACGAAGCAGATCGCATTGCTAGCAAGCTCGGCATGAAATAATATTTATCCAAGCAATGGCGAATTTTAAATAAATCGACCCGCTAAAATTAAGTCATCTGCGAAAGTAATTTTAATATTATGTGCATCACCTAAAATAACTTTTGGGTGGTGTCCTGCGTTTTCAATCGCGCTGGATTCATCGGTGATGACTTTATTTTCAGATAATGCTTTTTTTATCGCTGACTTTAACAAATCATAACGAAAGCATTGTGGTGTTTGAGCTTGCCATAAGTGATCACGTGAAACGGTTTCAATAACCGCGTTATTTTTATCCACCCGTTTTAATGTATCAACTATTGGCAATCCCAATAATCCGCCGACAGCATTATTTTTTAGCTCGGAAATCAAATGAATAATATCTTTTGCTTGTAAACAAGGCCTAGCAGCATCATGTACTAACACAAAATCATTTTCATTAACAAAATCATTTAAAAAATCTAAGCCTAACAAAACAGAATGTACGCGCTCTTTTCCGCCAATAACAGTCAATATTTTTTCTGGATTATTTAATGTTAATTGAGACCACCAATGGTCTTGCGCATGCAAAACAACAACAACTTTTTCAATATATTTTTGCTCGGAAAACAAATTAACGACACGTTCTAATAATGTTTGACCATGGATTTTTAAATATTGTTTTGGTTTATCTGCTTTTAAGCGTGTACCAATGCCCGCAGCGGGAATGATGGCGAAATATTTTACGCACTTACTTGGGTCGCTGCACTCCCCACGTGCGTGCTTCTGACTCGCGCTGTTGCTCATACTTTACCTATTTTTTAACAACTTGATAGAATACCTCACCCTTCTTCACCATGCCCAAATCATTTCGTGCTCTG
Organism: Gammaproteobacteria bacterium RIFCSPHIGHO2_12_FULL_38_11; assembly: GCA_001801515.1. The sequence continues at coordinate 34,293 of MGXX01000018.1, forward strand.
GCTTCAATTGCGGCATTTCCACTTTGTAAATCTTTAATTTCTGCAATTAAAACTTGATTACGTTTATCTAATTGATCATTAACTTTTGCTTGAGCTGAAATTCTTTTTTGCATTTGAAAAACGGTTTTCATACCACCGTCAGAAAACCAAAACTCATATTGCAGTAGTGATAATAAAATTATTAATGCGCCTAGAATTACCTTCATCGTGCGTTCCTGTATGCGCTTCCTTATTTATACGGTGCATCGACACCCAGTTCCCTTTCAATGTGCAACAAACGATTGTATTTTGCAATACGGTCAGACCTGCTTAGTGACCCTGTTTTAATTTGTCCTGCTGCTGTGGCTACTGCTAAATCGGCAATTGTTGTGTCTTCCGTTTCACCTGATCGATGCGAAATCACCACGCCATAGTGATTTTTTTTCGCTAATCCAATGGTTGCAAGTGTTTCTGTCAAGGTACCAATTTGATTTAACTTTATCAGTATTGCATTCGCTACTTTTTTCTCAGTGGCTTCTGATAAAATCCTTGCATCGGTCACAAAAATATCATCTCCCACCAACTGCACTTTTTTACCCAATGTTTTTGTTAATTGCTGCCACCCTTGCCAATCATTCTCAGCAAGACCATCTTCAATTGAGGTGATCGGGTAGGCCTTTATCCACTTTTCAAATTGAGAAATCATATCCGCACTGCTTAATTTTTTATTTTCTAATGTATAAATACCATCAGCATAAAATTCCGAGCTAGCAACATCCAAGCCTAATGAAATTTCTTTTCCTGCCTTATATCCCGCCTTTTCAATCGACAATAAAATCAATTCAATGGCTTCCTCATGACTTGATAAATTGGGAGCAAATCCGCCTTCATCACCCACTGCTGTTGAATAGTTTTTATCGGTCAATAATTTTTTTAAAGTATGAAAAACTTCAGCGCCCGCTCTTAAGCTTTCTGAAAAGGTAGGTAATCCTGCAGGAATAATCATTAATTCTTGCATATCTAATTTATTATTAGCATGTGCACCACCATTAATAATATTCATCATAGGCACTGGCATTGAAAAAGGGCCGTCGCCACCAAGATAACGATAAAGAGGTAATCTCATTTCATTTGCTGCAGCATGTGCAACGGCTACTGACACACCCAAAATAGCATTGGCACCCAATCGACTTTTATTTTCTGTGCCATCCAATTCAATCATCAAGTGGTCAATGTCTTCCTGCGACTCAGGGTCTTTCCCCAACAATTCTCGACGAATTTCACCATTCACAAAATTGATAGCATTTAAAACGCCTTTGCCATTGTAACGTTTAGGATCATTATCACGTAATTCTAATGCTTCTTTTGAACCCGTTGATGCACCGGATGGCACTGAAAAAAAACCCTTCGTGCCTGACGACAACGTAACTTCCACTGCTATTGTAGGATTACCCCGTGAATCGAGGATTTCGAGCGCTTGAATATTGGAAATGGAAGGCATTAAAAAATCCTTTTGGTAAATATGAGAGCCGGCTACCGCCCGCGTTTTCTGTGCTATTTAATAACCCTATCAATATTTTTTAATATCACCAACAGTTCTTTCATCTTGGACAATGGCCATGACGTCGCCGGATCACTCAATGCTTGATCTGGATTGGGATGTGTTTCCATAAATAATCCCGCAATCCCCACAGCCACTGCTGCACGCGCGAGAACCGGCACAAATTCACGCTGCCCCCCACTTGAACCACCCAAACCGCCGGGTAACTGCACAGAATGCGTTGCATCAAATACAACAGGACAATTGAATTCTTTCATAACTGCAAGCGAGCGCATATCTGAAATTAAATTATTATAACCAAAACACGCACCGCGTTCACACACCATGACTTTATCATTACCCGTGGCTTTGGCTTTATCAATAACATTTTTCATTTCCCATGGTGACAAAAATTGGCCCTTTTTAATATTCACTGGCAAGCCGCATTTCATAACGTTTTGAATAAAATTCGTTTGTCTGCACAAAAATGCTGGTGTTTGCAGCACATCCACTACTTTTGAAACTTCATGCAAAGGGGTATCTTCATGCACATCCGTTAATACGGGAACACCCATTTGCTTTTTTAATTTCTCTAAAATCTGCAAGCCTTTTTCAATACCTGGACCGCGAAAACTCGAATGCGATGAACGATTGGCTTTATCAAATGAAGATTTAAAAATAAAATTAATTTTTAATTCACCCGTCATTTCTTTTAATTGACCTGCGACCTCCATTACTAATGCTTCAGATTCAATAACACAAGGGCCTGCGATAAGAAAAAACGGTTTGTCGTTGTCAGCGGTGAAATTTGTTAATTGCATATTATTTCTCGCTTTTATACGCTTGTTGTAGATTGCTGCGCAATTCACCATGCGCGTCTTCACAATATCTCAACGCAGCCACCACAAATCCCGTAAACAACGGGTGACCCTCTCTCGGATTTGACGTGAATTCAGGGTGAAACTGACAGGCGACAAACCAAGGGTGATCTTTTATCTCAATCGTTTCCACCAAATTTTTCTCACCTGAAACGCTCGACACCGTTAAACCGGCGTTTTCTAAAAGTGGTAATAATTGATTATTCACTTCATAACGATGACGATGACGCTCTGAAATAATCGCTTTACCATATAATTTTTTTATCAAGGTATTTTCCGCTACGCGACAATCTTGTGCACCCAAACGCATCGTTCCGCCTAAATCGCTTTTTTCATCACGTTTCTCAAGGTTTCCAGAAGTGTCTAGCCATTCACTCACTAAGGCCACAATCGGAAAATCTGTTGCTGCATCAAATTCCGTGCTATTTGCATTTTTCATTTTTAAAATATGCCGTGAAAATTCAATTACCGCAACTTGCAAGCCCAGACAAATACCCAAAAAAGGAATTTTATGTTCTCTAGCATATTGCGCCGCAATAATCATACCTTCAATACCACGCTTGCCAAATCCACCAGGCACTAAAACAGCATCTGCTGATTTTAATAATTCTGCTGGATTGGCTGTTAGAAATAAATCAGCATCAATATAATTAATTTTTACACGTGATTCCGTTTGAATCCCCGCGTGAATTAAGGCTTCATTTAATGATTTATAGGAATCCGCATAATCCGTATATTTCCCTACCATTGCAATCGTCACTTCATGTTTTGGATTTTGATGACGTTTCAACACCGTTTCCCATTCATACAAATTTGTTTTTTGGTTTTTCATATGCAATTTTTCGCACACACGATCTCCCAATCCCTCGTAATCTAAAATCATCGGAACTGCATAAATACTACTGACATCATGCAATGAAATAACATCTTGAACAGCAACATTCGTAAATAAAGCAATTTTTTCACGCTGTGACTTAGGTATTTGCGTTTCAGATCGACAAATTAAAATATCGGGTTGAATACCAATTGATCGTAATTCTTTCACAGAATGTTGTGTTGGTTTTGTTTTCGTTTCACCTGCTGTTGCAATATACGGCACCAACGTCAAATGAATAAATAAAATATGTTCAGCGCCTAATTCACACCGCATTTGTCGAATGGCTTCTAAAAAAGGCAGCGACTCAATGTCCCCCACCGTTCCGCCAATTTCCACCAATGCAAAATCATATCCTTCGGAACCCACACGTATTTTATGTTTGATGTCATCGGTAATATGTGGAATCACTTGCACTGTGCCACCCAAATAATCACCGCGACGTTCTTTTTGAATGACATCAGCATACACCCTACCCGAGGTGAAATTATTTTTCTTCAACATAGTTGTATGTACAAAGCGCTCATAATGCCCAAGGTCCAAATCCGTTTCAGCACCATCTGCCGTGACAAATACCTCGCCATGCTGGAATGGACTCATTGTACCTGGATCAACGTTGATATAAGGATCGAGTTTTAAAAAAGTCACCTTGAAGCCTTTGGCTTCGAGAATTGCGCCAAGCGACGCTGAGGTAATGCCTTTTCCTAAAGAGGAAACGACACCGCCGGTGATAAAAATATAACGTGTCATGTTTTGCGCCCGCTTTTACTTAAATTTACTTACTAAACGGGAGTTGAGTATACGGCAGAGCGATAGAAATTGATACCCTTGTCAAGCAATGATCTGAATGACACAATTTATCTTTAAGCAAAAAGGATTCCCATGTCAGACATCCAACAAAAGATAAAAAATAACTTCAGCCAAATCAGCGAAAAATGGGATACGGATATTATTCCGCAACTGGAAAATTATATTCGCATTCCCAATAAATCCCCTATGTTTGACAGGAATTGGAAAGCAAATGGTTACATGACTGAAGCGATGCAATTAATTAAAAATTGGTGTGAAAAGCAAGCGATTAAAAACATGAAAGTAGAATTATTACAGATTGAAAATCGCACACCCGTTTTATTAATCGACATTCCCGGTGATTCTGATGAAACAATTTTATTATATGGCCACATGGATAAACAACCTGAAATGACAGGATGGTCTGATGGTTTAGGTCCATGGACACCTGTTTTAAAGGACGGAAAATTATATGGTCGCGGCGGTGCTGATGATGGTTACGCCGTGTTTTCAGCGCTTACTGCCATTGCTTATTTACAATCATTAAATATTTTGCATGCACATTGTGTTGTATTAATCGAAGCATCCGAAGAAAGTGGCAGCGTTGATTTACCAGCATATTTAGCGTTAATTAAAAAACAAATGGGCAGCCCTAATTTAATTATTTGCCTAGATTCTGAAAGCGGTAATTACGAACAATTATGGGGAACAACTTCATTGCGCGGATTAATTGGGGGTAATTTACATATTGATACATTAGTCAATGGCATTCACTCTGGTATTAATAGTGGCGTTGTACCTTCAGTATTTCACGTGCTGCGTTTATTGTTGGATCGCATTGAAGATCCCCATAATGGAAAAATCACCGTTGATGCACTGCATGTTGAAGTTCCGGCAGATCGTCTTGCACAAATTAAAGCAGCAGCAGAAATTCTAGGGGATGATATTATTAAGTCCATCCCCTTTTTGGCAGGTGTACAACCTTTGTATCACAACCCGATAGATATTATTTTAAATCGTACTTGGGAACCGGCTTTATCTCTCATCGGAATCGATGGAATCCCCGCTATTGAAAATGCAGGGAATGTAACCTTGCCTTCATTATCCGTCAAATTATCCATGCGTGTGCCACCGACCTGCGATGTAAAAAAAGCAAGTTGCGCATTGAAAGAAATTTTAGAAACAGACTCACCCTTTAATACAAAGGTTCGTTATGAAAGTGAAGATCATGGCGGGGGTTGGAATTCACCCACATTAAGCCCTTGGCTAGCCAAGGCCAACAATGACGCTTCTGAATTATTTTATGCCAAAAAAGCCGCATACATTGGCATTGGCGGTTCCATTCCTTTTATGGGCATGCTCGGTGAAATGTTTCCAAAAGCACAATATTTAATTACGGGTGTACTGGGTCCAAAATCAAATGCACATGGGCCCAACGAATTTTTACATATTGATTATGCAAAAAAATTAACGGGGTGTGTGGCGTCAGTCATTGCGGCACATTATTTCGTACATATTCCTTAGGTCGCAACCGAATTTTCATAAATATCCCATCCGTACACACCGCCTCAACGCTCTAAATTCCTCACGAGAAAAACCATCCGAAAATAAAACGATTGTTTTTTGCTTTGAATTATCCGGTAATTTAAAATGCAAAATCATCAAATGTGACAACATGACGCTCGAACCCAATAAAATTGCTGGCTCAGAATCAGCATGGGAAAACCGTAACACCCACTCTGTTTTTTTATCACACTGTAATGAAATTATTTTTCCATCTTGCGTTAAATAATATAAAAAAGAAATCATAAAACAAGGAAAAATGAACACAAGCAAAATCTTCGAAAACAAAAACGCAACGCAAATCATTGCGAATAGATGCGTTGAAATTAAATATAGCAAATATATTTTGGATTTTTTTGGCGTAAAACTGTTTTGCATGCTGCATTGTATTGAAACTCAAGCATTCTGCAATACCGTATTGGCACGATGGCTATAAATTACAGACTTGCGAAAAAAGCACAAGCATGTCAAAGTGATCAAGAATTTTTTCAACGCTATTTGCTAAGGATTTGTAAATGCGTAAAATAGCTTTTTTTCCTTAATGCTTTTATTGTTATTAACACCACTTATCGGAGCGAAACTGAGAGTGCGACATTTTGGCGCCCAAAGAACTTTATGCTATCATACGTCACTTTTGGCTATCATGCGTCACTTTTGGCTATCATGCCTCACTTTTGAAAGCTGATGAAAACAGAAATGGAGGCGTGAGTCTATATGGCGGTACATAGCTCAAAGATTATTTATCTTGATGGAACCAGGCTTTATCGCGCAATTGTAGCCGGCATTCGCCAAGTTATTTCAAAACAAGAATACTTAAACAGCATCAATGTTTTCCCCGTTCCTGATCGTGACACAGGGACCAATATGGCACTCACTTTGAACGCCATTTTAGAAGGCACCTATGCACGCCGCAGTATCACCATTCATGAATTACTTGAGTCAGTTGCCAACTCAGCATTAAATGGCGCACGCGGCAACTCCGGCGCAATTTTAGCCCAATTTTTTCAAGGCTTAAGTGAAGGCGCTAAAACCGTCAACAAAGTTATGACAACAAAAAACTTTGTCGCTGCCATTGGAACGGCTGTTAATTTTGCTCACAAAGCATTATCACAACCAAAAGAAGGCACCATTCTCACCATTTTAAGAGATTTTTCCGATGAAATTATGCATCAACAATTGGAAAATAATGAATTAGATTTTGTTGACTTATTATATTGCGGTATTCAACGCGCTAAAAAATCTTTACAACACACCACAATACAATTAAAAGAATTAAAAAGTGCCGGTGTGGTTGATGCAGGCGCACAAGGCTTTGTGGAATTTTTAGGTGGCATTTATCAATTTGTCGTCAATGGCTCCATCAAACAATTACAAGAAGATTTAGTTGCAATTCCCATCATTGAATCACATGACGATACACCACACGAAATCGATGAGCGTTTTCGTTTTTGTACGGAATGTTTAATCAACAAACACGGCGATAAATTAATTGATCAAGATGAATTACGTCAACGCCTAGATGAAATTGGCGAAAGCTTAATTGTCGCCGGTTCTGAATCGAAAACAAAAATCCATATCCACTCCAATGACCCCAGCAAAGTATTTTCGGTTTGTCGAGAATATGGCGATACTTCAGGTGAAAAAGCAGATGATATGATTAAACAGCAAAAATCTTATATTAATCGTAAAAATACAGTTGCAATATTAACGGATTCCGCCGCTGATTTACCCTCTGACATTATTTCAAAATATAATATTCATGTTGTTCCCATTTTAATTAATTTTGGACAGCAAACTTTTCTTGATAAAATATCAATGACTTCTGAAGAATTTCATCAAGCATTGAAAAATAAATCAACTCATCCAACCACTTCTCAACCGAGTTTCGGTGATTTTCATCGCCAATATCAATATTTGTCTACCCATTTTGACGCGATTATTGCATTACACATTCCACGACCGATTAGTGGCACACTCTCTGCCTCAGAAAAAGCAGCTGAGAAATTAAAAGATCAAACACAAATCACAGTAATTGACACAACTAATGTATCTGCTGGGCAAGGTTTAATTGCTTTATATGCAGCAGAAGCTGCTCTTGCAGGTTATTCGCACGACGATATCATCACCCTTACAAATGATATTATTCAAAAAACAGAATTTTATGCTGCCATTACGCAACTTGATTTTTTAGTACATGGCGGCCGACTACCAGTAAAATTAAAATATTTATTAGATTTTTTTAAATTAACACCGATGATAGCCGCTTCAAAAGATGGGAAAGTAAAACCCCATCGACTATTATTGGGCAGGAAAAATTTGTCTCATAAATTATTTAAATTCACAAAGAAAAAAATCGACCTTAATAAAAAATATCGCTTTTCTATCGTTCATTCTGATTTGGAAAATGAAGCGTATCAGCTAGTAACGTTGCTAAAACATAAATTTCCAGATCAAATAGATCAGGTTTTTGTGTTGCCGTGTTGTGCCAGTTTGGCTGTGCATGCAGGACCGGGCGCACTCGGAATTGCGATTCAGGAATACATTGCGTTAAACAATGATGTCAGATAAATAAGGAACATGCACTCTATATTAACGCAACCAACGCCTTTTCCAATTCCCACGCCTGAACATGTCGTATGCCATTTTTAAATGGGAAAGAAAAATCATCTAAGGAAACAACCCATTTCGGCCAGTTGTCTTTTATTTTTTCTAAATTACCATATTCTCTGAGAATAACATCATCACTATGCAGTAAATAAGCAACCTGCAAATAAATTATCTGTTGGTTTTTCTCAGCAATAAAATCAATCTCAAGCTGATAAATATTACCAACATAAACTTGGTAACCCGCTTGCAATAAAGCAATATAAACAAAATTTTCCAAACGTCTCGTCACATTATTGTCGAATGTATTTTGCAAAAAATTACTAAAACTTAAATCATTGAGATAATATTTCCGCTCTCCTTCTAATATTTTCTTTCCCCTTAAATCAAAACGACGAGCAGAATGAATTAAAAAAGTTAATTCAATGTAATGAATATAATTTGTTAGCGTTACTACATTAACAGATATCTTTTCTGACTTTATTTTTTTTGCAATTGCGTTAAATGAAAATAATTTTCCTGTATTATCCATTAAAAAATCAAGTAACAATAATAATAATTTTGGATTTTTTATCTGAAATCGCTTTACAATATCATTCATCATAACACTGTCTTTTAGTGCGGATACATATGAAATTTTTTGATGCCTCTCCGTGAGAAAAAACAACTCGGGTAATCCAGAGCTGTCAATGTATGTCACAAGCGATTCCCGAGACACTGCTATATCAAAGTAGCCACAATATTCAGAAAATGAAAATGGGTAAATAAAAAGTTCAATATAGCGTCCTGTAATGTAGGTTGCCAATTCTGTGCTAAGCAAATTTGCATTAGAACCCGTTAGAAAGAATTCAATTTCATATCGCTCATTAGATAAAAAACTATTAACCGTCACTTCCCAGTTTTCAATTTCTTGAATTTCATCTAAAAAAATATATACTTTTCCAGATGGTTTTAATTGCTGAAAATAATATTCAATTGCACTAATTAATTGTTCGTGTGTTTTTATCCATTGCAACTCATGTAATTCAAAATTGAGAAAAAAAATATTTTGTTTAGCAGTATTTATTTCTAACAAACGGCTGATCATTTGTTTCAATATCGTTGATTTTCCACAGCGCCTTTGTCCAACCAACACTTTCACCAAATTATTACCCAAATAACCAATCAGTAAATTAAGATAGGATTGCCGAATATAGGACAACTTTTTGGGCGGGTTTTGCCAATAGTTTACTTTTTCAAGTAACTTAAACTGTTCGTCATTCATATTGATCCCCTAATCATGAAAATATAGCATACTATATTTTCATTTGAAATATTTATGAATATATAGCATATCGTTTAAATGATTGGCAATTAAACCTAACGTAAGATACTGTTTGAATATAGATAAATCAATGTGTTACGAGATTCGTCCGATCAATTTGTTGTTTAAGTTTTCAAAATATGAAACTATTCAACCCATAAAAGTGAAAATGGACAATAACCATGCTCCAACTCAACCAAATCACCCTCCGACGTGGCGCAAAAGTATTGCTGGAAGAAGCATCCATGCGTCTTGATGTCGGCTATAAAGCCGGTTTGATTGGCAGAAATGGCGCGGGAAAAACATCATTATTTAAATTAATCATGCGTGAATTACACGAAGACCAGGGTGAATTTTTTGTTCCCAACGCTTGGAAAATAGCGCATTTAGCGCAGGAATTGCCGGAAACGGATGAATTGGTTTTGGCTTATGTACGTTCCGGTGATACACAATGGGTTGAGATCCAAGAAAAAATTTTACAAGCCGAAAAAAATAATGACGGTTTATTACTGGGAACTTTATATGGCGATTTGGATGCCATTGATGGTTATCGCATTGATGCACGTGTTGCAGTGATTTTAAATGGGCTCGGATTTACTGAAGATCAATTTGAAAGACCCGTCAAATCATTTTCCGGCGGCTGGCAAATGCGTTTGCAATTAGGCCGCGTGTTAATGTCGAAAGCCGATTTATTATTACTAGATGAACCAACCAATCACTTGGATTTAGAAAGTATTGCTTGGCTGACGCAATGGGCAAAATCATGCACGTCAACCATGGTTGTGATTTCACATGACCGTTATTTTTTAGATGAGGTAACGACACACACCATTCAATTAGCCAATCAGAAATTAAAATTGTGGCAAGGTAATTATTCTTCTTTTGCAACGCAGTTTTCGGACAGTTTGTTATTGCAAGAAAAAATGAATGCGAAAATATTAAAAAAGCGCGCACATTTACAAAAATTTGTTGACCGTTTTAAAGCCAAAGCATCCAAGGCCAAACAAGCACAAAGCCGTGTAAAAGCAATGGAAAAAATGCAAAAAACAGTTGACTGGCAAGAAGAAGAAAATATTACGTTTGATTTCTTTGAATCAAAACCAACCGGTTATCCAACCATTTCTATTAGAGCCAACTGTGGTTACGGCGATAAAACTATTTTAAGAAATGTGAGTTTAAATTTAAGTGAAGGCGATCGCGTCGGTGTTATTGGTGTCAACGGCAGCGGCAAATCCACTTTATTAAAAACTATTTCACAAAAATTAGCGGTTACCGAAGGTGAAATTAATTTTCATCCGCAAACACAGATCGGTTATTTTTCTCAGCAACAAGTGGATATGCTGCATTTAGATGAAACGCCGCTTTATCATTTTCGAGAACAATTTACCGATATCACAGAAACACAGGCCCGTGGATTTTTAGGCCGTTTTGGATTTAAAGGCAAACGGGTATTTGAAAAGGTATCTGTTTTTTCGGGCGGCGAAAAAGCACGTTTGGCATTGGCACTCATGATTTGGAGCCGACCTAACGTATTATTGCTCGATGAACCGACTAATCACTTAGATATGCATATCCGCGAATCGTTAATTATGGCTTTAGAAGAATATACCGGTGCTTTATTATTAGTTTCACATGATCGTTACTTTATTGAATGCTGTGTTGATTCATTATGGTTAGTGGAACATGGTGGCGTTACACATTACGATGGCAATTTAGCGGATTATGAAGCATCACAATTAGCAGTCCTTTCACCCTCAAATAATAAAAAAGCAACGCCAAAAATACTCGACAATGAAACAAAAAAAGAAATTCTGCAGATTGAGCGCGATATTTTAGCACTGGAAAAAAAACTGAAAAAAGTTGAAAAAGAATTAGCGGACCCATTGATTTATGAAAACAATAAAAAAGAAGCGTTACGTGAATTGATGCAGCAACAAGGTGAGTTGAAAAAAGAAATTTCAGCTAAAGAAAAAGAATGGCTGAAATTGTCTGAAAATCCTTAGGGACGTGCACGGAATAACTTTTACAACTGACGCCCCAGATTGGCGTTAGATTGATGTATTCTGATTGAGGAAATGTGGTAACAGCCACCCCCTTTAAAAAGACGTCGTCGCATTAATCGCGAACTTGATTTCCCCCTTTTTCAAACATGGGTATCTACACAAGTCAGAAATGCGATGAACTTGAAAGTTGAGACACGCGTGGAGCTCGCCTCTAAACACGCGATAAATTTCCAAAAACAATAGTGTGCTGTGATTAATGAAGTTGAACAAGGCAATGCGAGCGGAACAAGTGTTGCGAACATGTTTGCGCTGCAAAAAAATATTGCAATGCATAATTCTTCGCATCACTTGTTCCGCTTTTGTATTTTTCAAGATCATCGAATGCCAAAAAATGTGCTTTTATCAATAATATCGCACGTTATACAACGCTTCACGCGTGTCTCCACTTCAAGTTCATCGCATTTCTGACTTGTGTAGATATCCATGTTTTTCAAAGGGTGTGAAATTAAAACACTTCGTTCGCAAAGAGGTAAAGGAACAAAGGGGAAAAGGGTCCAGGCTCAATATGTTAAAGCCCTAGAACAACGCACTCGAAAGTTGTCGCTCTTACCATCCTGGTTCTGGTTGCCATCGTCGAAAAACTGGTCCCACGCGCCGTTGCTACTGAACTCGGTAGAACTCCAATAGATTCCAGAGCTGGCCATGCTAATATCGCTTCTATTGGTATACATCTGATTTAGTTCACTGCTATCGCCAGAAGGCAAATACCAATTGGTATAACTGTTTTCTGTTAAGGCAATACATAAGCCTGCCGCATAAGCATTTCTACTCGCTGAAATGCCATCTTCATACTGCACAATTTTAACAGTATTGCCCTGTCCGCCATTGGTAGTATCAGTTGCACCGGTTGTGTTGGAACCAGTTGTAGTCCAAGGGATGCTAGTAGATTGATCCGCACTTGCCACTGCTTTGACGAGATTACAGGAAGTGTTGGTTGCAAAAACAAAATTGGCACTGCCAGAAGGAGTGAGATCATCACCCACTAAAGGAAGAGATACACCTGATGCTTCATTGCCCACAACCACGCTGCCAAGAGCGGTTGTCCCACCCCAGCCTAATAAAAGATTTCCACTCCCTGTAGTTGCAGTACCTGCTGTCAAGCTAATAAAACAAATCTGATTTTGCGCCAATGATGCAGGACAATTTGAAGCGCTGGCTGTCACACCAGTTAAGGCACTGGCATCGACTGTGATGTTTGTCACAGCGCTGGCGGCATTGTTGGTTACCAGTAAAAGTTCTGGAACAGTGCAACTGCCAACCAGCATCAAAGAGGCGTTGCTGGGTGAAGGACTATTAGGCGTTGAATAAACAGTGAGGCTCAAAGGTGCGATGGGAATAGAAAGCGTATTGGTATTATCAGCTAAGATTGAAAGCGTTTGTGCTGAATCAGGCGTTGCTGTCGTAGTAAATATCATCGTGCAACTGGCAGCGGCTGCAAGACCCGATGAACAATTATTGGTAGCAAGTGTTATGCCAGCGGGTAAACTACTAGGCGCAATGGCATTTGCCGCAATACTGCCATCGTTGGTGATAGTCAATGTGCTTCTTGCTGTTCCATTGCCATTAAAAGTAAATAATAAATCAGCGGTGTTAGCGCTGATCGTGGTGGTTGAAACATAAGTATACCCACCTGAACTCGTTGCAGTACCTCCTGCAGTGGTGACTGCTACGTCTACTGCCCCTGCGGCATGGGCGGGTGTGGTGGCGGTGATTTGTGTTGCACTG
>MGXX01000019.1 GCA_001801515.1 Gammaproteobacteria bacterium RIFCSPHIGHO2_12_FULL_38_11
ACTGCATCGTTCCCTGGCCATGCAAGCTGCTGAGCAAGGGGTTAGTTTAAATCGATTAGCTAGCCTAAAATTATCTACATAAGCCCGCACAAGGGGCCGGTTTTTGCAAGGTATGATTTGGTAGCGTGTCCGTAACATTTTCGGGGGATTTGCGTAGAACCCCTTCCAGGGTAATATTTGTTCGCCAAAGGCAACCAGTTCAAATTCCACTGGATTAATAATTCCTACTTCTTCTCGTAATTCACGTTGCAAAGCATCTTCTACTGATTCATTTTCCTCTACTTCACCTCCTACAGTAACCCAAAATGACGGTTGATCCCGATTGCTTTTATCTTGTAGTGGTTTCATTCTGATCGCGGCAGCCAGTATTGCTCGCACGATTATCAAGATTTACTGAAAGCCTATGGATTGACTTGTAGTATGAGTCGTAAAGGTAACTGTTGGGATAACGCTGTTTCAGAAAGTTTCTTCCACAGCCTAAAGACTGAATTAACTTATTCCGAGCAATACACAACAAGAGAAATTGCCAAACAAAGTATTTTTCAGTACATTGAAGGCTATTACAACCGAGTTCGACGACATTCAACGATTGGTTCAATCTCACCTGAGATGTTTGAGAATCAATGTATGAAAGTTGTATAGGTGTGTCTATGAAATCGGGGCGAGATCACGATCTGAAGTACCCGAGTTGCAACACAAAACCAACTTTATTAGTGGCGGTTTTTAATTGGCGCAATGATAGAGGATTGGTTTGATATTGACAATAGGCGTAATTAGTCTGATAATCACGCTTTAATAACAAAGTTACTTTATCTTGTAACTTACTGATTATATAATGATATTTAAATTAGTGTGACATGTCACACTAATTTATAAAAATAAGGTTGTAAAATGCCTAAAAACCTTACTACAAACCTTTTTCGAGATATCAGTCAACTGATAGACTCCACAAAGAATCACATCGCTCATTATGCTAATACCTCCCTAATTATATTAAACTGGCAGATCGGACAACGCATCAATCAAGATATACTTAAAGAAACTCGCGCTGAGTATGGTGAGCAAGTAGTTAGCCAACTTGCAAAACAATTAAAAGAACAGTACGGAATCGGATTTGATCGACCCAATTTATGAAGAACAAAAAAATTTGCTATATTCCCCAATTATGAAATTGGTCATGTAGCATTGTTAGATTGTTTACAAAGTACCTATAAAAATGCATCCATTGACGATTTGGTTAAAGCCTTTGCTCCAAAGAAAGATGGAAACAACGTTGAAGTATATACAAAATTTCTCCATGACAAAACGGGTGTTCTTGACGATAAAAAGGTGAGCAATTTTACATCTAGCGAATTCGATAAGCTTTGGCGTGCTATTGAACAAATGGAGGGCTATAAAAAGGGAACCATCATTGAAGTTTTTCCAATTATCGAAGTCCATAAAGATAAGAATGGCATTTCCGATTACCATGCAAAAAAGAAAGGTTGGATTTCTAAACCAGAATGTATGGCGCTGGTAAAACAAGGTAAGCTAGATTTGGTTATTTGTACATCTCGTCTAGGACATGACTACCTTCGTGCTAGAGCAGGCAGTTCCGTTAACGGGAGCCTTGATCACATGGTCATTAAAAATAAGACAAAGAGGGAATAGATGCAATTGATTAAGTTACTATTGTTGCCTATTATTGTTTTTATATCGTCACCCTCTATAGCAAAAAATCAGAGTGTTTACTTTGAACCAAAAGTTGTTGAATTAGAAGGGGCTATTAGAACACTAAAATTTCCGGGATCCCCTAATTACGAAAGCATAAAAAATGGTGATGCGGATGAAACTGGGCCTTACTTAATTTTAAATAATCCAATTGATATAAAACTGGTACCAAAAATGCAAATTGGAAATGATGAGCCTGAAAAAAACGTAAAAATTATTCAGCTTGTTGTTCGTCATGACAATGATTGGAAGAATGTAAAAGAAGGCAATTACGTCCACATAACTGGTACCTTATTCCACGCTTTGACCGGACACCATCACGCTAGGGTATTGCTTTGGATAAACAAAATTAAAGTTTTTTCAACTCAGAAAAATATTAATAAAAAACTTAATATCACAAAGGAAGACAAACAATTTTTGGATCATGAGTATTTGCAGAATTAATACAGAATTTTTTTATTATCCAAGCATAACTCTCTGTATTTTTAAATGATTGAGGAAAGAGAAAAATGACGCAATTGCAACCAAGAAAATTGAAAATCAATAAGAATTTCAAGCCACTCTCCAAAGATGAGGAGGATGAATTCTATCCGAATGGAATATTTGAATTTAACATTACCAAGCTTCTAATGTTCATTAAGGCTAATCCTTGTATGTTTCAACCAGAAGAAGTATCCGTAAGAGTCGTCAGAACATTTCCTTCCAGCAACCTCAATGAATCAACAATACAAACTGCAAACATTGCGGAACCAATCGTTTTAGCTGAAATCGCACCCGACAGATTTAATGTCATTGACGGTAATCACCGACTGGAAAAAGCTTATCGCGACGGAGAGAGCAAGATCCATGCATATAGAGTTCTGGCCGAACAAAATGTTGCGTTTCTGACCTCAGTAACAGCATATGAGAGTTACATTGAGTACTGGAACTCAAAAATCTGGGAAATGCGATCATCAGGTACGATGAGGGCTGTAGGTTAGCTTTTTTGTGCCGGTAACATTTATGGGGGATGTACGAGCAACCCCTAATAGTAAAATACTAACCTAGTAGAGACTTGAAACAGTGAAAACTAAAAAAATTGGTCGTAATGATGTATGTCCATGTGGTAGTGGAGAAAAATATAAAAAATGTTGTCTGCTAATAGTGCTTAAGCACTCAGATGCCATTGACCCAGCTTGGCGAAAACTCAGGCAAATTGAAGGTGAGTTGATTGAGACTCATTTGCTTCCTTACGCAACAAAAGTATTGCCAAAAGAATTAGGCGCACTTGCAAAGATATTCTCTTGAAAACAGAACATATCGTGAAAGAGTATCAGGGCACTGAATACTTGCATCGAGGTGATATTATATTTGCCCGTATTTTAACTTTGGATGGTATATCAATTACTATCGGAACTGCGCCACATATGGTTCCATCACATTGTCACTTAGAGTTATTAGATTTTCGAAAAGAATTAGAAGAAGAACATGGAACCCCGCTTACTCCAGAATTGCTTCGAAATGAAGGAGAGGATTTACGGTTGTACTATTTTGATCTTATGGATGAATTATTTAATAAACCTATGCCTGTATTACATAATACTGATGGTGATCTTTATGAATTTTGCACTGTTCATTTTAAATTATGCACTAATCCACATGAGGCTTTAAATAAATTATTACCATTAACACTGAGTAATAACGCTAAAGAGTTTTTAGAAGAAGCAAAAAAAGATAAGAACGGTCAATTAAAACAAATTAAGCTGCCTTGGTTAAAATCAGGTAATAAGAAACATAAGCAATGGGATAATACATTAATGGGTAATATCACCATTAGTGCCGGTAAAATAACTGTTGAAGTCAATTCAAAAGTTCGCGCTGAAACTATTATTAAGTTAATAAATAACACGCTAGGGGATGACGTTTCTTATCAAAAAACAAAAGTAGAGTCATTCGATAAAAAACTATCCTCAGTCAAGCCATCAAAGCAAAACAAATCTGAAAAAATTAATATTAACTCTCCTGAAGCACAAGCATTTTTAAAAGAATATACAGAAAAACATTGGAATAACTGGCTCAATGAATCTATTCCAATACTCGATGGATTAACGCCATATCAAGCAGCCAAGATAAAAGATGGACGAGAAAAATTAGAAGCACTTTTATTAGACTTTGATAGAAAAAATGAAAGAAGCCAAGATAACTTAATAAGCTCTAATGTGGATGAGATTAGAAAAAAACTAGGATTGATAGAATGAGATACCTATCATTATGAATAAAATAAAATCGCCATTACCATTGTTTGATTCACTAGATCACATTAAAAAATGTCAGCCGCCATTCTATCTTACGCAAAAACAACAACTAGACTTTTCTGTGACAATTTCTTTTCTTAAGAGCTATACAGGCAGTCTTGGTACCTTCAATTCATACAGAAGAGATGTAGAGCGCTTTCTGCATTGGTGTTGGTTGATCGAAAAAAATGACATAAAGAATATTAAACGAGACAATATTGAATCTTTTATTCGCTTTTGTCAAAAGCCGCCAACATCTTGGATTGGAACAAAAAAATCTCCTCGTTTTATTAATAAAAATGGTGAGAGAATCCCCAATCCTGAGTGGCGTCCTTTCGTTGTTACTTTATCTAAAGCAGCTCATCGAACAGGAGAAAAACTGATAACAAGTAATTTTGATATTTCATCTGGTTCAATTAAAGAATTATTAGCAATTATAAGTACCTTTTATAATTTCCTGCTGCAAGAGGAATATGTTTATGCGAATCCAGTTGCATTGATTAGGCAAAAAAGTAAATTTATTCGACAAAATCAAGGCCAACCCAAAATAAGAAGGTTATCTGAATTACAATGGCAATACGTTATTGTAGCAGCTCAGAAAATGGCTGAAGAAAATCCTGATTCGCACGAGCGAACTCTATTTATAATGTCAGCACTTTACTCAATGTATTTACGTATATCCGAGCTCTCTGCGGTTTCGCGATGGGCTCCAGTCATGAATCATTTTGAACGTGATAGTGAAGGAAACTGGTGGTTTACGACAGTGGGGAAAGGTAATAAAGAACGACAAATTGCGGTAAGTGATGCGATGTTAAAAGCACTTAAACGCTGGCGGCGACATTTAGGTTTATCTATCCTTCCCTCCCCTGCTGATAATTCATCATTGCTGCCAAGAACAAAAGGTAAAGGTCCAATAACAAATACATCATATATACGTAAAATCGTTCAAGGTTGCTTTGATAACGCTATGAGTGATCTTAGTAAAGATGGTTTTACAGAAGAAGCCGAATCCTTAATAGAGGCGACTGTTCATTGGCTCCGCCATACTGGCATTTCAGATGATGTAAAAATAAGACCACGTGAGCATGTTCGTGATGATGCCGGCCATAGCTCAAGTGCTACTACGGATCAATATATCGATATTGAACTACGTGAACGTCATCGATCAGCAAAGAAGAAGCCAATTTTTGACGAAGATTGAGTTTCTACGAAACTTTTGGACCGCTTATGCAGTTGGAGCCAATATTTTATCTGGTAAAAATACTTCACCGGCATTCATGTCGGAGTGAAGTGCAAACAGTCAAGCTGCCATCCGAGAATCATCATGATGTTTGCCGCGTCTCTTTGTTGGGATAATCTCAACTTGAACATTTAACCCATCCCGATCAACTAGATCTTGAAGTGCTAGTCTGATGAATTGTGCTTTTGAATATCCCAATATCTCAGCATACTTCGCAGCCAGTTTAGGACTGATGGGTTTGCGGCCACGTTCTATATCGCATAAATGCTGCTTGGTAATGAAGAGCTGTTTGGCAAAATCAACTTGAGAAATCTCATCTGCTTGGCGAATTGCCCAAATGAGTCTGCCTAGTGTTAGTTTTGAACCGGTTATCTTTTCAAGATCCTTTAGGGTTTTATGTGTTACTTTGCTTCTAATAGTCATGTTTATTTATCTCCCGAATCTCTACAAAATGAATGACGCCATCTTTGTTTACGATATAAATAGCGCGATATGCGATATTTAAACGGATTGATCGCTGTCCTTTCCATTTTCCAAGCAGTGGTTCATCATGATAGCCGGGTATTTTTCGAACCTCATTCAATCCTTGGTGACCAACGGCTTCAATCCATGCTTGCAATTTAACAGCAATTGGCAGCGGAATTTTTTTTAAGTCCTTATTGGCTTTTGCTGAGAGCTTAACGTCAAAAATATCTTTCATATATTAACGGTACACCATTATTGTGTACTATTCAATGATTTATTTTTATTGCTTGGGGGAGTTAAGCATGGGTTCTGCGTAAATATCTTTGCAAGAAAAACACAGCTATACCTGTTTCACCTGAAGATGCGAATATGACTGCGTCATGCCAGCATGCTTTTAGCTGGCATCCATCTTGCTGCAGGCTGGATGCAAGCGTAAGCATGCTGGCATGACAATAGCTGGTGACATGACGTACTAAAGTTCGCATCTTCAGGTAATAGCGGTATATACATCAAATAAAATGCTAGCCAGTTCATCAAGCAAGCGTAGATACTGTCTTTAAACGCAAGGCCATTTGATGTGAATTTTGCATAAATGGCCTTGCGTTTAAAGACAGTATCTACGCTTGCTGCGCACCACTACCTTTGCTGCCGCCATGGATCCGACATCTTTATCGTTGTTCTTGTTATGCATATTCGACAATCCTTAATCATGCATTGACCGCTCGTACTGTTCAAAATATTCACGCTCATCATCATACAAAGCTTTTGCTGCTCCTCGTTGTCCAGCCTGTACATATTGGCCGTTAACGAATTGATACTCAACTTCTTCATCAACTGGCATCGCTTTCTCTCTTTTATGATTGTATACCGTGCCAAAGCGTTTTATTTGTAAGGTGTAATAAGGATTTTTTGAGCTGGCAAAATCAATGTTAGCAGTATAGGCTGCGCATGGAATCGTTTTCGCGTACTCACAGTCATTAAAATTTTCAAAATAAATCACCTCGTTGTGCGCTGCCACAATGTTTCCATTGTAGGGTATTAACAGCGTAAGCTCTTTATCGCGAATAACAATATGTCCAAATTCCAACGATAAACCAAATTTGTCTTTGCCAACGCGAATTAATTTCACCTCAGGAAGCTCTCCATACTCACCGTCGTACATGATAAATTGATTTTGAGCTTCGATTTTCCAATGCATATGCTTTCTCACAAAAACTGCAGCACCAATTAATGGAAGGCAAGCATGACAGTCGAAGGGAATATCAGTTGGGATGGTTTTTGTTAAAATAAAAAATTTATCCTTTCCGTTCTCGCGATAAGCTTGCAGGGCAATCATTCTTACAATACCTTTCTTTTTTTCGAAATAGCTGCTTGCATCTTCCTTATCCGGAAATGGGATATTTACCCAGCTTGCAGATTGGCTCTTGGAATCATAATTGCCATAAATCATTCGTAGAGCCTGCTCTTTGGAAAGGGCTGGCTGATGCATTAAACTAATCGTTATGCCAAGCAAAGATAGTGCTGCAACGCTTAAAACAACTTTAAAATATTTTTTCATGTGATTCATCACTCAGCCACTTATGATATTGACGAAAATCTTTCATCGGCTGTGGATTGTATGGTTTATTATGAATTCTCAGTTCTAATATTGCCTTATAATCCTCCACAGTTTCTTCCCAAGTTGCACTGCGTTGTAACAGCCATGAAGCTGTCTCTATTTTTCTAAACAGCCAACGAATGCCCGAGCAGATATTGCAAGATGCATCTAGCAGTTCACTTGCAGAAATGCAAATAAAATGATCTTTCAATTCACCCTTTTCTCCGCTAAGGTATTGATGTGTTTTGCCAATAATTTGCATTAGACCATACACTTCTGGGTGTTTCTTGGGATGTAAATCAAAACTAGATTCTGTTGCGATCAATGCTTTGACAACATTTGGATCAAGGGGATGGTCAAGTTTAAAAATATCATTCCAATATTGTGTCCATCCGCGAATTTCTGAGTTATATTGATCAGCATTTGAAAATTTTTTCGTTAGGGCTCCTCCTGCTGTTGGTGGGCCAGATAGAACGGCAAAATAAGTCATAGTAATATGTTGAATTTCATCAAATGATAGTTGGTCTTTGTCTTTGTGATGTGGGTTATCTGCACAATATGCACGTGTTGTGGAGGTGGTGCCATCCGGATGTTCTTTGCTTGGCGGCGTATGATGTTTGTGTTCACGCACAAAATATTGCCCGATACCACATCGCCTCCAGTGATGAATGTTTTTATTCTTATCATCGCCATGCTTTGGTGTTGCTTCTAGTAAATCGCATTCCGTTTGATTATTCACTTCCATATTGTTCTCCTTGGTTTAATTGTTAGAGCATTGCTATATCCATCGATTTCTTAACACCCATGCATTTCAATAGTAAACGTAGCCCGGAAGAAACGCTTTTTTCTTCCGGGGTAAAGCCCATGATTGCAGCCTAAAATCAACATCACTCTACATCCAAATCATCATTCTGATAACACCAATTTTCAGAAAGCAACCCATTTTTAACATAACGATGAAATGTTGAAAATGGCCAATCTGCTACTTTTGATACAAGTCGATGCTTCATGGGGTTGTAATGGGGGGCATGTGTGA
>MGXX01000020.1 GCA_001801515.1 Gammaproteobacteria bacterium RIFCSPHIGHO2_12_FULL_38_11
CGCCATAATTCTCTCCCTCCTTGGGTAAGATTTATTTTGATGCAACGAATGGTTTTTTAGCTAGCTTCGGTAAGATTTAATTTGATGCAATTCGCTCAACAGGACCGATGGCTGACTTTAAGTTACAAAACCCAGCCAACATTTACATAGTAGGAAGTCCCTGGAGTGGTCCCGCATGGACCTACTATGCAGCTTCATCTGGCCCAGGAAATTGCGTTCAATTTTCGTTACAACCTAAAGTAATTAGAGCAGATAATGGTCTGTTACAATCGACTACGCAATGCTTAAAGTTTGATCCAAACTCATTGACATCGACGAAATATAATATTTCTCGCAACAACAAAAATACGTTAACTGTTGATATCGCAGAATCTAATGGTAACCCTGTTATCAATAGCGCCACTTTTAACGGTGTGGATGTTAGCTCGATGATTGGCTCATGTTCGTAACTTGTTGAGATACACCATTGACAGTCCCCGCCCACGCGGGGATTTTTTATTTCACGACATTTGTAAACACGCTTTTTGATCTGTACAATAATTAAACCTCAACTAAACAACTTAAAGGATTATTGTATGAAAAAATTAATAATTGCATCAGTAGTTTGCTGTGCAGCGCCATTAGCGGGCATTGCGTGCGACATTCCTAATTGCATGACTGTCACTCCAGATAGCAGCATTCGATTCGTGACATTTTTTGCAAATAAAAGCGGCGCCACTATTCAAGGTGGGCCATGGAGTAAACTTGCACCCGGTTCATACGCTTGGGAACCAAAGTATTATCAGGGCAAAGTTGGCACTATCTATGTCGGCCAGGCTACCTATACGAATAAGGCAGGCAAGCCAGTTGAAGTATATGGGACATACAAAGTTGCCTTTAAAAAAACCACTAAAAATGCAACGTTAGCATTGTCGATAGTTCCTGGTACAACAAACACAAATGCCGCATGTAAAGTTTTGAGCGCGACGGGTACAGGGGTTGTCGTGACGCCACTTTCAACACAAATACGAAATACTGCGCCAGTATGCACGGCTGTATCAACCAAATAGCATAATCCCCGCCTCGCGGGGATTTTTTTATCCCACCCTATGGACGTGCATGAAATAGAATAAACGGATTATGTTCCGGTTTTTCATCGAAAAAACGTATTTAGTTCCGGATTTTCGATCTAAATCGTGTTCCCGAATCCATAATGCCCCCTATTTGAGAACACATCAGAAAATCCAGGTAAGGTTGTCGCAAGCATATCTTCAGCACGATTATTGGCAACACTGCCCAAGCCTTTCAATAAAAATTCAGCATAATAATTTGTGCTGTATTGACTTTCAAATGAAGCGCTTCCATTAACCGTAGGCACACCATTATAATCTTTTGAAACAATAAAACGAAACGCCCAACAACACGTGTTATAAGATAAACCAACATATTGATCGCGGGTAAGCGAATTCGTGAGATCATAATATTCATATCCAAAGAATTGCCAACGCACCGTGATCGGCCAAATTAAGCCTGCAGAAATCAAAGAAGAATCACCATTGAAAACAGGCGCATCATACGGTGTGTCCGAACTATTATTGGTGTATTGATAATTAAATAAAATAATTTTACGTTGTAAAAAGTGATATTCAACACCCGCTTGCGCATTATTCACTTCACCCAACGCAGTATCCCACGCAACTCGTGAATTAATCGCCCACAGCGCATTCGGATTCCAAATTAAACCACCCGTAATAGGCGAAATAGATTTGGGCGCCTGGCAGCTGGTTTGTGATAAACAGACATGCGGATCAGTAAAATAATCAATAAACCCTAATTGTGCCGATAAAATATCATCCGCATCATTTTGACGTAATATATTACTCGATAACCCCACACTCAATTGATTTGCATTTTGAAAACGATCAAAACCTGAGAATTCATTAATTGAATATAAATTACTGGTTGAAAAAGGCAATAATTGCGTATCAAAATTCGGATAATTATTTTGATTTAAATACGGCGTATACAGATAAAAGATGCGTGGCTGTAATGTTTGAATATATTCTTGCCCATCAATATGCATTTGACGATCAAAATATAAACCACTGTCGATATCAAAAATTGGCAAGGTGCGATTAATATCATAATTCGATCGTGGCGCTGTTGGGCTCACGCTGGGCAATTGCGCAAAATAACTGGTGCTATCTGCAATAAGTTTGGGGGTCAGGTAGAATGAAGCCCAGGTAAAAGGTCTGCTGATACTTGGCTGAAAATGTAATCGTTCACCAATCGGCATTTGAAACGTTTGCGGCGTGAAATTACTTTGATACATGAAATTGACCGCTTGTGCCGATAAATCAAAATTATAATTTGGGATAAATTGTGGATAAGCTGCACTAAAATCCAATTCAGGTAATCGCGTATATTGATTTTGTGCGGGCGTGTTAATTTGACCCAGTGGATGCAAGGTTTGATAAGTTTGTACTAAAAACGTATCCTGCCAATGCAAGCCTGCGTAATCTAATTCTGAAAAGCTGGGTATTTGATTAGAGTTTTGGGATAAAAAATCAGTTTGAAAATCCTGCGCATAATAAGAATCACTTATGTAACGCGCATAAAATTTTCCAGTCCAATATTTATTAAATGTCACATTGTTTTCTAAATTAATAAAGAGGCGATTATTGCTGTCATCTTGTAATTCTGAAATATAAGGTGGCGATGCCGATGATGAATTATTTGCCACGGCATTTAACGTGTTTTGACGGAAACTGGCAAATTCACGATCATCTGGTAAGATACCCGCATACAAAAAACCATCAGATTGACTCGTTAAATAACGAAACAATCCATTTAATTGTACACCACGTTTGGAATACCATGATGGCGTAAACAATAAATCATAATTTGGCGCTATATTCCAATAATAAGGTTCTCCCACATAAAAGCCATGTTGCCCCGTGCCATTTTCATAACCCATTCTAGGTGGTAAAAATCCTGATTTGCGCGCATTATTTAACGGAAATGAAAAATAAGGCGTGTAAAAAATCGGTACGTGCTTAAAGTGGATGACAACATTATGCGCATAACCTTCGCCTTTACTGTGGTCCAGCTGTATCGACTTTGCATTAAGGTACCATGATGGATTTTTTGGAGAACAAGTGGAATAGGTTGCATTTTTCAAATCAATCTCACCATTGGGTTTTCGATGAATTGACTTAGCCACTCCCCACGCATCAAATGACGTAATCACCATAGGTAATTCATGCTCACCAACAATGTGATACAGCGCATTATTCAAGGAGATCGTATTTTTAACAAGGTTATAATCTGCCTTTTTTCCCAACATTAATTTGCCCGCTTCTTGTACGCGCACGTGACCAATTAGTTTAATATCGGTTATTTTTCCAGATTTGCTATCTCGATAAACAAGGGCCTTATCAGTATAAATTAACCGACCTGGTTGACGGATAAGCACACTGTCTTGCAATACAGAAACACCATTGGTACGAAAAATCACAGGACCCTTTGCCGTAATAACAACAGGTATTTTTTTATAGGGTGGAGGATGGGGGACGTCTTCAACTGATTTCGGTTGTGCATAAAATCCATTACACTGCGAATGTTTTTCACCCGGAACATGCCCGGTTACCCAACCTAGCGCATCCGCCACTGAATCAGATGCAGAAACATCTACACTCGCCAATACCACGGCTGCAAATAAAATCGGGTTAATAATTATCGTTAGTTTTTTCACGGCAGACTTAATTTTTTTTAAAACTCCTGTATTATACCCATTGTGTTTCAATATGCGAGCAGTTCAATGGACACTTCAATTGATTCCAGGTTATCTGCATTACATGCTTGGCTATCTGGCCTTTTTCATGAGACCACTGCTTTCACAATCACACCCTTAACAGGCGATGCAAGCTTTCGTCGCTATTTTCGCGTCATTATTGCAAAAAAAACGTTTATCGTGATGGATGCGCCGCCAGAAAAAGAAGACTGCACCGCTTTTATTGCTATTGCAGATGCATTTAAAAATGCATCAGCGCGTTTTCCCCACATTATTTCTCACGATCTCAATCAAGGATTTTTATTGCTGCCTGATTTCGGTGATCGACAATTATTGCCTTCACTTGAAAATAATGCTGCTGATAAATTGTATCAATCAGCGATGACCACTTTATCGCAAATTCAACAGTGTAGTATCGTGCCGAATTATAATTTACCCTGTTTTAATGCTGTTTTATATTGGCGTGAATTTGAAATTTTCGACACCTGGTATATCAAAAAAAGACTGGGCAAACAATTATCCAACGTCAATGAAAAAAAATTAAAATCATGTTATCAATTATTGATTGATTCTGCCAATGCGCAACCGCAAGTATTTGTCCATCGCGATTACCATTCACGCAATATTATGGTGTGCGATGATGGTGAACTGGGTGTTCTGGATTTTCAAGATGCGGTTTTAGGCCCCATCACCTATGATTTAGTTTCCTTATTGCGCGATTGCTATATTGCATGGCCCGATGATCAAGTAGAGAAATGGGTTAGGTTGTTTTATCAACAATTAAATTTGTCGCTTGATTTTAAAATTTTTATGCGTTGGTTTGACTTAATGGGATTGCAACGACACCTAAAATGCCTGGGTATTTTTTCACGATTATATTATCGCGACGGAAAAGAAGCTTATCTCAAAGAAATTCCGCGGGTGCTAAATTACGTGATGACTGTTTGCAATAAATACCCAGAATTGCAATTGATGATAACATTACTTTAATTTATCCCTGGCCAATCGCATGCCATCAAAAACAGGCTTTGCTATTTTTCTCGGAAACCGCTTTGGTAATTCTTTTGTGACAACACAAATAACATCATCCACCTTACTCAACATGGAATTTATTATTTCTTCGGCTTTCTCGGGCGAAAAACGCGCTGTTTTTGCAGCACTTAAAAAATGACGTCGTTGCATTTCATGCCAATGATAATGCTTATTTTTTCCTTCCAGTGCCATTGCCATTTTTATTTTTTTTGCTTGCAATTGCTTGTTGGCAATTAACGGATAGGCTGACATGATGTCATACAAGGGTGTTAATCGAAATTGCCCACCAGGCTCTAAAAAAATACTGAAATTTTTGGCATGGCCATCAATAGCCGCCAACAACCAAAACAATACCTGCGTCCCAAAAAAAAATTCGCGATCTTTATCTGGTGTTGCAGAACCCAGCAATAATTTCATAATATCTTTTATACCAGGACCACCATCCGATTGATATTTAAAATCAGGAGGAATACCCAATGCTTGACACATATCTTCTTGTGGTAAACGCAGTATTTTTTTTCGATCACGTGATAATTTACGATCAAAGCGCTTAACAATCAACGCTTTTACACCATCAAAAATGCCAATGTCGCATGAAGCTGTCGGCAATCCAAATGCTCTTGCAATCTGCGCACATAACCATTCGTTTTCACAGCTGTCACTTAAATCCATTTTCTGATGCAAAATGACACCAATCGGCAATTTAAAAATATGCGTTGTGGGTGTTGAACCAATAGGTCGCATCCATTTTTTGCGCCAATATAATAATGCAGATTTTTCTTGTGCGCCCGCTATTGAAATACGAAAATCATTTTCATCATGCGTCATTCCCAATGGGTTTGTTTTTATATTACGCAGCAGCGATGCTATTTTTTTTTCACTGAGCGGCGCACACTGTATTCCACTTGAAAATTTATTATCATCCGGCATACGCAGTTGTATTGCACCAACGCAATCTTTTCCAATTACCGTCAATAAATCAAATGGTTCATTCGTGGCCGCATGAAAATAAGCTTGAATACGTGATCGAATTTGCGGATTATCAGGAAGTAAATTATCAAAAAAAGAATAAACCGTTCGCGCCGTAAATTCTTTTGCAAGCAAAGGCAATGACAACGATATAGGGCGTGCGCCTGGCATAGCTAACCATGTTGCATCATAAGAAAAACAAAATGCACGGCTTCCCTTTTTTTCAAGTGTGCCGACTCTTTTTTCATTCATATACACATGCAAAACACGATTTTTTGTATTGTTTACCATTCTTCCTTCCACTCAGTTTGATCAGATGATTTATCCAACGCACTTAAATCAAGATTAACCGCAGACAATATGTAAAAAAGCGTTTGCAATTTTGACCTTTCCGGTTTATTTTCAAATGATGAAATAGTTTGCTGTTTAACACCAATTTTTTTCGCAACCATGGATTGACTGAGTTTGAGTTTTTTTCGCTGCTTAATGACCAGCAATGCCAATTCAGCAGCAGAACGAAGAATAATCATATTACCCCCTATAACGGATAAAACAAATTTTATCCCCTATAGAGGGTAAAGTCAACATTATCCGCTATAGGGGGTAAAATGAAAGCCATGATCCTTGCCGCCGGCCGCGGCGAACGACTGAAACCATTAACGGTCATTACCCCAAAACCCCTATTAATAGTGGGTAATACCACTTTGCTAGGGCACACGCTACATCAGTTACATGACGCAGGAATTAAAGATGTGGTTATTAACGTGCATCATCTAAAAGACCAAATCATCGATTATTGCGGCAATGGTTCTCATTTTAATTTAAATATTCAATATTCAATTGAAGATGAATTACTGGAAACAGGCGGCGGACTTTTTCAAGCGTTACCTTTACTGGGCAATAAACCGTTTTTATTAATCAGTGGTGATATCTGGACGGATTATCCATTGACAAATTTAATAATAAAACCTGTGCGCGCTGCACATTTGGTATTCGTGAATAATCCTGATTTTCATTTAGCGGGAGATTATAGTTTAGATAAAAATAATATTGTACGCGCCGATCACTCTGAAAAATTTACCTATGCCAACATTGGCATAATTCACCCTGATTTATTTTACGCTGAAAAACCCGGCGCCTTTCGTTTAACAAAGGTTTTGCAGCCCGCGATTAATCAAGGCCTGGTAACAGGTGAGCATTATAGTGGTGTTTGGCACAACGTTGGCACAACCAAAGCGCTACACGAACTACGCGAACACCTTCGTTAACCAATTGTGAATATCCTGAATTTCTGGCGGCGTGATTTCATGTTGCATAGCATATTCCTTCCATTGCGTATTTGGATGTGTTTCACGAACAATGTCATATGCCATTTTTCCCGCGAAACACGGCAAGGTCATATCATGCGATCCATGTGCAATAAAAATAGGTGTTTGTAAATTGGTTTCCACTACATGCTGACCATGTTCGTGCAACAACGGCAAATAACATGAAAGCGCTAAAATCCCCGCTATTTTTTGTTGCTGACGCACACCCGCATACAACGCCATTGCTCCGCCCTGTGAAAACCCCGCAAGTACAATACGATTGGCAGGCATGCCATTTGCAATTTCCGCTTGAATTAGCTGCGTAATCGCGTGCTGTGATGCAATAATTCCCGCTTGATCCTCATGATTTAAATCCGTCAAACTATAAATATCATACCAAGCACGCATCAACACATGATTATTAATCGTAACAGGTCGAACAGGTGCATTAGGAAATATGAAACGCAGCGGCAATCGATCACCACGCCAAAGATCAGGCACAATCGTGTCAAAATCAGCGTGATGCGCACCTAAACCGTGCATCCAAATAACACTGCCGATGCTTTTTTGTTTTGGATTTAAAATATGCGTTTCTAGATTTGAATTGGTGTTCATATGATTTTTTCTCAATATTACAATATTATGTTATGATTTCGTCTTTGAATTTTATCACAGGATAACCGCATTGAAAGCATTGTTTTTAATTTTACTGTGTGTAAGCGTTAGTATGTTAGCAGGCTGCGGACAAGAAGGCTCATTATATTTACCCCATGGGAAATCAGAAGCTGCTCCTATTTCAACCGGGAAAGTAACACAATGAATGAACTGTTTTTTACTAAAATGCACGCATTGGGTAATGATTTTGTTGTACTAGATACCATTCGACAATCCGTTACAATCACCCCTGAATTTATTCGCCATATTGCCAACCGACATCGCGGCGTAGGATGCGATCAAGTATTGTTGTTAACGCCCACAGAAAATCCTGCGGCTGATTTTGGTTATCGTATTTTCAATGCGGATGGCAACGAAGTGTATCAATGCGGCAATGGTGCGCGCTGTATGGGCTTATTTATTCAATCAGAAAACTTAAGTGAAAAAAAAATTATTTATTTGGCAACACGCCATCATGTTATGCGTGTGGCTTGCTTACCGCTAAATCAAATAGAAGTGGATATCGCCATACCTAACTTTAATCCTGCAAGCCTGCCTTTTATTACCACAGAAAAGGCAGCACCTTATCACCTTCAATTATCAAAACATCATATTATTTTTGATGTGGTGAACGTCGGCAATCCTCACTGCATTATACGCGTAGAAAATGAAGTGGCCGACGATATAATCGACATTGGCAAACAGCTCAACGAACACCCCGTTTTTCCGCAAGGCGTAAACGTGGGATTTGTTTACGTTCAATCACGTGACGCTATCAAATTAAACGTGTATGAGCGCGGCGTGGGTTTAACAGAAGCCTGCGGTAGTGGCGCCTGCGCTGCCGTGGCCATAGGTCGATATGCCGGTTATTTAAATGAAACTGTCACAGTACATCAAGCCGGTGGTTTATTACGCGTTACCTGGCCATCAGATGACGCGATGATCCAGCTGCAGGGATCAGCAACAATTGTTTTTCGCGGTGTTTGGTAGCACTTCTTCTTGCTCATTTCACCAAATCAGATAAAATGGCGTTTACATTATTTGGAAGCCTTTTCGTTTAAAGAGGGAGTGCATTATGATAGCAAAAAAAAAGAAAAAGGTTATTAGCAAAAAACCGGCAAGAAAAGCAGTAAAAAACCCAAAAAAGGCCGTTAAAAAGGCGACAAAAAAAATCGTTAAAAAAGCAACGGTGAAAAAAACAGTAAAAAAAGCAGCAGCGAAAAAAACAATAAAAAAAATAACAAAAGCAAAACAACCCGCCAAAAAGACAACGCAAAAAACCGCAAAAAAAGCGCCGTCTAAAAAATCATTGGCAAAAAAATCTATTGTAAAACCTGCTACCAAACCTGTTGTTAAACAAAAAATCACGAAGAAGCAGAGAAGTAAAAAAATGACTGAAAAACTGGAGTACAATGCAGGTGAAGAATTTGATGTTATTCAATTGCCAGAAAGAGCAACACCACGTAAAGCAACCACATTACTGGGCGCGCTGGAATTTACACCTTATCAACCTAAGCCCAATGAAACCTACATGAATGACGCGCAACGCGATCATTTTAGAAAAATTTTAGATGCATGGAAGCAACAGCTAATGCAAGATGTCGATTTAACAGTAGGCCACTTAAAAGAAGAAGCTGTTTTTTACGCTGACCCTGTCGATCGCGCCACACAAGAAGAAGGCTTTAATTTAGAATTGCGTACACGTGATCGCGAACGCAAATTAATTAAAAAAATTGAGCAATCACTCGATTTACTAAACACGAGTGAATATGGTCATTGCGAAGATTGTGGCGCAGATATTGGCATTCGTCGATTGGAAGCACGCCCAACCGCCGTAAAATGCATTGATTGCAAAACGTTCCAAGAAATTCGAGAAAAGCAGTTAGGTGGGTAAAATTATTATTTCAGGTTTAACCGTGCACGCCGTCATTGGCGTGTATGCTTTCGAACAATCAATCACACAAACTTTATCAATTGATTTATCTTTCGCAGTCGACGTTAATCATGCCGCAGAAAATGATTTATTAAATGATACACATGATTACGCGGTGATCTGCCACAGCATTACTTCTTTTATCGAAAAAACACCCTGTCGCTTATTGGAAACATTAGCAAAACGATTAATCGACTATTTAAAAAATGAATTACAACTGACACAAGTACAATTATCAATTACCAAGCACCCCAAGGATTTGCCCAATGTTAGCGGCATCACTGTTTCTATCAGCGCGTAAAGCCTGCCGTTTTTGCTGCTTCCAAATTAAATGTAATGAGCTCGCTGCAAAACCAGACCCAATAGGCACTGGTGCCGGCACAGGACAAGCATAATCAGCCAGTGTTGTTCCCCATAACAATTCATTTGAAATTTTTCTTTCGCGCAATATCTCCATCATTTTAAATTTAACGCGACTAACATGACCGCCTGAAAATAATCTGTCTGCCTGATCACGAATATTTTTCGTGAATAGCGCTTGTTTTTTTTCAAGCTTCTTATCAACTGTTTCAGCAGTCCTGTTGCGAAAAGCTGCTATAAAATATGTAAATCCATTCATAGAAGGAAGAAGCTCAGAATAAACTTTATAAGGAACACCAAGCGAAATTAATTCAAGAAATTGTGTGGCGCATAACATGTTTCTCATCTGACCATTAAAAAATATTTTAGAAAAGTCTTCATACTGCTCATATGAAGTGTTCGTTTCACTGAAGAAAAGATCGAAATTCTTCTTATTGGCAGATCCCTCTTTACAAAAAGTCTCATAAAGTTTCGCTGCATAAGCCTGCCTTTCAATTTCATTTTTCAAAATAAGCCTAACATTCTCTCTTGTCGCAATATCTCTTACTAAGCAAGCAATAGCGATATCTTCTGCTCTTTCTTCTCGGGCAGCATCAGTATCATTTGTAACAGCCATTTTCACTTCTATTTTCAATTTTCGCAATGCTTCAAAAACTTCTCGTATCTCTTTTTCCTGAAGCGCATATTCGGCTTTATCGGGTT
Source organism: Gammaproteobacteria bacterium RIFCSPHIGHO2_12_FULL_38_11 (assembly GCA_001801515.1). The sequence goes on from MGXX01000020.1 coordinate 10,730, forward strand.
TTATATGTTTATCTGCATCACAAAATTCTTCGTTATAAGCACAAATATCTTTTCTCAAATGAGAATGTATATACGCTTTATGCGTTTCCAGAAATTGATGATATTCTGGCATAAATACAAGTACTTTTTTAATCCGTGCTTGATGCGACATAATCGTATTCAATAATGCATCAGAAAAAAAGGGGGAAGTGCCAGCGGGCGAGTGCGCTTCAATAAGCGAACTCACTCTATTTGATGTTGGCAGCAAAAGGAATTTGGTGAGTCGGTAAAATAAGTGCTGCCTAAAATAAGGATCAATTGATAATTCTTCAATGATAACGCTTTCAACCAAATTAATTCGCCACTGAGAAAAAGGATCATTAAAAGGTTTAAGATTGTTAAACACACTAAGCTTAAGAATATCATCCGCAGATATAATACTAAAAGCATCGCAGGCATAATAAATTAAATTTGGCCATCGTGTTAACCGATAATCGTCCAGTGTTTTTTCACCATATTGCCCTCCATCTGACAGAAGATTAGAAAATGTCGCCCACTTTCTATCATGATCAAAATGACATATTTCTTGTTTATCGTAATCAAATCCCCAATTTTTCGTGTGTAAATCAGGATCTTGAAAACACAATACCGTTAATAAGATTTTTGAAAGTTCATCCTGCCTGTAAGGAAAAAAATTATCAATTACCTCTGCATGAAGCCTACACGCAGGCACGAACTGGGGAATGGTTTTTGATAGGAATTGAATATCGATTTTTTCAGGTGTTTCAACCTGATACACCCTTCCTTTTGGCGTGAACGCTGAATCAAAAACAAGTCGCATCAAATGCGCAGAAACAGCTTCAACCGTCGCAAGAAAGGGGTTCACTATGTTTTTTTTATCATGATAAGGGGTTGTTCCACCGCTTTTCTTTGTTTTTAGCGCAGCGCGAACATTATTATCGGCAGTATTATCCTCTAAGAAAAAAACAAGTGTTTGAGGTGTCGATTTAATAAGACATTTTGGCATCGTATATAATCTCAAAAAGTGTAATTGTAGACACTACAAATAGCTTAGGAGCATGCCTGCATCAACAGAAATCATTTGCCCTGTAATGGACGCTTGCTCTGCTAAAAAAAAGGCAGTTTGCGCAATATCCATTGGGCTTATCTCTTTTTGCAATAGAACCGCAGCTTCAATCGCTTTTTTTTCAGCATCAGAAAAAGCATTTTTATTTTCAGGCCAAATTACATGTCCTGGTGCTACTGCATTCACACGAATTTGAGGTGCTAATTCTAAGGCCAACGATTGCGTTAACATAGCTAACCCTGCTTTTGCACAAGAATAAAGGGGATAATTTTTCATCGGTTTTTTATTGGCATGCGTATCAACAATATTAATAATATTACCATTGTTTTTCGCCAACAAAGGGGCAGCTGCCTGCGATAAAAAAAATGGCGCTTTGAGATTGCTGTTTAACAATAAATTCCAATCATGCTCATTCGTTTTTCCAACAGGTGTGGGAAAAAAGGTTGACGCATTATTAATTAAAACATCCAAGCGATGCCAAATTGCATTTGCATCAAAAATTAATTTTTCATAGGCATCAAAATTGTCTAAATCAGCTGAAATTGCAGCAGCAAAATTATCACGTCGTTCATTTAATTTTTTAATAAGTGTTTCTGCATCCTGTTTTGAATGCCGATAATGTACAATGACACGATAACCATTGAGATGAAAATACTCGGCAATCGAAGCGCCAATCCGCCTTGCCCCACCCGTTACTAACACAACCTTTTGGTTTTTGTTGCTCATACGTTTATACTCTTGACTAGACAGGAATAGGGAATGTAGCCCCATCATGACTCAATTACCATCACCTCATCCAGAAGCCAAAGCCCTATCAGATCAACTATTGTCGCAAATTATCGCCGAAATTAAAGCAACTCAGTTTATCTCTTTTGCGCGTTACATGGAATTGGCTTTATATGCGCCACAGTTTGGCTATTATCGTAATGGATTAAGGAAATTAGGTAAAGAGGGGGATTTCGTCACTGCGCCTGAAGTTTCACCCTTATTCTCCTACTGCCTTGCCAATCAATGTTCGGAAATTTTGCATAAATTAAAAGATGGCGATATCTTGGAATTTGGCGCTGGTACTGGCGTCATGGCTGCTGATATTTTAATAACACTGAAAAAACGAGGGCAATTACCCGATCATTATTATATTTTAGAGTTAAGTGCTGCATTAAAATCGATGCAAATGAAAACAATTCAAGAAAAAATTCCCGAATTGCTTCACAAAGTAACCTGGTTAGATGCATTTCCCTCCAAACCCATTCAAGGCGTTATTTTAGCAAACGAAGTGTTGGATGCGATGCCTGTTAATGTGTTTAAAAATACGGGTGGCATTAAGGAATGTGCCGTAACACTAGATAATAATAATTTGTTGACGCTGTGTATTTCAGAAAATATTAAATTAACAACTGAAATTAATCAGTATGATATTAATTTTTCAGAAAACTATATGTCTGAAATTAATTTATATTTACCCGGCTGGATGAAAAGCATGGCCGATAGTTTATCGCGCGGCGCAGTATTTATTATTGATTACGGTTTTTTGCGTCATGAATATTATCACCCCGACCGAATGCAAGGAACATTGATGTGTCATTATCAACATCACGCACATCCCAATCCGCTTGTTTTTCCAGGCATTCAAGATATTACCGCACATGTTGATTTTACGGCAGTGGCAGAATCCGCTGAAAAATGTCATTTAAATGTTGCCGGATTTTCTAATCAGGCAAGTTTTTTAATCAACTGTAACTTATTATCTTTTATCGATAATACATTAGATGAGAAAAAGCGTTTTAATCAAAATCGGCAGATTATGAAATTAACATCACCAAATGAAATGGGTGAATTATTTAAAGTAATGGGGTTAACGAAAAATTATGAAGCAGAATTAATGGGATTTAAATAGCACAGTGCGAATACGACAGGGCTGTTCCCTAAAATTAACGTGCGCAGCTGATTGCGAATGATTCACGCGAGAAACTACTTACAGCAAGAGGTTACCATGAAAAACAAACACGCAACATTATACTTCAACCAAGGGCAATTTAAATTTTCTATTGCACATTTTACCCTTTTTTCCAGAACAGAGCGTGAGCCACTTCATGGCCATAATTATTCTCTTCAAATAAAATTAACGGCGAAAATAAATGAGCCGGGTATTACCTTCGACTATCGATTACTGCACGATAAATTAAATGTACTGTGCAAACAGTTAAATTGGCACACCTTAATTCCAACCCAATCACCTTATATGCAAATCGAAGAAGATCCAGAACATTATCAAATTACGTTTAATCATAAATCTATGTGGTTATTAAAAACGGATGTCGTTTTAATGCCCCTTGACAACATCACATTGGAAACCTTATCGCAATGGTTTTCCGATCAATTGGCGCAAGAAAAGCAATTTATCGAAGAATTTAGCATAAAGGATATTGCTATCAAAGTATTTAACGGCCCTTTTCATGCGGCACAGGCGTGTTGTTTATAGAAAAATATGCTTTAATGTCGCCATCATTATGGGGACTACTTTGATGCATTATTTTTCATTACTACTTACTGCCACTGTGCATTTACGCCCAATTGTATTTTACATATCCTGCGCGACAATATTATTCGTATTCACATTATTACTTTTTATATCAATTAAGCATAAAAAAGCCAATTACACAGAAATAACCTGGTCGCTCATTCCCTTCATTATGTTATTTTTATTACTCATCCCTATTGTCACGGTATTTTTTACTTCATGAAAAATAAAATTAAATCTTATCTCACCCTCTGTAAACCGCGCGTTGTTTTGTTAATGATATTAACCAGCATGGTCGGAATGGCTTTAGCACCTGTTCATTTTTCCTGGACAGTGTTTATTTTTGGCAATACCGGCATTGCATTGATGGCAGGCAGTGCTGCCGCCATTAATCATTTGGTTGATCGTCAAATTGACCGCATCATGAATCGCACACAAAATCGGCCCGTCGCACAAGGCACGATCACCACACGCAATGCGATTTTATTTTCAATTATTTTATGCGCGTTCTCACTTTTTATATTAATTAACTATGTAAATAATCTCACAGCGTTGTTAACCTTTTTAACCTTAATCGGCTATGCCGGTATTTATACTTTATTTTTAAAACATAAAACACCACAAAATATTGTGATCGGCGGCATAGCCGGTGCCGCACCACCATTACTGGGTTGGGTTGCAATGACAGGACACATCGACCCAGGTGCCTTGTTATTAATGTTAATTATTTTTATTTGGACGCCCCCCCACTTTTGGGCCTTGGCAATTTACCGCGTTGATGAATATGCAAAAGCAAATGTCCCCATGTTGCCCGTCACGCACGGCATTTATTTTACAAAAATGAATATTGTTCTTTACACTATTTTATTATTTGCAATCACCCTATTGCCTTTTGCAATCAACATGTCTGGTTGGCTATATTTAATTTCAGTTATTTTATTAAATATGCGATTTTTACAATGGACTATTCGTTTACTTTATACAAATAAACCCAAGATTGCTTTGTCTGTGTTTCGTTTTTCAATCATCTATTTGATGAGTTTGTTTGTTATCTTGCTTGCGGATCATTTCATCAAAACACCACAATTTTTTATCCATTAATTGGCTCGGATGCACACTTTGTAATGCATGCAGCATATTGCTCGGCACTTTTGGATTATCCAGCGTCAACGCTTCCACTAGTTTTTTTATTTTTTTACGCGTTAGATTTTCCTGTAACCCGCATAACGTGCAGGGAATAATGGGGAATTGTTGTTCGCTCGCGTAAGTTTTGATATCTGCTTCCTGGCAGTAAACCAGCGGGCGAATTACGATATGTTTTTTATTATCCGACAGTAATTTCGGCGGCATCGATTTAATTTGGCCGGCATATAAAATCGACATTAATAATGTATGAATCAAATCATCTCGATGATGCCCTAATGCCACTTTATTAAACCCATTTTCTTGCGCATAACGATAAATATTGCCACGACGTAAGCGCGAGCATAATGAACAGTATGTTTTTCCTTCAGGAATGACACGTTTAACAACAGAATAGGTATCGCGCGTTTCAATTTCAAATGGAATTTTATGATCGCTTAACCAATTGCGCATGTGGGAATCATCCCAACCCGGTTGCGACTGATCTAAGGTAAATGAAAAAATATCGAATGCATTGTGCCATTCAAGACGAATAAGGCTGAGAATACGCAGCAGGGTATAGGAATCTTTTCCACCCGATAAACAAACCATCACGCGATCACCCTTCTCGATTAACTTGTAATCGGAGATAGCACGACTGACATAATGTAATAGTTTTTTTTCGGATTTGGACGAATTACGCATAATCAAACACCCTCTTTCGCAAAACGAAAGAGAGTATCAGAAAAACAGGTTTATTGCTCCTGTGTTTGCGCAGGTGCTGGTTCAGTTGTTGCATTTGTTGACTCTGTTGATGTGCTTGCTACATCAGATGGTTCAGATGGCGCAGATGGTGCAGCAGCTGTATCACTTGAATCAGTGGCAGGTGTTGCATCAGCTGACGCTGACGAGGTCGCTGGCATTGTTTCAGCTGTTGTTGCCGCTGGCGTTGTTGTTGCTGCTGCTGGTGTTGCCGCTACTGCTTCAGTTGTTGTTGCTGTTGCGGGCATAGTTGTTGATGTGTCCCCCATTGCAGTCGTTGTCACCGCTGCATTATCCATTCCTGCTTTCATATAATGATGATAAGTCAGGCCAGCACCCACAAGACCACCCACAATAAAAATAACCAATCCACTTACACATTTATTCATAACTTCCTTCCTCTATAATAATTGTTAAAAAAAATAAACAGTAGAATCTGAATCGCTATTCTACTCAAGCGCTATGCAATAGCCAATAACTTTCTTTCCGCTCCCTACTTTCCTGGCACGTCCCCCCAAATTACTTTGTGCAGCTGAGTTTGAAACCGCACGGGTAGCTGATCTTTCAAAATCCAATCTGCCAAATCCGCATTAGACAACTGCTGATAGCTCGGCGAAAACAAAATTTCACATTTTTGGTTCAATTTAAATTGATCTATTATTTTTTTTGCCCATTCATAATCAGTTCTGTCACAAATGACAAATTTAATTTGATCATGCGGTAATAAATAAGCGATATTTTCAAAATTATTTTTTGAAGATTCGAGTGAAGCCGGTGTTTTAATATCCACAATTTTAACAACACGGGGATCAACGTCAGCAGTAATAATAGCACCGCTGGTTTCTAACGAAACCAAATAACCGCGATCACATAATTGCGTTAACAACAGCAAACATTCTTTTTGCGCCAACGGTTCACCCCCCGTGACGGTAACGTATTTTGTACTGTATTTTAAGAGTGTTTTTAATATTTCATCAATCGAAATATTTTTTCCACCGGAAAAGGCATAAGCGGTATCGCAATATTGACAACGCAACGGACAACCTGTCAAACGTATAAATATTGTCGGTAATCCTACCGTTCGTGTTTCACCTTGAAGTGAAAAAAATATTTCAGTAATTCGCAACATAATTTTAGAAATACACATTCACATCTGCTAATACGCTGATAATTCCTATCCCGGTTCCATTGATTACGGCACCTGATGCTGCACCACGTCCAGTTGATGTATTTACACTGCTGTAATCGCCTTCGTAGTTAACTTCAAGACTTTCCAAGGTTTCGCGCCAAATATTGGCACTCAAAAACAGAGCATATTTATTTTCTTCTAAGTTCAAGGCCAAAGCCTGCCAAGTATGATCACAGGAAGCACCAACAGCAACGCCATATTTTTTAGCGAAAAAGGGTAACGCATAGTCGATTTCACCATGTACTGCCGCTGGTAATGCACCAGCGTTATCATACTGTAAATCTTGTGGTGAAAATTGTGTTATGGCAGACATACCTTCTGCCAAAAAGGTAAATCTGCCCAACACCAATGATCCATTCAAATCTGCACCACCAACAGGATAGACCAAATTATTTGATGTGCTATTTGCACCAAATCCACTGAATTGGTTGTTCGTTGTGGAATAACCCGTTCCTTGCATACCTTGAGAATCTGCAATATTTGACACCCAACCCCCACCAACACTATAACTATCATCGCCATGGAATATTTTTTTATAACCGGTATCAGCACCCGCTTGTTTAACAACGCTGTCTTCGCCTGATGTTTGACTACCACCATATCCAAAAATAGACGCATAATAATTACCCACCGAATAACCTAAAATAGCCGTCGGCGTACGAATTTCCATCATGGATTGTGTCATAGGCGTACTAACCATACTGCTTGTATAAGCACCAAAAGGCGCATACATTTCACCAATCGTAAAATAAAGCGGGCACACATTTAAATTACCGATGGTTAAAAATCCACGCTCTAAGTAAATAGTAGAATTGGGGGCACGATTACCTGTACTCACTGGACTACCATTGAATGACAAAGCCATAAAACCCGATGCCCATTTACTTGCAATCGCATTAATATCTAATTCTGCTGTCGATAAGTTAAATCCAGACGTTGGACTGCCACCCGTCGAGTTGGGCGTAAATGCACCGCTAGAATAAAACTGCCCTGCAAGCGATCCGCTGACCTGTATAACAGGGCGATGGAGCGGATATCCTGCTAGATCCATCGCCTTAACCAGTTCTTTTTTCTGCCTCAACAAAATCAAATCTTCATTGATTGAAGACACGTTATACAACAAATCTGAGCCACTATAAGCTAAATGCCTTGATAAATAGGGAACGGCTGTTATGGTTACATAGTGACTCCACATTTTAACAATTTCTGGCGATTCATGACTTGTTGCTGCTGCTGTTGGCATTTTCAGTTTCGGCGTTTTTGTTTGTTTTTGCGTGGTTTTGTGACGCAATAACCAAACATCATGTTCTAATTTTTTTGTTTGCGCACTCAGTTGATCCACCTGCGCTGATAAATTCGCACTATTATCCGCTGCAAAACTCGGTACAGATAAAGCTAAAGCTGCTGCAGTCATTGGCAATACAAACTTTTTCACTGAAATGTTCTCCTTGGGATTTTAAATAAGCCAAAATCATAACGCTATTTTTTCAGATTTGCTACAATGTTCCTAAACTAAAAATGCGTATCATTTATGAACACAATCACACTCATTCAACCTGACGACTGGCACTGTCATTTGCGAGATAATGTGTACTTATCTCGCACTGTTTCAGACACAGCGATGCAATTTAAACGTGCGATTGTGATGCCCAATCTTTCATCCCCTGTTACGACTATTACCGCTGCAAATGCCTATAAAAACCGCATTGAAAAACATATTCCCGCTGGTTATGACTTTTTGCCATTGATGACATTATACTTAACTGAATCTATGTCACCTGAAATAATAAACGCAGCAAAGGGAATAATAACGGCTTGTAAATATTATCCTGCCGCTGCAACAACCCACGCGAAAGCGGGTATCGATGATGTAAAAAAGATTTATCCTTTGCTCGAACAAATGCAATCAAGCAACATGCCATTATGTATTCATGGTGAATCAATCAATAAAAACGCTGATATTTTCGATCGTGAAAAATTATTTCTAACTGAAACATTGAATAATATTATAAGCGACTTCCCAAAATTACGCGTGATACTCGAACATATTTCAACAAAAGCTGCCGTTGATTTTATTTTGCAAGCACCACAAAACATTGCCGCAACCATCACCCCTCATCATTTACACTATAATCGCAATGATCTTCTTCGCCACGGTATTCATCCCCATTATTACTGCCTGCCTATTTTAAAGCGCATTGAAGATCAACAAGCTTTAATTCAAGCCGCTATTAGCGGGAATCCAAAATTCTTTCTGGGCACAGACAGCGCACCCCATTCAGTAGAAAAAAAAGAAAGTGCCTGCGGATGCGCTGGCATTTATTCTGCACACGCAGCCCTTGGGCTTTATGCGGATATTTTCGAAAAATACCATGCGCTTGATCGACTAGAAAAATTTGCCAGCATCGCGGGCGCGGAATTTTATCAACTCCCCATCAATAAAAATAATATTATTTTAGAAAAAACCCCTTATAAAATAGCTGAAAAATTATCTTTTGGCCACACACAATTAATTCCCATGAAAGCAGGGGAAACAGTATCTTGGAAAGTGCAATGAAAATGAAAAAGCGTTTTGATGGTTATTTACCTGTTGTTATTGATATTGAAACCAGTGGTGTTGATTATCAAAAAAATGCGATTCTTGAGATTGCAGCGGTCAATGTTGATTTTGATGATCATGGGAAGTTAATACCCGCGGGTGATTTTGCCTGTCATGTCACACCATTTGAAGGTGCCCGATTAGACAAAGAAGCACTAGAAATAACAGGCATCGATCCTTTCCATCCTTTTCGATTTGATATTAAAGAATGCGACGCACTCACCCAACTATTCCAGTTTGTTCGTCAAGCGCTGAAAGACACGGATTGTCGACGCGCGGTTTTAGTCGGCCACAACGCACATTTTGATTTATCTTTTATTTTAATGGCAGCGAAACGCTGCAAATTTAAAGAAACACCTTTTCATGCATTCACGGTTTTTGATACGGCCACTTTATCTGGATTGGTATTTGGAAAAACAGTACTAGCCAAAGCATTACGCGCTGCAAAATTGGGGTTTAATGAAAAAGAAGCGCATTCTGCGATTTATGATGCCAAACAAACCGCAGCGCTGTTTTGTCATATTATTAATAAAATGACACTTAATCGAGATTAAAAACAAGCACGAAATCCAAGTCGAGCAATTAAAAATTAATTTGTATAAAATTCTTTTATAGGTATTTCTCGAATTTCTAACTCTGGACTACTCTGACTAGTAGTTCTATATTTTGGAATCCCTTTCGCAAGCGCTATTGTGTCATCATGCGTAAAGTGTTTATTGGTTCTAATGGTTGCAACTACCCACGTATAATTACCTCGCTTTTTAATTTCTACAGAAACCAGTTGACTGTGTTTGAATTTTCTTAACTCAAGCGCTAATTTTTTTTGAACCGTATTTTCGTAAATTTGTTTATCAAGGCTATGGCGAAACGCTATAGTCAAAATGATGGCTAAAAAAACAATTGTAATAAAGCTAGTTGTATTGCGCACTAGAAACCAAATTAATTTCTGATTTTCACGACGAAAAAATCGTTGATAACCCACAAACCAAAAAACAGCTGATGCTGAAAATTCAATACCAACCAAATTGGTAAAAAACAATAAAAATGCGCCAAAGGCAGAACCATATTGCCCATGCGCTAACAAAATACCGGAGGCAGCTAAAGGAGGGGTTAAGGAAACAGAAATGGCGACCCCAATAATGCCCGCGCTTAATTTTTTAGAAACAAGCGCAAATGAAACTGCAGTACCACAAGTCAAAGCAACCGCTAAATCAAAAATACTGGGGTGTGTTCTATTCATGACTTGATCGCCTAACAAAACCTCATGATGAATTTTGGCGATAACAAAGGCAGTGATAAAAACAAGTAACACACCAAAAAATTCAATCAAGAGTGCTTTTTTCAGTAATCCGTAATCACCTTCCGCCAGTGCTAATGCAATCCCCGTGATCGGACCCAGCAGCATAGAAATTAACATGGCCCCAATAATTGTTGGGACGTTATTTGCAAGTAATCCATAAGTTGCAATAACGGTTGCAAACAAATTCATGACCATCTTTTCAATACTAAAATGGGCTTCTTTTCGAATTTCTTCTGCCGCTTTTTTATAGCGCCATTCCGCTTTTTGATTCTCAAACATATCAGAAAGCGTTGACTGATCAGGAGGGGCCATAAATTTCTACAAATGAGTTGTTGTCAATTTTAAAAACGCACAGAATGTCAGTTTAACTTAAATTCATTTTAGCTAGGATTGAGTAAAAATGATACTGATGAGTGATCATGTGACTTCAGGCTGCGGCAACTGCGTAGATATTGGCGGCGCCAATTTCACCAATGGCGGTGACGGCGTTTTGGGTGAAACAACAACCGGCATATTATTACCGACAGAATAAATAGCTGATGCATTTTTATCAGTTGAATTATCCGTCATAAAATGACTTGTTTTAGCTTCTATTTTTTTGGGCTGCACAACATCATCCATTTTTAATTTTGGATTATCATTTGCAGTTGGCACGGTTGAAACGCTAATTTGATCCGGGAAAGTAATTGATTTTCCCAGCCAGGAATTAATGACTCGCAAATCAGAAATGCTCAATGTTCCCGCAGCTGCTTTCAAACTAATTAAATTATTAATATACGAATACTGATCATTTGCATATTGCTCTTGTGATTGATACAACGTTGTCATCGCGCTCAATACATCAACCATCGTACGCGTACCCACTCTCAAGCCCGCTTCTGTTGCAGCCAGCGCATTGCGCGATGAAATAATGGTTTGCTTATCTGCTTTAATTTGACTGGAATTGGATAGTACATTTAAAAAACTAGAGCGTGCTTGATAAACCACACTGCGATGTGTTTGCTCTAACAAACCCGCTGCAGTGACGTAGTTATAACGCGCTTGTTCTTTCGAAGCAGTTACCAGTCCACCTTGAATTGGTTGATATGCCAACGATAAACCAATATTCGCAGATGTAAAATCCGTGCTCGTTGACAATCCTGCCACATTACCACTATTTAAACTTTGCGTACTATTCCCGCCAGCATAAGCGCCTGTCAAACTCACTGATGGATAACCACCCGAAGCTTTCTGCTTAATCATTTCCATTGCGGCTTGCACGTTATAATTTTGTGCCTGCAAACTGTAATTTTGTTTATCAGCAATATCAACCCAAGTATTAATATTGTTAGGTTGAGGACGAATTAAAGGTAATTTTTTACCCAAACTTTTTAATGAATAATAATTACGCCCTGTTAGCTGACGCAACGCTTCGAGCTGTGTATTTAAATTATTTTGCGCGGTAATTTGTTGTGCGATAACTTGGTCGTAATTCGCTTGTGCATCGTATTCGTCGGTAATTGCGATAAGTCCCACACGAAATTGCTCACGCGCCGTTACCAACTGCTGCAAAATGGCGCGCTTATTGGAAACGGTATAACGCAGCTGATCATAAGCTTGCAATACATTAAAATAAGCAAGTGCCGTGCGTTGCATCAAAGATTGTTGTGCCGCAAGATAGGTGGCCGTCGCCGCTTTTACCGATGCATCAGCACCTTTAATTTGATCCCAAATCCCGAGATTAAAAAGTTGTTGGCTAGCACTTAAAGTATAACTATATTGCCAACTACTTGTGCTGGATTGACCTGAAAAAATGGTGCTGCCAGAAGTAGTGTAGCCAGGGCCTGCATTCGCCCCAACCGTTACTTGCGGCAAATAACCCGCTACGGCTATAGGGACATTCATTTTTTGCGAATGCCAGGTTGATTCTGCTTGCGCAAAAATAGGATCGCTTTTCACTGCTTGTGCGTATACTTGTATCAAATTATCAGCGTAGGCAGTTGAAAGCGCAAATCCCACTGTAAAAATACTGAATAACCGCAGAGTTCGTTTCATTAAAAAATCCAATAGCAACACAAAAACAATACCCATTATCCAGAATATAAAAACAAGAAGCAATCCGTGTTTTTACCTAAGTTTAACAAACACTTGCTCTGCCGCATCCAATGTCTTTTCAATTTCAGTATCTCCATGCGCTAAGGAAATAAACCCTGCTTCGTATGCTGATGGCGCTAAATAAATACCTGCATTTAACATTCCTGTAAAAAAAGCATTGAAACGCGAAATATGACATTGCATAACATCAGCATAACACGTGATTTTTTTTGCATCTGTAAAAAACAATCCAAACATACCAGTAGCATAATTAACAGTAAAAGCAATATTAGCAGCAACAGCGCGCGCACTTAATCCATCCATTAATTTTTTTGTTTTTTTTGCTAAAACAGCGTATTTTTCAGGCGTTAATTGTTGTAACGTTGCTAGGCCTGCAACCATCGCCAATGGATTCCCTGACAATGTCCCAGCTTGATAAATAGGCCCTAGTGGTGACAACTGATCCATAATGTCTGCTCTACCGCCTACCGCACCAACCGGCATTCCACCACCAATAATTTTTCCGAGCGTTGTCAAATCTGGCACAACCTGCGTATGACTTTGAAATCCTTGATAACCAACACGAAACCCGGTCATCACTTCATCAAAAATTAATAATGCTTTATTTTGATTACACAATTCACGTAATCCTTGTAAAAACCCTGATTTTGGCAGGATCATATTCACATTTCCCGCAATGGGCTCGATAATAACACAAGCAACTTGATCACGATTTTTTTCAAACAATTGCACAACAGAATCTAAATCATTAAATGTTGCAACCAAAGTATCATTCGTTGAACCCAGTGGCACACCCGGTGAACTCGGTGTTCCAAAAGTTAATGCGCCTGAACCTGCTTTCACCAGCAAACTGTCGACATGTCCATGATAACAACCTTCAAATTTTATAATTTTATCACGCCCAGTTGCGCCGCGCGCCAAACGAATGGCAGTCATCGTGGCTTCGGTTCCCGAATTAGTCATGCGTACTTTTTCGATTGAATCCACACGCGTGCAAATTTCCTTAGCAAGCAGCACTTCATATTCACATGGCGCGCCAAAACTCAATCCTTTTTTTGCTGTATCAATTAGCGCTTGAATAACAATGGGATCGGCATGTCCTAAAATCATGGGTCCCCATGAATTCACATAATCAATTAATTCATTCCCATCCACATCAATTAAATAAGCCCCTTTTGCAGAAGCAATAAAACGGGGTTCACCACCAACTGATTTAAATGCACGCACAGGAGAATTAACGCCACCCGGAATATACTGTTGGGCTAATTGAAAAAGATCATGAGATTTTTTTGTATTAGAAACCATTTGCATAAAGACGCCCCACTTGCGTATATTAAAATCGTTTTAATTGGAGCGGATTATGCCATATCAAAAATACATTTGCCTACTATGCGGTTTTATCTACGACGAAGAAAAGGGCTGGCCTCAAGATGGTCTTGAACCAGGCACTCGATGGGATGAGATTTCTAACGACTGGACATGCCCTGAATGTGGGGCGACGAAGGATGATTTTCAGATGATTGTGATTAATTAAACACCTATGGCTGCACAATCGCCATTATAATTATTCCAAGTAGCAGTAATGTCGGCACTTCGTTAAACACGCGATAAAATTTTTCTGAAAAAGTATTACGGTCAAATTGAAATAATCGCAGCAAATAACCGCAATAAATATGGTAAATCCACAATAAAAAAACCAAGCTTATTTTGATGATAAAAAAAGTATGTTGCAATAACTCAGGCTTTAAAAACAATAACCACAATCCCAAAATACTGGTCACCATTCCCGCGGGTGTCATGATCATCCAAAATAACTTATATTCCATGGTTTTAAACCTTTCCAAACCCAGCCGATCCGTACATTTCGTGTGATACACAAATAAACGCGGCAAATAAAACAGGCCTGCAAACCACGCAACCATAAAAATAATATGGAAGGCTAAAATCCATTTCATGCTTGAAAATCCTCATATTGAACGATGTTATCAATTATATCGTGCATCCCCGCAGGATGATTAAGAAGCATAATCGCATGATACAAAATAGGAATTCCAATGAGAATACAAACCGCGCGCAGAGGATGCGCCATGATTCGGAACTTATCTGCGATCCTCAGATAATTTATCGTTTTAATGAGTTTTAAGCTTATTTTTTTCATGGGGCAATTGTAACAAAAATTGACAGGAAAATAAAAAGACTTGATAATGCGTTCAGTCTCTGTGACTGTGACTGTGACTGTGACTGTGACTGTGGAGCATATGCCAAAAAACTTAAAAAAATTACAAACACCCGTCGAAGCGAGCCCGCTAACCTTTACTGATGCCGCAGCGAAAAAAGTGTATTCGTTAATTATTGAAGAAAATAATTTCAAGTTAAACTTACGCGTGTTTATTACGGGCGGGGGTTGTTCTGGTTTTCAATATGGATTTACTTTCGACGAAAGCATTAACGAAGATGATTTTGTTATCGAAAAAAAAATTATCGACGAGAAAAACGAAGGGGATGCAATTACCGTTAAACTACTCGTTGATTCCATGAGTTTTCAATATTTGAAAAATGCTGAAATTGATTATCGTGAAGATATAAACGGCGCACAATTTATTATTCGCAATCCCAATGCAAAAACGACTTGCGGCTGCGGATCTTCATTTTCCGCGTAAAATTTTCTTAAATTAAATAAACATCAAAGCGACTACTTCTTCCTTCAAAAACAATATCCGGTTTTTCATCAGACAACAGTGGCGCTAGTCGCGCACGTTTCACCACTACCCTTTTTTTAGCAATCTTTAACGCTGCCTGTAACAATTTTTCAGAATCAGCATCATCACCCACCATATCACGCAAAATGCGCATTTCTTTTTTCACCAACGCTGACTTTGTTTTTTCTGGAAACATGGGATCAATATAAATAACATCCGGTTTATTTTCATCCGCTATTTTTGAAAGATAATTCAGTGCATCAACGTGGTTTAGTTTTAATGACAATTGCTGAAACCAAACTTCTTTTTGCGCACGCAACAACCCATCATGTAATAAAGCATAAATAATAGGCGAGCGCTCGCACATTGTTACATCACAACCCAATGTCGCCAGCACAAACGCATCACGCCCTAATCCGGCTGTGACATCTAAAACGACGGGTTTTTGTTTTGCTTTAATACCCACCGCTTTAGCAATTAACTGATTTTTTCCACCACCGTAATGTCGACGGTGATTTAATGCACCTTGAAGAAAATCAATAAATAGCGGGGTAAATAATTTTTTTTGAATTATTTTTAATTCCAGATGTTCGCTCGTCACAATTAAGAACGCAGCATAATCTTGCGAGCTTAATTCTGTTAAAGGTAAATTTAATTCGTTAGATAGTTGCTTAGCAGAAAATATTAAATCGGCACTAGTATAAGAAATGGCAATATTATATGACATAAGTTCATTTTCCACTCGCTTCAGCTCCGGGTTCTGAGCTGATTTATGCTCCGGGTTCTGATCTATGCTCTGGGTTCTAGGATACACTCAATCACATCCAAAAAATCCGACGCGAGATTTAAACTAAATAGCTTATCCAATTCTCGCACACATGTAGGGCTTGTCACATTAATTTCTGTTAAATAATCCCCGATAATATCCAAGCCTACAAATAATAACCCTTTTTCTTTTAATGTAGGGCCCACTTGTTCGCAAATCCAACGATCACGATCCGTTAATTCACGTCCTGCATAGGTTGCACCCACTGCTAAATTACCGCGAAAATCGTCAATTGCTGGAATTCGTGCCAATGCATAGGGCACAGGCTCACCATCAATCATCAAAATTCTTTTATCACCGTGCATAATTTCAGCAATAAATTTCTGAACCATTACCATACGTGTGTTTTTTTGTGTGACAGTTTCAATAATGACATGGTGATTGGGATCTTCATGTGACAAGCGAAAAACAGAATGTCCACCCATGCCATCTAATGGCTTAATGACTGCATGCTTAACAGAATGCATAAAATCCACAATTAAATCAGATTGCGTTGTCACCAATGTTTTTGGACAACATTGCGGAAACCACGAAGTAAATAATTTTTCATTGACATCTCGCAAGCTTGCAGGTTTATTTAAAACAATTAATCCTTGTGATTCTGCTTGCTCTAACAGATACGTTAAATACATATAATTCATATCAACAGGTGGATCTTTTCGCATTAATAATATATCTAAATCAACCAAAGGCTGCTCTTTGATTTCCCCTAATGTAAAGGGATTATTTTCGGCATCACACACCTCAAGAAATTGCATTCGTGCCCACGCAATACCATCACGCAACCAAATATCATCCGACATAATGACACAATTTTTCCAACCGCGTTCTTGCGAAGCTAACAACATTGCAAAACTGGTGTCTTTTTTAATGTTTATTTTTTCCAGCGGGTCAATCAAAAATCCGATATTCATAATAACACTCCCACGCATACTTCCCTTGCAGCAGCGACCATCGCTAACCGTCCAACCACACCATAGGCATAAAACCGGTTAACGTGGTCTGGTTTATCAATATCATTTTTTCCACATGGTGGTAGATGACAATTTTTTGCAAATGCCAATGGTTGAAAATCCATCCCTGGTGCATTTAAATTTTCATCATTACCGCGATTTTTATGAATGCGGTAAAACCCGCCAACCACGTGTCGACCGATATGATACACAACAGGCTCTGCAACAGCATGGTCCACGCCCACTGTTTCAAAAGTATAAACACCCTCTTGCATGAGGATTTTAGTTACTGCGCTGCCCCCTTTGAGTGAGCCCATTTTCGTACGTTGCTTACGATTTAATTGCAATAATTCATTCGAATTTTTAATCATCATGACTGCCATTCCATACGTTCCTTGATCTGCTTTAACAACAACAAAAGGTGGCTGATCAATTTTATATTCTGCATATTTTTTTCGAATTTTATCAAATAAAATTTCGGCGCGTTTGGCCAGCCATTCATGACCAGCTTGAACTGAAAAATCCACCTCATCGCAATGATCAAAATACGGATTAATCAACCAAGGATCTAAATCAATTGTTTTTGAAAATTCATCACACACGGTGTGATATAAACGAAAATGATCTGATTTCAGACGCGTCGACCACCCCAATGCTAATGCAGGCATCAGTAATTGTTTTATGTTTTTTAAAATATCAGGAATTCCAGCAGAAAAATCATTATTTAAAATAATACAACACGGAAAATAATCTTTTATGCCAACGCGATTGTTTTCGCGAATTAAAGGCGCTAGTGTAATTTCTCGTCCTGATGGCAGTAATTGTTTCAAGGGTTCCATTAAATCAGGAATTAATGAAGCCATTCGAACATCAAATCCCGCGCGTTCTAAAATTTCCAAAAGCGTTGCTAGATTTTCAAAATAAAATAAATTGCGCGTATGACTTTCAGGAATTAATAATAAACGTGTTGCACTCGGACACTTTTCGGCCATCGTTGCTTGTACTGCCTGTACACACAAGGCCATCATTTCAGGATTTAAATTATTAAATCCGGCAGGAAATAAATTGGTATCCACAGGTGCTAATTTAAAACCAGCATTACGTAAATCAACTGAACCATAAAACACAGGTGGGGTTAATTGCCACTGATGTCGAAACCAACTTTCAATAGCAACTTGCGCCGCTAAAAATTTTTTTTCCAGATGTTGTAATGGACCCGTTAAAGCCGTTTCCAAATGTGGCACTTGAAGCATATTTTTGTCCTGTAGGGGATAAAGTAATGCTACAATCTTATCCTAAAATAAAAGCGATAACACGCTATGAAATTCAAAGGAAAATTACTCGGCACTCTGTTTGGTCTGATGTTCGGACCCATCGGTATGGCGTTGGGATTCATTGCAGGTCATTTATACGATCTTGGCTATTTTCGCGCTATTATTCAGGCCACGCAAGGCAACATTCACACACACGCTCAACAGGTTTTTTTCGCCAGTACGTTTAAAATCATGGGTTATATTGCAAAATCAGATGGCCACGTTTCTGAAAATGAAATTCAGACTGCACGTGCTATTATGTCTAAAATGGGCCTGAATGACACCCAAAAAGAGCAAGCCATCTATTTATTTTCTCTTGGAAAAAAAGCAAATTTTAACATCAATCAAACCTTACTCGAGCTGCGTCAGGTTTGCATTATTCAGCCCGCTTTATTGCAGCTTTTTTTAGATATTCAATTGCAAATGGCTTCGGCTGAAGGTTATTTATCAGCCGCAAAAAAAGAAACACTACAGCATATTTGTGCACAACTGGGGATTCGCGGCTTTCAATTTAACGCCAATGAAAATCAACATTATTCGCGTCAACACCATCGATCAGAAAATACCATGACTACTGCGGATGCTTATCAAATTTTAGGCGTGACAAGAAATTCAACGTCAGACGAAATTAAAAAAGCGTATCGACGATTAATGAGCCAAAATCATCCTGATAAATTAATTTCTAAAGGGTTACCGCCAGAAATGATCAAAGTTGCCACTGAAAAAACCCAGCGGATTAAAAAGGCATATGAAATCATTTCATCAAAAAAACATTAGGGAACTCAATCTACTGGAGAAAC
Organism: Gammaproteobacteria bacterium RIFCSPHIGHO2_12_FULL_38_11; assembly: GCA_001801515.1. The sequence goes on from MGXX01000020.1 coordinate 29,974, forward strand.
CATGTCAAATAAAATCATTATCGCTGCTTCAATACTATCTGCCGATTTTGCAATTTTAGGGCAGGAATCAAAAAACATCTTATCTGCGGGCGCTCATTGCCTCCATTTTGACGTAATGGATCATCATTTTGTACCCAACCTCAGTTTTGGATCAGTGGTTTGCCAAGCACTACGCAATGCTGGCATTACAGCGGAAATTGACGTACACCTAATGGTCACCGATCCAGAATGCTATATCGAGCCTTTTGCTAGAGCAGGCGCGACACGTTTAACTTTCCACCCCGCGGCATTAAAATCACCTAACGATATTAAATTAATATGCGACAAAATTCATGATGCCTCAATGCAAGCAGGCCTTGCATTTAATCCTGATAAACCAGTGCATATCGATAAAGCACTTTTTTCTGAATTTGAATTAATTTTATTAATGTCTGTTTTTGCAGGTTTTGGCGGTCAATCATTCATCCCCGAATCTGTTGAAAAAATTCGCGAAACAAAAAAATTAATTAATAAATATAATCCAAATATTTTATTAGGCATTGATGGCGGAATTAAAGTAAATAATATTAAGCAAGTAATTAATGCAGGCGCCAATTTTATTGTCATGGGATCTGAATTATTTGGCACGGATGATTATGCTTTACGTATTAAGCAATTATATGAAGAAATTAATCGCACATAATCTCACACAAGGACATCAATATGTCATTAACCACTCTCGGACTTCGCCACATTGCACTCAATGTATTTGATGTCGAAATCTGCGCGACATTTTATAAAACAATTTTCAATATGCAAATCGAGTGGCAACCCGATCCCGACAATGTTTACTTAAGCTCAGGCAATGATAATTTAGCATTACATCGTGTGCCTGAAATAAAACGCGTTAGGGCTTCACAACGTTTAGACCATATTGGTTTTTTTGTTCAAACACCAAAAGACGTCGACACCTGGTTTATTTTTTTAAAGGAAAACAAGGTGAAGATTGTGGCCGAACCCAAAACTCACCGAGATGGTGCGCGCAGTTTATATTGCGCAGACCCCGAAGGAAATGTAATACAGGTGATTTTTCACCCGCCAATTTCTAAATGATCCTAAATGCGATACGCCACCGTCGTCATGACTTTTGCATTCAGCTGCATTAATTTTTTAATTATTTCAGGCAATTCACACGCACCCGCATCAACCGCTGCTTTTTCATGTTGCATTTCCTCATCACGCATTTGCGACACAATTGCACGACTCTTTAAATCATTTTCAGGTAATTTCATTAAATGATTTTTTAAATGATTCGCCACTTGAATTTCCGTTTCTGAAACAAAACCCAAACTCCAGCGATCCCCCGCTAATCCGGCGATCAATCCAATTAAATAGGAATTAAAATACCAAAGTAAATTTAAATAACTTGTCTTACCATGCAATTCAATTAAACGCTGTTTTGTCCATGCCAAATGATCTGTCTCTTCTTCACATGATTTTTCAAGCATTGAACGTGTTTTATCAGCGCTGCACGTGATTAATTGTCCACGATACAATGCTTGCGCACACACTTCACCCGTGTGATTCACCCGCATACACCCAATACTATTTTTTTTCTCCTCGTTATTTAATTCAGGCTCGGCAAGTATTTCTGCAGGATTTTTTCTCGCGCTCAATGCAACTGTAAAAACAGTGGTTAATGCCGCATTGGCTTGCGAAAGCAGTTTGTCGATTAAAGAATAGTGCCGCATGACAAATCTCTATTGCTAATAGTGTTAACGAAAGATAACATAATCCCTATTCGCAAAAAAGGAAAATGCAGATGACAACACCCGCAGAAACAGGCAAGGAATTGGCAAAACGATTAACCGCAATCCGTCTACAAAAAGCATGGACACGCGAAATGCTAGCGAAGGTTGCACATATTAACGTGCACTCTCTCAAGCGCTTTGAGCGGACAGGGCAAGTTTCATTAGAAAGATTGATTGCCATTGCGCAAGCACTCGATTCTCATTACGAAATTGAACGCTTATTTAAACCACGTCATCGAGTTGATATTGACAATTGGCAACCCGTGACACACCCATTACGTAAA
>MGXX01000021.1:0-12726 GCA_001801515.1 Gammaproteobacteria bacterium RIFCSPHIGHO2_12_FULL_38_11
CGATGTTGCGATGTTGCGATGTAAAATCATGCGACATTTCTCCTCCTTGTCAACCATTGCCTTGCGTCCTGTCAGTAAAAAACTAAATTGAGTCTAGCAAGCTCAAACCATTATGTACATACTCGATCGCTGGATTATAATGCGCGTTTTTAAATCTCAATTTTTCTCAACTGATTTTCCTCTTCCTCTGTTAACAAAATCCAATAACGATAGCCATTGGGTTTAAAGATCATCATCAAAAAACTTTTTAATACCCTCTTGCCATGGATACACCATCACATCATCTATTTTTTTAATATAAGGATCACAAGAAAAACAAACCGCTTCACACTCTGGAAAATCACTGGCGATATTAATCAAGGATTTTAAATCACTTTTTTCAACGCAAACTTTACTTTTAACTTCAATCAGCAGCAATTGTTTTCCTGGACGCTCCACAATTAAATCTACTTCGACATCGCTTTCAGTTCGCAAATAAGAAAACTGATATTCAGATTTATTGTAACTTGCCAATTTAATGCATTCTGTCACGATAAATTGTTCAAACAAATCATCATAATAGTTTGTTGATCGTACTAGCGGAATAGTTAATGTTTTGCTTAATGCCCTAACAATACCGACATCGATGAAGTAAAATTTCGGCGCATGGCGTAATCGCTTTCTAAATGAATGTCGATATGACTCCAACATAAACCCCAGCAATGTGTCTTCCAAAATTTCAAAATAAGTCGCGACAGTTTTATCATCCACACCCACATTACGTGCAATATTTGCATAATTCACGATTTTGCTGTTTGTTTGCGCCGCTACTTGCAAAAAACGACGAAAGGAATCTAATTTTTTTACTAACTGTTCAGCCCACACTTCTACTTTTAAATAAGTAAGTGCATAACTTTGCAAAAATTTTCTTTTGGCGGTTGCTGTTGCTAAATTTATCGCTTTCGGTAATAAACCCCAAGCCAATGCAACATCTAATTTAAAGTGTGCACCCAATTCAAGATAGGTAAGCGGGTATAAATGATAAACAAAAGCGCGTCCTGCTAATAAATTCACACCAGCCAGTTTTAATTTACGCGCGCTTGATCCAGTGAGAATAAAAATCTTTTTTGTTTTTTTCTTTTCAATTAATAAATGTACAATGTCCAATAATTTCGGCACTTTCTGAATTTCATCGATAATCACATGCGTTGCAGAATCTGGCATTGCATCAACCAATGCAATTAAATCATTTGGTTTTTCCAAAAAACGCATTTCAATTTCAGGATCTAATAAATCGAGATACAAATTCTGATCAAGCTTAAATTCGTCTTCAAGTAATGAACTTTTTCCAACACCACGCGCACCGAACAATAAAACACTGTGGTCGTGTGGCAATGCCAAATGACGCTTAACGTACATATCATGACTCCGGATTTAAGGCGTAATATCGGAATAAACTCCGGAAATACGTCTAAAATCCGGAGTGATATCCGAAATTACAGCACACAAGGTCATAAAAAGCAATAGCAGATATATTTATTGGAAAACAAGCTTCACTCATTCTTGAAACAAATCATCCAACGTTGCGACACTTTGCACTAATTCATCTGAATAAGGATTTTCAATAATCCCATTAGCCGAAACAAACGAAACAAGCAGTTGTTTTTGCGTTCGGGTATGCTGTTTAAATACGACTAATTTTCGATTTAAAATTTCAAAATAATCTTTGGTGATTAAGAATGGTTTTTCAGTATACTTAACCTCACAAATGGTAATAGCATTATCACGACGGTCAAACAATAAATCAATTTGCGCACCACGTTCATTACTGTTTTTCTTAGGTGTGTATTTCCACGTGCTTGCTAGACTCATGGGCGGCAAATTCAATTTTTCTTTGATGGCAACGAGATGTTTATAGCAGACCATCTCAAACGCATATCCTAACCAATTATGCCATTCAGGTGTTACACACAATGATTGCCAATCGCTTTGTGTTAATGATTTATTTTGCAACAAGGTTTTAATGGGTTCAATCCATTTCAAATAAAAATAACTATATTCATCTATTAATCGATAGTAAGTATTTTTTCGCTTATGATAAAGTGGATTAAATCGCATGATAAAACCCGCATCTTCTAACTCTTGAAGTTTTTTCATGCCACTGCCGCCCGATGAATCAATCAGCTCTAGTAGTTTTGTTTTTTCCAACCCATCTTTATTTTTTGACAGCGCTACAACAATTTTAATGTGTGTTTCATGATTTTTAAAAAGAGACGAAAATAAATTATCAAACTCATTTACAAAAAATGCTTTTTTGGAAAATGCTAATTTCCCAATAATTTGCATCGCCGACCCTTTCCATTTTATTTTCGATAAATAAAATGGCACGCCGCCCGTAACCATGTAAATTAACAATATTTGATGATTATCTAAATTGATATGGTTGTGTTTCAAGTAATTTTTTGTTTCAGAAAGATTAAAAGGCTCTAAACATATTTTCTCGGTAATTCTATTGTGTAACCCGCCTTTGTTATTGATAATTTTATCAATAATCCAAGAGGCGGAAGAACCGCAAATAATAAATTTAATTTTTGAATTAGCAGACCAATACTGATTCCAAAAATAATCAATGTTTTGTAATAATTTTGATTTTGGCGTTGCCATCCAAGGTATTTCATCTATAAAAATAATAATTTTTTTATAATGGCATTTTTCTATTGCTTCATTTAATGCTTTAAAAGTATCACGCCAATTATTGGTCTTTTCTAACCTGGCGCCACCGTAAAATGTTTCTCCAATACGGTCCATGACATTGGCAATTTGTTCTGCCATTGTGCCGTCTTTCAAACTAGTCACATTAAAAAAAAGTGCATCGCTTTTATTCTGAAAAAATTCACGAATAAGAAATGTTTTTCCTACGCGTCGACGACCATAAACCGCTAGGAATTCTGCGTGTTTTGATTCATACACATTACTCAGTATCTCAAGTTCTTCTATGCGACCCGTGATAGTCATTTTAGTCCCATGTGTTATTCTGCCACTTATAATGATCCTATAACTGGCAGAATCTTGCAAGTTTTTTGTGTTATTCTGCCGGTTATAGGAAGCAATAGATTACAGATACGCGCCTAATTTTTGATATTCTCTGGCCGAAAACCCATACCGATCAGCCGCGCAGGAATGCGTCGAAGCAACGGAAACCATTGCAATAATTTTAATGCAAAAGGGGGGGTTGGATGAATGCGATTTCCCAACACGCGATCGATGACGCGATCTTGAATAAAAACTTGTACACGCTGCATCAATTTTGTCGGTAATTCACGGCGCTTTTGTATTGCCGCTAAATTAGATTCCGTAACCCTATTATTTTTTAAAAATGCGGGTATTAAAATATTGGCAGCAGCCACCGCATCTTGCACAGCAAGATTAATACCTACACCACCAATGGGTGACATAGCGTGTGCCGCATCGCCAATACATAATAATCCAGCGCGATACCATTTTTGCAAACGGTTCACAGTCACCGCCAATAATTTTATTTGCGTCCACTCTTTTATTTCTTTTATGCGATCAGCCAGCTCAGGCACAATTTCAAGAATACTACGATAAAATGATTCTAGTCCTGCTTGTTGTATTTTATCAAAATCACCTTTACGTATAATAAATCCACACTGCCAATAATCGCCTCGCTCAATCATAATTAACATGCGTCCCATATCAATTTTACCCATCGATTGCTTTGCATCCGACTTTTTGCGTGACAAACGAAACCACAGCACATCCATCGGCGCGCTTAAGGTTTTCAGTGTTAATCCACTTTTTTCACGAACGATAGAGTGACGACCATCGGCACCCACAACCAAATTCGTCTGAATCTCAAATTCGTTTTCGTTATTTTTTGCACGGACACCCATTATTTTTCCAGCGGATTCAATTAACGCTGTTCCTTCTGTCCCCATTAGTAATTTAAAATTAGGATAATTACGCGCTTCTTTAGCGATAAAATTTAGAAAATCCCATTGGGGCATGAAGGCAATATAGGGACAATGCACTTTAAGGTGAGAAAAATCAGCGAGCATTATTTTGTGTGTGCCAATGACAGCTGCTAATTGACGCGTTTCATTATGGGGCAACGCTAAAAACGGCTCCAGCAGATTTAATTCGTGAAGAATTTCCATGGTAGAAGGATGAATGGTATCACCCCGAAAATCGCGAAAGAAATCAGCCCATTTTTCCAAGACAACAACATCAATTCCCGCACGCGCCAGTAAAAAACCAAGCATAATTCCGGCTGGGCCACCGCCTACAATACAACAGCTTGTTGTTAATTTTTTCGCGTCCATTTTAGTCACTTCCAGCAATCATTTTTGCGGCTTATTTACTGACTTCTTCCTTTTTCTTCAAACTAATTCCTTCAATGATATCCCGCAGCTTGGCTGCAATTTGTTCTGCCAATACCGGCGGATCCAGCGGTGCCGGCGGATAATCTGTTCCGCGATCCATATCACCCACCAACTCCATCGCCACAGTCGAAGCATTACGACCTGATTTTCCACATAGACGTTGCACATATTCGATTTGATCACGCACTGATTTACGATTTAAAACCGCTGCGCGATAAGCAGGATCTTCTGGCACTTCAAGCGGCTTAAGATATTCTGTCATCCGCAATCCAACAAACACATTCAAGCGATGCTCAGCTGATTCAGTTTGCGTTTGCGCGACTTCCGCAAAAAAGTCGACGGGGATATCACCTTCAACTTCAATATGTTCTTCAAAATTCGTCAATAACATCGTTGCGCGTTCAATCGGCAGAAATTGTTCATATTCCCGCATTAACTGCACTACACGTGTAATTTCTTCATTTTCTGGTACATCAAAAGGTTTCCATCCTGCTTTAGCAGAAGTATCCAGAGTTTGATAAATATCAAATGATTTTGTAATTTGTCGAGCCACTTCATCTGACGGTGCATCCACCATTAAAAAATGATTTAAATGCATGCGTTTAACAGGCGTTGGATTTGCATAAAAAAAACGTCCACGCACAATTTTAGATTTGAAAAAGAAATGCGCTTCACCTTCACGTTGCTCTTTTAAATCCAGTAAATCTACGCGTGCACGTTTTTCTAAGCGTGCGCCTTTTGCATCTTGATAGGTTCCTAGCACACTACCTTGATCCACTTGAAAACTATCAACATGTGTTACATAAGATTCACCCGCTGTTTTCATAAAGAAATCCCAGGTGTCCAATGGATCTTCTAATTTCATACAAATTTTAATATTGGTATTCGCACCAATTGATAATGCTTCTTCTTTCGAGGCCTTTTGAAACGCCGGCAAATCTTGTCCGGCAAAGACAACAGAAAAACCCAGGGACCGCGCTTGCGCTGGGACAACAGCAAAACCCTCAACAGCATAATAACCATATTCATCTAATATGCATAAATAGGGTGTTTCAGAAGTTGTTGGTTTTTTTTCAATTAAATCTTTATATTGTCCTTCAACTGAATCACCCAATCCTGCTGCCATCATGGATTTTAATGTCGCAATAACAATCTTTCCTAAGTTCGATAATTCTTCCGGTGATTTTTCCAACGCAGGTAATAATACGCATAAAATACGACGATTTAAGACAACGTCTGTTAAATCTACTTCGGGTAAACGAATACGCAAAATATGGCCGTAAGTATCCGCCAATGACGTAAAAATACGCACCAATTGCATGACGATATAACCATGTTGTTCGAATACTTGCGAAACCTGCTTACCTTTACTTTCCTTTTTAAAACCAGGCAAGGTGTAAAGATAATTGGTAATCGGCTCAAGCACCACTGAAGGAAAATTTTCTAAACTCACCGATTCCATACCATCGCGCGGAAATAATTTATCAAGCACAATGGTTTCTAATTTAGGTAAGTGAAAATAATTACGAATGGTATTGGCATCTAACAAAACGTGTCCTGCATCGCGCATTGCAACCAATACTTTCATCAGTGATTCAACGAAACCAATCGCACGACCTTTCCACATATCAGCATCAGGTGCGCCACCCTGCGATGATCCCATCAAACTCACCACCAAGTTAGACAACATGCTTGATGAGCCAGTACCGAAAGGATTTAATGTGTTTGATAAACGCAACTCTTGCGGGCCAATAATATCTTTCGCACCCGTCATAAAATTAATTAATAATAAATCATCTTCGCGTCCCATCGAACGCACCATGGAAAACACGGAAGCATATAAACTGTTATCCCCTTTACCATCGACATAAATAAATCCCGATGCTTGCACCAAGGCATTATACGCGATGGACATTAATGCCTGCGTTTTACCAGAACCGGTTGAACCAAAAATTAAAACATGTGTACGCATATCTTCATTGCTAAACCACATTTCTTCATTGGTTTTAATTTCATTACCAAAAAAATAAATTCCCCGTGCCATACGGGGTTTTCCGGAGCCAGACAAGATATCGTTGTAATCTTTTTCATGTGACATTAGGGGCAAACGAAATGGCAAAGTACGCTTTTGAAAATAACCAAAAATAAAACAACCCACGCCCACAATTAAAATTAATTCACTCATCGACCCAATCAAAAAAGCGCCCATTCCAAAGCAAACCAACACGACTGCCAAGGCATGTGGTTTTTTGAGTGTCGCAGCAATACGCATACCCAAGGTACGGGTATCACGAATAATTTTACCTTGATCTTGTTCTTGCGCTGAATCTAATCCGCGCTGGTTGTATGCCATTGCTCACCTTTATCAACAAACAAAACGTTTTGCAGTGTTTCATCTAATGCATCAACCGCACTTTTCACCATTGGCGTTTTTAATGCGCGGCCTATTTTTTGTTCTGCTTTCCAATGTGCAAAAGCACCCCCCACTTCAACAAAAGCGGTACGACGCCCCACATTATTTAACATAAACCACATACGACGATCGACAGGTTTTAACCATAAAAATTCTGCCGATGCGAGTACGCCATCACTTCTTGCAATTTCTAATAAAGTTGCCATAACAGTTGCAACATAGGCATGACGCAATTGAAGCCATTGAATAATTCTGTGATTATGAAATTGCTGTAACTGTTCGGAAACGCCTGTGAAATCGAGTTTTCCGCTGGCCGCTGATGCAGCAATTTGAGATAAGAATGTTTTTGCGAGTGGTCGTTGTCCTGTCGCACGTGCTAAACAAATAAGTGCAATGGCTTTTATATGAATTGGCAGCGTTTTTAGTCCTTTCCACATTGGTCCTAATTGCAAAGCAAACAAACGATACGCGGGTTTTTGTTTTAGCGTCCATACCCGCTTAGCATTCACCACTTTCATCAGTAACAGCTCATGTTGATGACAAAAATCCAACGGCAATTGACACATCGCCCACGGACCTTTATCAATATTTTCTTTGACTAAATCAAGTGATAAAACAGGTATAATTTGCGGCCAAACTTCTTGCCCAACCATACGCAGTGACTTCATATCATAATCATGACGAAATTGCGCAGCACCCCGAAAAAAAACAAATGCAGCAAGCATGACGAAAATAATAACGATAGGGTAACGTGTCCACTCTCCTAAATCAGCGTTAATTGCCGAAAAATTAGTCCAAGTTACGCTGCTTGGCCTAACAGTTTGCATATATTTTTGCAGGGCATTGAGTTGATGCATGTCGGGTGGTGTAATGTGTAAAAATTGCGCGACGGGTATCCACCATTCTGCTAAATAACGCATCGCATCAATTTCGTGAACACGCATCCAAAAAACAGGAATAACCAGGATACGAGAATCAACAAACCAAAAAATAATCGCAGCACCAAAAATCAGCACCACCATCCAAAAAATATTGGCTGTTTGATCGGTTTGTTGTTGACCGCCACCTTGCATGTGAAATCCTTTTTATCCAATATCACTGTAGAGATTAATGCTATTGCTTAACCAATTGACCATCCACAAAATGATAACGTGCTCCTTGATGCACAAACGCAATAATTTGTCCCCGCTTCAACGCCGCTTCTTTCAATAACAACAAAGAATGATCAAACTGGTCCTTCAATGGTGCCGCATTTACATTCGATTGGATATCATTTTTTTTCACAATCACCACAACGTAAGCTTCATTGCCTGACCCCGCTGCCCGCAAACGGATCCGTTTTTCAATATCCGCCTCATTTTGGTAAACAGGACGGCCGACAATATAGCGATCCAATGAGCGCAGCTGCATTGCCCACTTATTAATATTGTAACCATCACTTTGGAATAACGAAATATAAACCGTCGTTTCATCTTCTGACAATGTTTGAATTGAGGCAGATTGTTCACTCGCCTTTATTTTCAGCTTTGATAATTCCAACTCTGCTTCAGTTTTGATAGCGATTAGTGGTTTAATCGTATTGCGTAAAAATAAAGAACTTTCCCAATCGCCGCCGCTCATCACATGGTCAACTGCGGTAATCACCGCATTGAGTAAGCCCGCTTTGTCTTCTTTTGAAAGCGTTTCTTTTGAGAAAAATTGTCGTGCAAAGTCAGAAAATTCACGCGCTTCTTTGTCGAGGCATTCGAGTAATTGTTTTTTGAGGTTTTGGCTTTTGTCCATGAGCTATCTTAGCGCAATATTTGTAGAGACGCGATTTATCGCGTCTCCTTATGACGGTTTTGGACCTGTTTCGATTTCTCTTTCTTCTTTAGGCGTTTCAAGTTCTTTTTTAGGCGTTTCAAGCTTAACCGTCGATTTCAGATGCTGACCCGCACCATTTGTAAGTCGAGTAGCATCAATAACACCCCGGAATATGGTAGTGAGCTCGCCGACCTGTTTTAAGACTGTTTGAGCAATCTGCGCTTGATTCTTGGCAACGCCAGAAATCACCTCAGTTAATGTCGTTGTTTGTTTTTTTTCTTCATGATCTGACATAAATCCCACCGAATTCGTTATAACACTTTGTTTTTAAAAGCACTCCGTGGCACCCTTTTCTTCCTACCTCACTCAATTCTACCGTTCAAACCTTAAGAAAACATTAAGAGATTCAAATAAAATCACTTCTTATTGTTCAACTCTAGCAGATATTTGAGAAATTGCCGGAAAACTCAATCATACATCAACTCATCCAACGGCACTTCATCGCGTGTCGGACTGCTTTTCACAAGCTCGTTTAACACATCCAAGATACATAGTAAGCGCAAAACCTCGGGCGTAAATTCATCAAAATTTACTTTCACACCCAACAACGAACCTTCGACATCTTCATAGGTCGCCCCCAAACCATACCCCAAACATAATTGCGCCAACTGATCCGCGCGCTTGGTTAACCCAGGTAACAATCCTGTTTCAGAAAATACTTCTTTATAATTTGCAACTGAACTTTTTAAGGTGAAATTCACACCCATTCGTTTCGCAATTGCTGTTAATTTTTTTTCTAAATTGATCATTGCATCCACCATGGCACAGCGATTTTACGCGGTCCCGCTAAAAAACTGCGAAACCAACGAAAAAAAATAATCGGCGTAAATCCATAACGATTTAAAATTGAAAAAAATGTAATTAAAACGACTGTGATACCCAATGTCCATAAGCTTATGTGCATTAGAAAAATCACAACAGGAAAGGCCGCACGACCATCCCAGATAAAAAATCTCACTGGGCGGGCTGAATCTCGCCAATGTGCGTTGGGATCGATTGCCATGCTATTTACTCCATTTATTGTTATGGTATCCTACAAGAAAATAAAATGCATCACATTATCCTATGTCCGCCCATACATTACAAATAACACCTGAATTAATTAACTACCTCCATGAACACTCAATTCAAGAACCTGATTTATTAAAAGCATTGCGCGAAGAAACAGTAAAAACGTTTGAAGCTGCCCCCATGCAAATCTCACCCGAACAAGGTCAATTTTTTCGATTTTTACTACAAACGATGAATGCCAAAAATGTCTTGGAAATAGGCACTTTCACAGGTTACAGCGCAATATGCATGGCACTCGCCCTGCCTGATGATGGTCATGTCACCTGTTGCGACCTCAGTTATGATTGGACGCGCATGGCAGTAAAATATTGGGAATTAATGCACCTTAATAAAAAAATCACACTGCATTTAGCACCTGCGATAAATACCTTGCAATCACTCATCGATAATAATCAACAAAACACCTATGATTTTGCTTTTATCGATGCCGACAAACCCAATTATTCAAATTATTATGAATATAGTTTACAGCTGGTGCGTTCGGGTGGCGTTATCGCAATTGACAACGTTTTATGGGGCGGTGAAGTCATTAATCCAGAAAATCAAAATAAAAACACGCTTGCAATTCACGAATTAAATAATAAAATCGCACAGGATGATCGCGTGACTATTTGTATGCTACCGATAGGCGATGGGTTAACACTTGCTCGCCGGAAGTAATGAAGCATCAGCAGCAGGTGAAAATAACAGAATTCTTTCACATGCAGACTGAATTTTCGCTTAAAAAAACTTAAATCCTAAAAACATGTACGAAATATTACTCGAATAGACTTTTGCTAACAATGCAGTGATAATAATCAAGTAAAAATAATGTTATCTTAAGGAAGCTCATATAGAATAGTGAAGTTCTGTCAATTTAATGGAAAAAGAGCATGAATAAAAACACATGGAAATTGATTCTACTCCCTTCTCTACTATTTTTACTAACCAGCTGCTCCAGCGGCAAAAAAATCGTCGATTTGAATTTACAATATTTACCGGCACACTCCGTCCCCGTCGAAACAACCAATCAAGAAGCGCAGGCCCAAATTGCTGAAGCGGCGACCGCGGTCGGCCAATCATTACAAGAATTATCAGCTGTGCAAATGACCGTGCATCCACCCCAAAAGTTACAAAAACCGTTTAATCCGAAAGCAATCGGCATGAGCAAGTTAGCCTCCGTTAGCTGGACAGGTCCTGTTAAACCCTTGCTGAAAAAAATTGCGCAAGCAACGAATTATAAATTACGTGTCATCGGCAGAGAACCCAACTTGCCGGTATTGGTTTCAATAGACGTTAACAATAAACCGATCGCAGATATTTTGCGTAACGTAATGTATCAAGTAGTGATGAAAGCGAATATTGCAGTTTACCCCAAATCACATACTATTGAACTTCGTTATAATGGGAATTAATTGAGGAATTTATCGCGATGACGTTTTTTAATCGCATCACAACATCCTTTATCGGCGCAATTGCCTTATTTTATGCAGCCAATATTGCTTTTGCAGATGACGACACGCCCACGTTAAATGCCAATGTAGGCTATATTTCAATTCAACATTTGCCAGTGGGTGGCGACCGAGTGAACCCCATTCGGTTTGCTGCCATTCGTCAAGCAGCAACTTCTCTTGGAGCACGGGGTGGTTTAGCCTGGGAAGGCAGAAATATTGATGCCGCATTACAAACAGAAAGCATATTTTTAGATCAAGTTTTCAATTTCAACCTACTACTCCTCGGCCATAATGTATTACCGCCCGTATTAGATCAGAGTAATAATAATTTAAATCTCGATAATAACGACACACTCCGTATCGCAACCAAAGCGTATAAAATTCTTCGTCCTGCACGCTTTGTAACAGCGCCACCCAATTGGCGTGATTATATGTGGATGCGCTTTCAAAGACCCACTTTACCCGATCGTTCACTGTTGCCAGAAACTAAAGCAGAAGAGCAAGTGTGGAATCATTACATATTAAAAGGCTGGCATAGTGGATGCGAGCAAGCTTTAGCAATTTTTACTGATAACCTCAACCGGATGAAGCGCGATATGCTAGGAATGATTTTATATCGAAAATTATTGGCGTTACATATGGTCAGCGCACCCTTTGTTGCGAGTGCTGACTTGGGCGTAACAGGCGATGCATCTCAACTACGCATCAATGATCAAATATTACGAATCACCGGACAATCACAATTACAACCGAATCCGACTAAATGGAAGCCCGTTATAACGAAGTGATGGTAAGAAACATGTTCCTAAGCGCGAGTCAGAAGCCCTACGAGTGAAAATTTAAATAAAAGCGAACGCAGTGAGCGTTAGTTCGCGGAGCGACAAAATGCCAGACCCCATTTCAAACGAATCTTTTCTTTATCCCAACGAACCAATGCGCTTTGAAGCGCAAAATGTTGATGATTTATTGGTTTTTTGCCATCGCCTTAACGCATCTGACATCACCATTCAAACGGGAGAACCCATCACCGTTGAAGTGTACGGCCGTATCTACAAAATAACCAAACGTAAATTGGCCAACACGGAAACCGGTGAAATTTTAAATGCAATTTATGGACCCAACGGCACAACGCAAATTATGCGCGGCACCGATTTAGACACGCACTATGAAGTGCGGCCAAGTCGCAATGAACGCTTTCGTTATCGTGTAAATGGTGTGGGTTGTTATGTTGAAGGTCACGAAGGCATACAAATTACGATTCGTACCATCCCCTCTACACCACCTGATATTTCAACATTGAATTTACCGAAACAAATTATTGATGCCATGGCGCCACAAGAAGGAGTTGTTTATATCACAGGCGCAACCGGTTCCGGTAAAAGCACCTTATTAGCATCGATTATTAAATCTCTTGCAGAAGAGTCTACTGGCAATCGCAAAATACTCACTTATGAATCACCCATTGAATTTGTTTATGACAGCATAGAAATGCCATCTTCTATTGTTGCACAATCTGAAATTCCAAAGCATTTGCCCACTTTTGCAGAAGGTGTTCGCAACGCAT
>MGXX01000021.1:12740-42839 GCA_001801515.1 Gammaproteobacteria bacterium RIFCSPHIGHO2_12_FULL_38_11
TGCCACAATCAGTGCGGTGATTGAAGCGGCATTAACAGGTCATCCAGTTTATACAACGTTACATACCAATGGCGTTGCAGAAACGATTCGTCGTTTGGTGGGCAGTTTTTCACAAGAAGAGCGCCTAGGTCGAACCATTGATATCATTGAAACATTACGACTCATTGTTTGGCAGCGATTGGTGCCATCGACAGATGGCAAACGCATTCCACTTCGGGAATATTTAGTATTCAGCGAAAAATTACGTGATCGCTTACTCGACAGTGACCCTGAAAATATCACGCAAACAACGCGGATGTTATTACGTGAAGAAGGTCAACCCATGCTTGCTGACGTTGAAGCAAAATACAAAGCAGGGTTATTAACAGATCGCTGGTATCAGTTATTAACAGCTCGATTAAAGCATGAGTGACGGTGTGTGAAATTACTTTGCATTTTGCTATAAATAAATAAAAATGATCAATTACCATGAAATATGTGAAACCCCGTCGTGATTTAATATTTATTATTAATCCGTTAACAAGCTTAATTAGCTTTTTATTATTTTGTTTTTACTTAAAATACATCCCCTATACTTTTTATGCTTTTTGGGCTGCCACTGCAGCCGCATTATTTTTAATATTACTCCCCCTCGGAAATACCGCACTTTCAGAAAATGCGGATGAAAGCGCCCAACATTTGCCATGGCAGCAATGGTTTTTGTGTATTTTATTACTAGAATTAACCTTGCTTGGCAGCTATTCCGGCATTTGTTTTATAAATGGCGAAGCGCTGCCGATTAATATTTCAGAAAATTCGATGCTTTTTTCGCAAACCCTTCAAGCAGAATTATGGCATTACGGGTTATTTCCGTGGTCATTATATGCTGTGATTGCTGTTGGTATGGGATTTTTAGCCTATCGACAAAACACCCATGCGTACTTTAGCAATTTACTGAATCCTTTTATTAAACACAACACCAAGGGAACACTGGGATTAATAAGTAATATTTGTATGCGTCGTTGCACACTGTTTGCTATTAGCCTCTCATTTATATTTATCGCGTTATTATTCATCAGTCTTTTTTTGCCACTCACGGAATATATCGCGCATGGGTTTCAAACAGCCGCTTTAATAGTGACATTGATTTTTTTAGCTGCTTCGCTTTCAAATACCCTAAAAAAAATGGCTTCTCGTATTTTTGCAAAAAGCATTGCAGCGGCAACCAGTTTTACTTTATTTTGCATACTACTGGGATTGATTATTTTAATACTGAGTATGATCGCAACCAATAGAGCTCAAAATAGCATAAATCCCGCTATTCCTTCACTTATTCAACACTGGATTAATTTTAATAACACGGCAACATGGTCTATTTTTTCTACGTTCTGGTGGATTTTTTGGACGCCACTTGCTTGTGCCTTCATTGCTAGAGTGTCCAAAGGCTATAAAATAAGACACATTATAATAGGAATTTTAATATTACCCATTATGCTCGGTTTATATTTTAAATACGCCGTACAATTCAACATAACCGTTGAATTTCCGCCCACAATAATAAAAATCTTATCACTTGTTTCTTTTTTAATTTTATTGCCTTTATTATTAAATCATTCTACACGTTCGCAAGCAGTCGAATCATACTTTCCAGCGCAAGGCATCGCCAAATATCGCGATCAAACTTCTTTTTTTGAAAAAATAATACAGCTCACCTTTATTTTTTTATATCTTTATTTGGTTATTGGCATTAACGGACCAAGCCTATTTTCCTTTACACTAAACTGCTTGGCCTTCATCAGTTTAATTTTCACACCACTGGCTATTTTGAAAAATATCATTGGCAGAAGCAATTCTTAACTTTATTTTTACTGACCATCCAAAATCATTTTCAACAATACTTTTGAAAGCACCTTATGGACAACAGCCGTTGGATGCACCTCATCCCAAAAAATAAATTGATTGGGGTTAGCGCATATTATTCCACCCGCACCAACCGATTCTCCAACCTGATAAGCAATTTGCAGCGCAGGATTGTTTTGAATATAGCGCGCCAACTGAGCACTATTTATTTTTGCGCCAGAAGCACTATTTTTAGAAAAATTAGCTTGCATACTTTCAATAGACGTTTTTTTCAAATAAGCGCCCGTCCAACAAGGATCGGTCACATTTGTCAAATTAATATTATATTTTTTATTGAAATTTTTACGATACGTATCCGACGTAACCAACATTTTAAGAATAGGATTATCTGTAAAATTGAACTCCATAAAAATAGTGCCAGGGTAAGCAGCACGTAATTTCAAAATGGCATCATGCATTTTTTGATTATGCATTAAATATAATTGTTGATAATTAGCCGTTAAGTTTTTAATAGATGCTTCTGGTGTAACCGCAAGATCGGGAATATCGATGATAAGAAATTGAGAGCCATTAATTGCTGCAAGGTTTCGCACAACAGCGGTAATCGCATTAACAACATCAGTAGTCGCCTGATCGACATTAGACGCGCCTGGCAAATAATCATTTGCACCAATCCAAATAACAAAAAGTGTGTTATCTTTGTTTAGCAATAAATTTTTTGCTTCGTAAGCATCATATTCCATATTAAGTGAAACAGGTAAATAACCATCGAACGGATTATGAAAAACAGCCGTAGCACCACCAACCGCATAATTTTGCGAAGCGATAAAATAGCGAGAATAAAGCTGATAACTAACGCGATCAGACCAGGTATATCCATCGGAAAATCGACCTTTGTAATACGGCAAATATTGGGGTATTACACCACCAGACATTTTATAAAGATTGCCATTATCAGATAGGCTGTCGCCTAGAAATACAATCTGTTTGAATTTTGGTGTAATGACATTATCTGCAAAAATAGCCTGTGCAAAAAAAACAGATAAAATGACGATCAGTATTTTTTTCAACAAATTTATTTCTCCTTAATTTTAAATCAAAAACTTTGAAACTCACCTTGCAGCGGTATTTTTACTCGAGTTTTCTGACTTAATAAAAAATAAAGCTATCAATAAACACAACAGCAACAAAACACTTGTAAAAAATAAAGCGCAATACAAACTATATTCATAACTTTTAACAATGACATTTTTAATTGTCTCTTGCGTAGACGGACTAAATTGCAAAATAATCGCTTGGCTCGATGGTGTGTTTGATAAAATACCCAGCAAGGTATGAATTTTTTGAGTCGTCAGGCTTGGCACCAGCTGTAACAATTGTGCTTGCGCTTTTATTCTCTCCACATGGACAATAATGCCAGCGGTAATGGCAAAACCAATCACGCCACCTACTTGTCTAACACCACTTAAAATTGCTGAACTCATACCAAAAAATTCTTTTGGCGTGTTTCGCAGAATGGAAGTACGTAATGGATTACTTAAAAAACAACCACCAATACCATAACCTACCAACGCGGGCAAAATCGCATAATAAGATAGGGTTTTAAGAAAAAGTGTGCTTGCACTATATCCGACCGTTAACAACAGCAGACCTGCGATCATGGGCATACGAGCCCCATATTTATCCGAAAAATAACCGCCAACACTTGAAAAAACAGCCAACAAAATACCTGCGGGTAATAACAGGCAACCCGAAATAAAAGATGAGAATCCAAGTGCATTTTGTAAAAAGACGCCAAAAAATATAATAAAATAATTTGTAACTTGTGCCATTGCCATAATGGCGCAACCAGGGACATAGTTTACAATTTTAAATAATTGAATGCGAATAACAGGATGTTTTTTGTTTTTCTCAATGAAAATAAAAAGAATAAAAGACATTAACGAGATCAAAAATCCAGAAATTGATTTTAAAGATGACCATCCCCACTGTCCTGCATTATTAAAAGTCAGTGTTGTTACGATCGTAAATAAACCGATAATTAAAAATCCAATATAATCGAAGGTTTCACCCACTCTCCTCTCGCTTTTTTCACGCAATAATTTTAGCGTTGGGTAAAAAATAAATATACCCAGAATAACATTAATAAAAAATATCCAATGCCAATTTAGCCATTGAACAATTATTCCGCCAATAAAAGGTGATAGTACCATTGCTAATGAACCCACGCTCATAACAATACCATTTGCCTTTCCTCGATCGGCATCGGAAAAAATCGAGGCAGAAAGACTCATTCCCGCAATCAATGTAAACGCTGCACCAAATGCTTGTATTGCACGAAAAAAAATGAGCATAACAACATTAAAAGAAATGCCACACATTAAGGATGCCAATAAAAAAATCAATATGCCAATAGAAAATACTTTTTGATGACCAAACATATCGCTTATTCGCCCAGCTGCAAAAGCCAAAACAGATGCAACAAGTAAATAAATATTCACAATCCATTGTGTTTGAGCGCGAGTAGCATTAAAACTTTTTTGTATAGCAGGCAGAGCAACACTAAAAATTGTCATGTCTAAGAAAAGCATAGCTGTTGATATGCTAATAACAATAAGCGTTACTGATTGATATCGAGACATTTTCATTTTATTTTCTTGCAAATGAAGTTAAAATACAACTATATACTATCCGCAATGCAAAGAAAACGATACCTAAAAGGGATTCGAATGACGCGCCAAGAAATACTCTCTTATTTATTTAATTTCAAAGAGGCATTAAACACTTTAAATATAGCCATATCCCAAAAGAAAGCAGAATCAGATCAAATTTATTTGATGGGCGTAATCGGATGGTTTGAATCCACTTATGATGCATATAATGAACTCATGAAGGCGTATTCAACTTACTCAACGATCAACTTGCATTGCTATCCACACAAAGCCGATGATCCACTGGGTATTTTTTCAATGATTTCAGATAAGGCGGTGTCTGTAAAAATATTGGCTGACAATAAACAATTGGCAAGCACAAGGCAAAAAGATAGCTTGATACCTTTGTATAACAGAATAAAGCTTTATTTTGCCGTATTTTTTAATCGAGTTTGCGTTGTTACTTCAGCCATAATTGAAGTACCTTATAAATTAGAAAAAGCAATTTCCGAAGAAAATAATCGTGACATACAAACAATCATAGAACAATACCAAATTGATCGCACGCATTTTTCAAACCCGTTGGCCCATTACGAATGGGATACTTTTTTACTGAATCCTTTAAAATTGGCACTTTTCAAACAAGCGGTAGATGCGCTTGATATATTGATGACACTTGGCAACTTACAACCAAACCAAATCTTTAAAATTATTTCAACCGAACCGAATTATTATTCAGAGAATTTTATTCGAAAATTATTTCAAACCGCTTATATGAAAAATGAAAAAATAAGCTGGGTATTGCAAGGACAATTAAACCAATATTTATTTGAATTTATGCAAAAGGAAAATCCGCCTTTTATATTCATTAGCGCACTTTTCAAATTTATTACTAAACACAGAGCGCAAAATAAGCAAGATTTTTCGGCTATCGAATTCGCTGTCGAATTAGACCACAACAGACCTGATGGTGATCAAACAATTATTGAAATATTACACCCGCATGTAAAAGAAGCATTCTATGGTAATGCTAATCAAAAAGACGTTGATGATGTATACAACAAGGAAGAATTATTTTTATTTAGAAAAGCGGCTTTTCGCGCTATTTTGAAAAATGATTTTCGTCTTGTTGCAATATTATTTTCTAAACTTGGCTTAATTAACTCAGTCAACACAGCTGATTTAATAAAATTTTCAGGTGCTACTGTTATACCATCTGACAACACAGAAGAATTTCAATACAAGTTATTTAACAAATTGGCATTTAACGCATTAGATGAAAAAGGAGAAATAAAGCATGATTTATTAGCACCACTATTTGATATATTGTCGCAGTTAACAGAAACCGATTGCTTTTTTTCTGCTTGTTCTGTATTTCACAAAGCACTTCACTATCAACTCATTTCACTACAGGAATATCTTTTAAAAAAATATTGCACGCTAATGACGGGATTTGGAGAAAAATTAATAGCACTTCAGAAAAATATTTTTTTAAATCACGCTTCCTTAGAAATCACACTTTTTACAAAATTTTTTGCTATTTACGACGGCGTTCAAATTGAAAATTTACCGAATGCTTATTTTCACTTTAGACATTTTTATGCGCGCATTAACAGCATCACTCGAGAAAATCCCAGGCTGACATCAACAGAAATGAATGCATTAAAATTACATCTTGAGAAATATAAGAAAGCGTTTATATTTCCTGATATGTTTATTCAAACCCCCGAATTCCGCAGTATCTTTATTGAAAAAATAATAATAACCATTTTTGATACAGCACTTTCCCTTGATGGCGTGCACGCAGATGAGAGCTGTTATAAACAAATAATGTATGGCATGCTACCGCCTACAAGAACCGGGTTTCTATGCTCACAATCCGACACCTTATGTTTGAAAAAAGCACTGCTCACTGCAATTGATATTAAATTAGGGTGGCATAAAAATTATGCTCCCACAGACGCAGAGGCATGGGTAACTGCGTTAGTTGCTTTGAAAAATGCAATTTTCTCAATTGACAATTTGACTCAGGATAGCCTGCAACAAATTATTTTACATTGGCAAAATCAAGAAAGTATCGATGCTAAGAAAACAAATAACCAAATAATAAGAGAGATGGACACACTAGCAGAACAAAGATGGCGTATCGTTGCCTTAGTATTACCGCCCGCTAAGCTTGAAGATTTTATTAATACCCTATCTGCAAGCTGTTTTTTGAACGAGCATTCTGAGGCGCAGATGCGCTCTCAAGTGTTGCCATTGATGTACCGTACTTAAATCTGCATACTGTTTGGGATTATTGATTTAAAAGGCCTGTCTTCACATGAACGCGCCCTTCAATTAATTTTCATTGCGCATCCCAATTTCAGAGATGAGCTGACTGAAGCTGCAAAAAATTTGCATTTATTATAGTGAATCAATCAATGATCACCAATGAAAAACAGAAATTAACATTAATAAAAGCAATGTTAGTTGCCTTTGGTGTTTTTATTACAAGCAGCATTGTCGTTTATACGCATATTGACTTTGGATTTCTATCCATTGTAACTGCTTATGTATTATTACAATTATTTTTCTCAGAATTACGCAAAAAAGCGATTGAAAGAATTTTTGGCCCGACACTTTCTGCCATTTTAATTCTAATTATATTGATGATATTTCAAAATCATTATGTATTGATGCTTTTGAGCGCTACCATTTTATTGATGATTTTTGTTTATTATTTTGTTGTTGGATATTTCTCTTACTCAATGATTTTAGGTGCTATTACGATCAGCTTAATCAGTGCGATGGATATTGATAAAAGTTTATTCCAAGCAATGCATTTAGGATTGTATTGGGTCATCAATTTATTAATTGGATCAATAGTAGTTATTATGATTGATTTTATAGCTTCAAAATGGATATTTGAAAAGAAGCTTTTGAATAAAATTGAAGACATTGAAAGTAAAAAATCTTTTTTTATTTTGAAAAGACACTTGAGTAATTGGCGCGAAAAATCAAAATTTAATTACAAAGCTGCTATTGTTGCTATCAGGGTTGCAGCGACTTTTATTATTCTATTGCTTGTAAATCGGAAGATGCAATGGTCATTTATCGATATACAAGCGGTGATCGCCGGTATTATCGTTTCAGCGCAACCCTCTATTTCATTGACTCATCAACGCGCTTTAATGCGAGCGCTGGGTGTGGTTGTGGGAGCAATTATTGCGATAGGATTCGCCTATTTGCTGCAGATATGCCCATCATTATTTTTAACAGTCATATTGATAACAGGAAGTTTGGGAACGTTAACTTTGCTGAGTGAGAACTATCTATTTTATGAATATGCTTTTTTGCAAGCAGGTGTCATGATCCCCCTTATTTTAATTACCTCGAATCAGGAAATCATTAATGTGCATTTAGCTTTTGAGCGTAGCTTAGGTTCTTTTGAGGGCGGCTTAGTTGCTATTGCGATGGTGTATGTATCAGCATTGTTTTTTCTCAATCCTCGTCGAACATCTTGATTACAAAAATATATAAGGCCGTAAAAAAGATTTGATAACTTTTCGCACAGGTTTCAACTGCCCAATCTAGGATAAATAGCGTTTTCATTGATAAAAAGAAGCTGCAATAGTAACGTAACAGTGTAAAAATGGTTAGGAAAATATAGAATTTTTTAAATAATGGGATCATTAAAATGAAACGCGTTGCTTTAATAATATCTCTGTTGGTTTTTTCATTTTCAACCTTTGCTTCAGCAGATGACGTTGATAATAAGAAACTCGATAAAATGGTAAATACCACAGTCATTTTGCACGGGTACAAAAACCTAAAGCGAAATGATGCACCAGTTTTATCTTTATTATCCGAACCCTATAAAAAACAAAAATTATGTGCGAAAAAGGGATATATTGGTTATCAAAATGCCTTGGCTGCCACCTACTTAACAGGAAGCAATGGAGCGAAAGCTAATTCAATAAAAGCTTACGGTTGGACTTTAGTCGCCTATCATCAAATTTCAAAAACCGGCAATAAAAAATTAATTGCAGGTGAACAAAAAACATTGAATTTTGTTGCAGAAAAAATGGCAATGACAAATCAACAGAAAAAGAAGGCAAATGAATTTGCTTACAAGATAATTAAAAATTACAGTAATGCATGGCCTGCACCATCAACTATTTTAAAAATGAAAAATTTTCCCATGCCGTGTGATATTAATGTTACTCCTGTGGTTAATTCAAATAAAAAATAACGATTTTGTTTGGAGAAAGTATGAATTTAATAAAAAATATTATCCTCAGTTTACTGCTGTGTGTTTTTAATTCGGCATTTTCAGCTGTTTTTATTAAGAATATTAATTGTACGGATCCTGCGATTGCTTACTATTACCCTAATTCAATTGTGCAATCACAACCAATTAAACCACCTGTAATTCTACAGTCAAATAACAATAAAAAATCTGCAATACATCCCGTTACTACAATTGCACCAATAGCATATCACCCACCCAGAAATTATATTGTGTCTGTGATCGGCGCAGGCGCTGCTTCAATATTTCTGCCTGTTAATGAATTTTATCTCATGAGCGGTAGCACTAAGCAATATTGCTCGGGTGGTACCCCTAATGGTTCGTCTACTATTACACTAGTTAATAATACGCCGAGCGATCCAACGCGTTGCGAATGTGAATAAAATCAATATGTAGTCTCACGCCACCCCCTTTAAAAAGACGTCGTCGCATTAATCGTGAACTTGATTTCCCCCTTTTCAAAGGGGGTAATCGCGAGCGTCAAAATTATTGTTTAAATTAATGATAGTGAGGCTGTTACGAATTAACTGAAAAAGTAAAAGAAACGTCCCCGAGGGGATTCGAACCCCTGTTCTCGCCGTGAAAGGGCGGTATCCTAGGCCTCTAGATGACGGGGACAAGAAATACAAAGAGTGGAAATTCTATGGTGCATGAGCCGCTATGTCAAGCTGAACAGTGGCATTTCAACCAATTTAAAATTTCACCTGGTGAATGCATGATCCAATCAGCTTTCCAAGCTGTAAAATCAACATTTGGTGGATAATAACCATATGTGACCCCAATACACTTCGTTCCCGCTGCTCTCGCTGCAATAATGTCAGTCTCAAGATCACCAATATAAACTGCGTTTTCGGGCTTCACCTGCGCTATCCGACATGCATGCCATAACTGCTCAGGATGCGGTTTACACTGCGTTAATGTATCGCCTGAAATAATACAAATTGCGCGTTCATGCAAACCAAAATGCGTCACAATGGGCTGTGTTAACCAAGTGGGCTTGTTAGTGATAATTCCCCAAGGAATTTTTTCATTATCTAAACGATCCAACAGCAATGCCATGCCAGAAAAAAAAACAGTTTCTTTGGTTGAGTTATCACAGTACGTTTTCAAAAATTCTTTTCGAATGATTTCAAATTCAGGATGGGTTTCCTCCATCTGAAATGCAAATGAAATCATTTTTTTGCTTTCACCGTAAACACTTTTTCTAAATAAATCAAAATTAACTGGTGGTTTATTTTTCAATTTTAGTAATAAATTAATTGCATACGCAAAGTCGCGGGCCGTATCGAGCAGCGTGCCGTCAAGGTCAAAGAAGATTGCGTTGATCATTTCACATTCTCTAAGAAATAACTTTATATAGCCTGAAAATAAATCATATAATTCACATCAACCGAATCAGTCAATTCAAATTTATTTTTAAAAGGCTGATAGGTAATTCCTTGCATGCCTTTTAAAAGTAAATTATTTTTTTCAGCCCAACATGTTAATTCTGAAGGACGAATAAATTCTGAATAATGGTGCGTGCCTTTTGGCAATAAATTTAAAATATATTCAGCGCCAACAATAGCTGAAAAAAAAGATTTTATATTGCGATTAATGGTGGAAAAAAATAAATAACCGTCTTTTTTTATCAATTGACGCGCTGCTTGAATAATTGCAGCAGGGTCAGGAACATGTTCCAGCATTTCCATGCACGTAATAACATCAAAAGTATTTGCATGGGTTTGTGCAAAATCTTCAGTACATGTTTGAAAATAATTCACATTTAATTGTGATTCAAGCGCATGCTTTTTTGCAATTGTAATGGCAGCATCACTCATATCAATACCTGTTGCAATCGCGCCAGATTGCGCCAATGATTCTGTTAAAATACCGCCACCACAACCGATATCCAATACATTTTTACCCTGAATTTCCACCTGTTTTTTAACATACCCCAAACGCAAGGGGTTTAATGCATGCAGTGGCTTCATGGGACCATTTGAATCCCACCATTCACTCGCCAGCGCACTGAATTTGGCAATTTCATTCGGGTTAACATTAATGCTCACGCAAACCTACCGTGACACTGTTTATATTTTTTCCCCGAGCCGCAATCACAAGGATCATTGCGCCCTACTTTCGCTGTTTGTCGCACAAAAGGCAGTACAGACGCTTCAGCTGTATCTGAGAGCACATCTGGCGGCGCATCAACAGGCAGCGGTTGCAATTCTTCATGTGAAAAATGTAATTGCGGTGCTGACATGTCTAAACGTGATGCTGAAATTATCTCAGGACTGCCAACTTGAATTTTTGAAACCATCGAAATTAAAGTATATTTGATATTTTCCAACAAGCTCGTAAACATATTAAATGATTCACGTTTAAATTCTTGCGTTGGATTTTTTTGCGCATAACCCCGCAATTGAATACCTTGACGCATATGATCCATCGCCGACAAATGATCTTTCCAGTGTGTATCCAGCACTTGCAACATAATCCCTTTTTCGGCCTCACGCAGTGTTTCAGCGCCAATTTGTTCTTCTTTTTCGGCATAGGCTTTAAGCAATTCAGCCAAAATTTTTTCTTTTAATGTTTCTTCATGTAATTGTGTTTCAGTTTCTAGCCACTCGTGGATAGGTAAATTTAAATTGAAGTCTTGCTGAATTTTATTTTCCAAACCAGCAATATCCCATTGTTCTTCCATGCTGTCTTTTGGCACAAATTGATGGAAAAAAGTATCAACTACTTCTTCACGTAATTCTGAAATAGATTTTGATATGTCGGTTGCTTGCAATAATTCAAAACGTTGCTGATAAATAACCTTACGTTGATCATTGGCCACATCATCATATTCCAATAAATGTTTGCGAATATCAAAGTTATGACCTTCCACTCGACGTTGCGCTTTTTCAATCGCTCTTGAAATCATCGGATGTTGTATTACTTCATTTTTTTGAACGCCCAATTTACGCATCATCACCAACAAACGATCACCACCAAAAATCCGCAATAAATTATCTTCCATCGATAAATAAAATTGTGATGTGCCTGGATCTCCTTGACGACCTGATCGTCCACGCAATTGATTATCGATGCGACGTGACTCATGTCGCTCACTACCCAATACGTATAATCCACCGCTTGCAACAACCGCATCATGTCTTTGTTGCCACTCTTTTTTGAGCGCAGCAATAGATTCTTCTGTTGGATTAGGCAATTCAGAAATTTCTAATTTAATATTGCCGCCCAACACAATATCCGTTCCACGACCCGCCATATTCGTTGCAATCGTCACTGCCCCTGGACGTCCTGCTTCAGCAATGATATTAGCCTCACGTTCATGTTGTTTTGCATTTAATACTTGATGCGGAATTTTTGCTTTTTTAAGTTTATTGGCTAATAATTCAGACGTTTCAATTGACGCTGTTCCTACCAAGATCGGCTGTCCTTTTGTACGCACGCGATTAATTTCTTCCATGATGGCATTAAATTTTTCTTCTTGGGTTAAATAAATTTTATCGGCAAAATCTTCACGCACCATATCTTTATTCGTCGGAATCACAACCACTTCCAATCCATAAATTTTTTGAAATTCAAAAGCCTCTGTATCAGCCGTACCAGTCATCCCCGATAATTTTTCATACATGCGGAAAAAATTTTGGAAGGTGATCGTCGCCATTGTTTGATTTTCCAGCTGCACCGCAACACCTTCTTTTGCTTCCATTGCTTGATGCAATCCATCTGACCAACGGCGACCATCCATCAGTCGGCCTGTGTGTTCATCAACAATAATTACCTCACCATTTTTAACAACATATTCCACATCGCGGTGATATAAAGCATTTGCGCGCAAAGACGCATTGAAATAATGCATTAAAGAAATATTTGCGTAATCATATAAACTTTCACCCGCTTTTAATAACCCTGCTTCAATCATCAATTCTTCAACACGTTGATGACCTTGTTCAGTTAAATGCGTTTGTTTATTTTTTTCATCTAATTTGTAGTCCCCGCGACGGTCTTCCGGAACCTCTTCGTCTTTTTCATCTTCATTCATTTTTTGTAATTTTAATTTTGGAACTAATTTATTCACTTGGATATATAAATCAGATGATTCTTCAGCTTGGCCCGAAATAATTAAAGGTGTGCGTGCTTCATCAATTAAAATAGAATCAACTTCATCAATCACAGCAAAATGTAATGGGCGCTGTACGCGTTCTGCTAAATCATAAATCATATTATCGCGCAAATAATCAAACCCAAACTCATTGTTCGTACCATAGGTGATATCTTTTGCATAGGCAATTTGTTTTTCATCATGCTCCATGCCCGTTATGTTAACGCCCACAGTTAAGCCTAAAAATTCATAAACAGGTTGCATCCATTCCGCATCGCGTTTTGCTAAATAATCATTAACGGTAATAACATGCACACCACGACCCGACACTGCATTTAAATAAGCCGCGAGTGTCGCCATCAATGTTTTACCTTCACCAGTGCGCATTTCGGAAATTTTTCCATCGTGCAATACCATGCCGCCGATTAATTGGACATCGAAATGACGCATGCCCAATGTGCGAAATGAGGCTTCGCGAACGACAGCGAATGCTTCAGGTAATACACTATTAATATCTTCGCCTTTAGATAAGCGATCACGAAATTCTTGTGTTTTCGTCTGTAATTGCACATCAGATAATGCTTTCAATGCAGGTTCAAATGCATTAATTTTATCAACAATTTTACAATAGCCGCGAAGCAAGCGGTCATTGCGTGTGCCAAATACTTTTTTTAATAATCCAAACATAGTTGCCCTGCGAGTGTAAGTATAGGAGTGTGGGTGTGAGTGCAGTATGTGATATGATTTTCTCACACGCTCACTGACACGCTCACTGACTATGCAGACAATACATGAAAAACCTGATGATTTACACCCCGTGATGGACAGTTTAGGTCATTCTTCGCTTGGAAAAATCATACGAAAGGCAAAATATCTGCTGGCGCTCGATCACGCGCTGCAAACCATCCTGCCCCCCGAGTTTGCAAACCATTGCCGCGTGGTGAATATCAATCAAGCTATCGTTATTTTAGGGATTGATAGCGCTGCCATTGCCACTCGAATTCAAATGATGTCAGAGGATATTGTACAGAGGCTACGGAAAAACAAAGAATTCAAAATGGTGTTGGGGATTCAGTGTAAGGTTCAGGCGAGGTAACCGTGTCTCGTGAAGAGTAAGGTGTAATCGGACATAAATTAACTCCGTTCAATCCGTGAATAATTCCAATCGCTCACTTCTTTTTTTCAGTAAAGCAAGATATTTTTCTTTCATGGCTTGTGACATAAAGCTAACTTTAAGCAAGGCTTGCCAATTTGGTAATGCCCGCTGAATTTCATTCATCACATCGGCACTTAATAATAACGGATGCAAATCTTTTAACTGAGGGGATAATAAATGCAGGCCTCGTTGCGAATAATTTTCACTCGCAGCAATTTTTTTGTAAGTAATGGGACAACGTTTCATGATAGTTCCTTAACCGTTACTGCACCCACTAAATCATGTCCCACTTGAATTAACTGTCCAAAATAATCTTTTTTATCTAATTTATAGTTACGCAATAAAGCGTCAAGCATCATGCCTTCGGGCAATACCCCTTCAAAAAAGACAGGGAATTTTTCAAACACATAAATTTTTTTATCAATTGGTATGGTCAAAGAAATAGGCGCACCAGAATAATCAGTATGATATACAAATTGATATTGACCATCAGGTAATTCTTCGAGTATTCCCGCTTCAATATCATGAACATATATTTTTGCTTTTCTCATGCTGGCGTTACCAATTTTATTTGAATATTTAAAATGTCTAAGACTTTGAGCAAAGTGTTGAGCTGCACGGTTTCTTTGCCTTTTTCAATGTCAAATACAGCCGTTTTGCCGACACCAGCGAGCTTCGCTAATGTTTGTTGCGAAAGACCTGCGAGCTTACGGTAATCGTGGACTGTTTTTGCAATATTGTTTGAGTTCATAATTACTGTTATAGCAGTAAAATAACTCGAAAACAAATTAATTGTGATTTTTAAGAAGCTATTATAGATTATATTACTGCTATAGCAGTAAAAATAGAGATTCGGCTCCCGACAGCGCACAGCAGTTAGCTTTATAGGCCAACCTTTTGAAATGTAAGCTCCTATTGCAAAGCAAGAGCAGGTATTCCAGAAGAAACGGTGCAAGATTTGGTGAAAGCAACTTATTGTGTCAAGGAAAAACGCGATTGGCGCTGCTGAATAGCAATCTCTCATCTTTGCTTTCAATTTCCGTACGCTGCAACAATGATTTCCTACCAAAAATCGAAGCGCAATGAGTACTACCAAAAATAGAATCACAACGCGCATCTCCAATACTTTTAATGATTTCATCTTTTAAAAGTATTAAAGCTGCAGTATATTTTCTTTCCATCGCGTATTGCAGAGTGGATAAGGGTGATCCATCTCCTCTATCGCGCGGTAGGGTTAGGTCTGCTCCGTTTTCAATTAAGAATTTAAGAACAGCCGTAGCCTCGATAGAATCTGGATTTCGAAATGAAAATTTATTGTCGATTGCCCAATGAATGGGTAATTTATTGTGAAGATGGCCAGGTTTATTGACATCTGCACCCATAGAAACTAGCTTTTGTAGTGCAGGAACATCATAACCATATTCTGCAGCTACACCCAGCACGGTATTTCCAAAATCATCATACGCATTCACAGCTAACTTCAGCAATTTTTCCGGCGCATTCGTTAAATCAACCTTGCTAAATTTCTGTGGCCAGTTATTCTCGGCTCCAGCATGCGGGAAGGATAATAAGAGCTGCGCTAAGATTTTGAGCTCTTCTTCGTTTAATGGCTGATCGCTTTCAACATAGTGTTTTGTTTGTGTGTTGGCATTCAGAAAATATCTTATTTTAGGACGGCAAGATTCAGTTTTTTGGGTTGGGTGCACATAAATAGTAGGTGTTGTTAATGCAGATGCTGCGTTTGAATCGTGACGTAAACTAAAAATATTCGACTCACAACTGTGTTGGTAAGTAGAACAGGTTGCATTAATAGGAGAAATTTGTAATTGACATTGCGTTGTTTTACCGGCATTTCTCGCTACAATATGAATATTTTGTTCACTTGAAAATAATTGTTGCCAAATACGCATAAAAAGCGATGTTTTTATCTCAAGTTTACAAGGCAGAGCACAATCGCGATTCGCCATCAATAATAAAACTTCTTCCGCTTTTTGCGGAGATACCCAGCGATTAAATTCAAATAAATATTTTTCAAGAAATGTCATCATCAATTGCATTGTAAAAAAAGCAATGGCATAAAAACCAGCTTGATTTTGTGGACGGTTCATTGTTTTTCGATCAAATAACATGGGCATTAAAAGAAAGAAAATGCTGATACCGATGAAAGAAATGGGGAGCTTTATCGATTCTTTCATCATCACTGTCGCCCACTGAAAAATTGAGAGAGGCGCGACAATATCGCGTTCAATAAGTGTATCGGGTAGGGCATTATAAAGATTAAATGCCAATTGACAGCCTATTGAAAATAACTGTGATACATAAAATAAAATTATTTTAATAAAACCGTCGGGGGATTTTTTTCTACAGCATGCTGTCAGTTCATTTAGAACATATAGCAATGAAATGTGCACAGTTGTTAACTGCTGTTCATTGTAAAACAAATAGCCCAACGTGCTCATTCGCAATAAGTTAATCGGCGAAATAGGCATAAGGTTACGCGCAGAAGAAAATTTATCGCTGGTATATTTTTCAAAACAATCCATTTTTAAAATAGTCAGCACGTTTTCAACGTAAAATAACGGTGGATAAGCACAAGATGCTAATTCAAGCGCTTTTTCAGCGGCTTTTTGACATGTATTCGACGTTTTATTTTTTTTCATAAATGGTCATCATAAATAACTTATTAATATCACGGTATTTGGCAACGATTGCTATCGTTTGTTGCTGAACAGTAAAAAAAAGCGTGAAAATAAAAAGAAGACAAAACATCAAGAGAAAAGAAATAAATATTAACATTGGGTTTGCCCCGTTTAACTTAATGTGTTAAAAATTCTATCAATTTTAAAAATAAGCACAACCACTTTATCTGTACATTTCATACTGTATTTTTCAACCAATTGAATGATGAGAATAATTTCTTGGGTATTAGGAAATTAATTTTATTTTTTAACGGTATGGTAGGTTAATGTCACTGTACAAGTTCCTGATGAATTTGTGTAAGCGTAACTTCACATACTTTCCAAGAAATAGCGGCGCAATCGCATGAGTGTTTGATGATGTATTGTGCCGCCTGTTTGTTGCAATTGCCACAGTGCAACGTCAGGAAAGGTGAGAAAGATTTCAATTTTTTTTAACGCAGAATCATCCTTGCTTTTGCCTGCCTCTATTCGTTGCAGTGTTGCTTGGCTAATATGAAATGCATGAGCAAAATCGTATTGTGTAATATCAAGCCTATCTCTAAATTTAGTAATGTCGCTTGGTTTGAAATTAGTTTGATAAATAGGCTCAAAAATAAAGCTTGAAGGACCACGTTTTCCAATGGTTCCTAATAACACAATTGGGTTTGTTTCATCGATTGCAACATTTTGAGAACGACAATAATCAGCATAAGCAGGATTGTTTCGATCAGGAATACGGTCCAAAAATATAGGGAACATTTTTCCTTTTTCTGAGCAATAAATTGATTGAAATAAATTGAACTCCGGCCCTAATGGAATAGCGTTTTTTGAGTAACGATAGTGATCATCATAGAAGAATAAATAACAATCTTCAGTTGCTTTGTAACAAATCTCCCCTACATAAATGCGGCGTTTTTTATTCTCCTGAAAAATATGAATACGTGTTTTATCAAGCATGAGTTGATAGTGCGTCATATAACTCCCGATTTCTTTTAAAAATTAATCGTTGCATTGCTGCTTTCATTAACGCTGTGCATGGATTCGTTAAAATAGCCGTTTTAATTGCGTTGTCACTGAAAGTTATTTTTTTATAAAAATCTTGGCAGATTTGTCCGTAACCGAGCCTCATGAATTCAGCGACATAGTGCGTCATGCTTGGCTCAAGAGAACATCGAGTAGCAATTTTTCCTGTGGGGTTAAAATCCGCATGAAGCATCTTTCCATGCTCTAATCCTAGATAAGAAACGTTGTCATATGTCGGCGATAATTGATATCCAGAAGAGGATGCAATAAATGCTAAATTTCTTCCATGACGATCATGATTACCAATTAAAGCATCAAATAATACCATATGAATAAACATCAAAATATCGCGAGGTTGTTTTGTGTATTCCTTAATAACATACATTAATGTTTCACAATCATGAGGTTCATTCGTTCTAAAATGATAAATATGCTGTAAATCTAATCCATGGCGACCGGCAATAAAATTTTTTGTGACAAATACACGGTCTCCTGTAAATTCAAGATAATAAAACTGAGCGGTTGAAATACCCAGTATTGCTGCTATTTTATTGCATAAATATTCTACCTCTGGTAATTCAGGCGCTTCCGGTTCTCGCATTTTCAATATATAAGATTCACCATTGAGTATCGCTGTATATTTTTTGAATTTTCCGTGAAAAAAACTTGAATTGTCTGGGTCTATAATAAGACCATCGCTTGAAGATGCCGTTGCTTTACGTTGCAATCCAGTAAACACAGGGAGTGTTTCTGATTGAAACCAAATCTTAAAACAAGCAGGATGCAGCCCATAGTGAGCAGGTTCACTGGGGTTTAATGGATGGTTGCATTTGTAACATTGCATAGATGAAATGTCCTATGAAATCGATATTGATTGGTATCATAATAAATCAATTTATTGATGATATCAATATAAATCGGAGTTCTGGATTTTTTAATGCCGAATTATCACAATATAATCTTTTAAATAATAAGCTTTCTGAAAATCAGCAAGCCATGGAGGAATTCTTCAACCACTCCGCAAAACACTCATCTTCAAACGCATAAACCCCACGACTCGATTGCCAAATAAATTCTTGTTCGCGCAGTGTTTGGATGGCAGTTTGTACAGTAGAAACAGACAAAATCGGTTGATTAATGGCGTGTTGATAATGCTGCATTGATTCTTCAGAAAAAGGAGACCATGCACGGCCTTGCTTAACCAATAACGTTAAAATAGCACGATGCAACGGTTGTAGCGCATTGAAATCATTTTCAAACTCTTCCCAAATCTGCATATTCCAAGTAGAAACATCTTGTTTTAATAAATCAGAAAAAGAAGCGGCATCATGACAAATCGCAACTCGCCCAACCATTTGCCGTAATATTTCAGGGCGATGACCAATGAATTGAAATGCTTCCCACATACTGTCTTTATTAAACTGATTATTTTTAGCCAATGCTTTATTCACTTCAACAGTAAAAAAATCCGTGAAATCTTTTCCCAGCAAAGGAAACGCGGTGATTTCAGAACCAAAAAAGGGCTGATCTTTTTTAATGACCAACTGTGCCAACTTATCTCGATTAGAACCTGTCAATACCAGCATTAAATCAGATGTTTTATGCAATTTATTAATTTGATCGCGTGCTGATTTAATAGAAAACATAGCATTAATACCTTCTTTCGACGTTAACGCATGCTGTGCTTCATCAATAATTAACATCACAGGTTTTTCTGCCAATTGAATCAATTGATTTAAGATATCTACCAAAGTGACATTATCAGGCAATCCGGGTTTTGAAAAATCTAATTCAACGGTCTTTAAAATATTAATTTTTTGAAGTTTTACTTTATGCGCTAATTTAATTAACTTATTTTTATAGGTTGCAATGCTGGTTTTTATCGCTTCGGTAATTAATAATGCAGGATCAGTGAGTTTGTTTGCCCATAAATCAACATACACAGGCAACCAATGCCGCGCTTTCGCTTCGGGAATTAAATCTTCAATTAGAAATGTGCTTTTTCCGACGCGACGAGGCCCTGCAAGAAATAAGCCGGAAGTGGCATTGGCAATGCCTTTTCCTGCAACGCTATCGCAATACGCTTTAGCAAGGTGCGCCCGTTTGAATGCAAAATTTTCTAGCATGGTCATCTGAATTACGTTCAATTATTTTAAATTAGGTAATTTATGTAACTTAACATAATTTGACGTAATTGGCCAGCCATGTGTTGGAGGCTTTAAGTGGGATTATCAAGAAAGTAGACAACACTCCGAAAATGGCGTACAATTCCGGAATTAACTCCGAAATTGGATTTCTTACTTTATGCAAAAACGTTTACTAACATTGCCTGAAAACTACAGTTTCTTTTTATTCGGCGCACGCGGCGTTGGTAAAAGTACTTGGATCCGCCATTCTTTTAATACAAAAGCAGTATTTTGGATTGATCTATTGGATCCATCAGCTGAAGATCGTTACAACAAAAATCCAGCTATATTGTTGCAAGAAGTGCGCGCATTACCAGAAGCAATACGCTATGTGGTTATCGATGAAATTCAAAAAGCACCGAAATTATTAGACGTTGTTCACAGCTTGATTGAAAGTACAAATAAATATTTTGTATTAACAGGCTCAAGTGCTAGGAAATTAAAACACGGCGGCGCGAATCTGTTAGCAGGTCGCGCCTTTGTCAAACATCTTTACCCGTTTACGTTTATAGAGCTAAAAGAAAAATTTAATTTAGAGCAAGCGCTGGCAATCGGCATGCTGCCCAAGGTTTGGGATTTTAACGCAAAAGAAGAACAATGGGCATTTCTGGAAGCATACACCTATACCTACCTAAAAGAAGAAATATGGGCAGAACACCTAATTAAAAAATTAGAACCTTTCCGAAAATTTTTAGAAGTGGCCGCTCAAAGTAATGGTAAAATCATCAATTATTCCAATATCGCAAAAGACTGTGGTGTTGATGATAAAACCGTTAAAACTTATTTTAGTATTTTAGAGGACACCTGGGCTGGTTTTATGCTCGAGCCTTATCAACACTCTTTTCGCAAGCGTCTTACGCAAAAACCAAAATTTTATTTTTTTGATGTTGGTGTAGCACGAACGTTAGCGCGAACGCATCGTATCGCATTCACACCTCAAACATTTTCTTACGGGGATTATTTTGAACAATTTATCATTACGGAATGCTATAAGTTATGCCAATACTTTTATCCTGATTATCGTTTATATTTTCTGCGTACCAAGGATGATTTGGAAATTGATTTGGTAGTTGAAAGACCCGGAAAACCGCTGCTTTTTATTGAAATTAAAAGCTGCACCCAGGTTGACGATAGCGTGCTATCCAGCCTTAAAAAAATTCATACGGATTTACCGACAGCTGAATTTTGGTGCATTAGTAACGACCCCATTAGAAAAATATTTTATGATGGTATAATACAAGCCTTTCACTGGCAGGAGGCACTCAGAAGTCTCATGCCGGATGATTTTAAATTGATATAATAATTTAAGCCGCTTCCGACTCCATTTCCGAATAACAAATCGGCACACTCGCCTCATCTTTAAATGTCACATATTCCCACGCATCCGGCTGCGATAATAATTGATTCATTAATTATTTATTCATGGCATGACCCGATTTGTACCCCGTAAATGCGTCAATTAAACCAGAATCCAATAAATAAAAATCAATAATTATGGAATGTTAATATTGTGTTATTGCCACTTACCGAGCAAAGTTTGCCACCGTACTGGTCAGTTGCAGTGAGTTTTATGCTGTTTGTATCTTCAGTTAATGTCACTTGACAAGTTCCCGATGAACTTGTGTAAGTAGTAGTGCAAGGAAATGATGATGGGTTTGCTGATGTAACACCTTGAATAACTGCGCCTGTTGAGGATGTTGTTGTGGCTACAGAAGCTGGAAAAGTAATTCCTGGACAGGCTCCTGCTGATGCGGCGGGGGTTGTATAAGTATTTTTGTTGTTATTGAAGATCAAATAGCCAACTTGCGCTTTCGCAGCCAATGCTGAGCCCGATGCAAACACTGTTTATTACTGCTAGTGCAGCTAATGCATATTTAGTTTGTTTCATAAGTAATCCTCACATTTTTTATAGGGTTTTTATTCACAATACAGTCTCAGAACACTTACGTCAATCCATTGCCTTGCGTCCTGTCAGTAAAAAACTAAATTGAGTCTAGCAAGCTCAAACTGTTATGTACATAATTTTTATTTTAGAATTTCTATTGAATAATAGTCGATTGATGCAGCGATTGAGTATCGCTACTTATTTTTTAACTAATTTCAATAAATTTTGAATGCTTTTTTCTGTTGACTCCATCAGTATCTTTTTCGGAAAAAATTTTCCGTAATTTTCCATCACTGTAGAATCATTATTAACGTAAAGCGCGAACCGTTTTTTCAATGCGCTAGCAACACCACTATCTGACTTTCCCAAAACACGTAACAACATTGCTTCAAAACAAGGTTCTGATGCCAACAGCGTTATTGAATTCTTTTCAGCTTTTTTTCGCACATCGGAATTCCAGCAGGTCGTATCGGTATCAAACACAACGGCCACTCTATCATAATCGGCATTAAAGGTTTGGCGAATCGTCCAATCAATCACGTGTTTGGCACCCTTTCCCTTTGCGTTTTTTATTTTAATTTGCCTACCATCAACGCGTTCTGAGAAAAGTTGTTTTACATGATTTAAAAAAGCCACTTCACTATACCCCTCACCAACAATTAACAGAGTTTCTTTTGCTTTCCATGTCGACATTGTTTTTCTCAGAGATTGGGAATTGCGCCATAATGGCCAGCCATATATTTTGCATAGAAGTTATCGTCGCTACGGATTCCCTCTATTGCATCCAATCGACAAGCCGTACTTTCGCAATGGTCATTTTTTTGCACCAGCATGATCTGAGATTTATGGACTAAATTCAATATTTCAGCAGCATGGCAAGAAAATAATAATTGAGCATTGCACGGATTAGTTTTCGGATTTGCAAATAAATCTAAAATAGGCTCTAACATATGCGGGTGTAAATCGTTTTCAAGTTCATCAATAATGGCAACGCCACCCTTTTCCAGAACCGGCAACAATAACGCGAGCAAACAAAATGCTGCTCGAGTACCATTTGATTCATCTGAGAATAACAACTTATATTCTTTCTTGTTACTTTTATGCAAACCTATCGGCAACCAAATTTTTTGAGAACCGTTTGGGAGATTGGTTTCTTTTTCTAGCAATTCAACTCCGGATAATCCTAAATCCCAGGAAGACAATAGTTTTTCCATTTGTTGAAACTGTTTTTTGTTGATTGAAAAATATTTCGCAGCGCTGGTTATTGCAAGATCCACAACGGGCAAACGATCTGCAATACTGACGTTACTCACTATTGAAAGACGTGCAAAATCTTTTGCTAACGGAACACCATATTGTCCCGCGGTAGAAATAAGAGAAGCGTTCTGCCGTACTTTCAGCGCTTCTTGCAAATTAAAATCAAAATCCTGTAGCTTGATGTCGTAACATTTTTTTGCATCATTCCATTCACGCACGAAAACATAACCAAATCGCTCGCGCTTTTGATAAAGTGCTTCAAATAAAACGCATTCTCGCGTACAACGTAATTCATATCGATACAATTTATCATCAAGGTCAAATAATATGCTAAATTCTGTTGGTTTACGCTCGGCAGAAAAATGCGGAGAAATAGGAATGGATGATTCAGGGGCGCTTTGAAAAGATGTATTAATAAACCAACCCAAAAATGCCAAGGGTTTAAGTAATGCTGTTTTACCACCACCATTTGCGCCCAGAACTGCCATTAATTTTGAAACACGTTCACCATTCTTTGTTTCGCACAGAAAATGGGTTAGCTCTACCTTTTTGGTAACAGTCAGATCAACCCGAGTAGATTTTTTGAATGACTGGAAATTTGTGAAGCTGTAATTATAAATCATACGATTAACTGCCGTTTATATAAATAATCAACAATGTTTCGTTTATTATAGCAGTTATAATTAATTTTTCAAGCATCAAAACACATCAAAACACAAAGCTGTTATCGAACCCTAAAATTTATTCGTATCAATGAAATCAATAATTGAATGTCCCTAATCCGCGCCCCGCACATTCCTCAACCACTCCGCAAAACTATCGTCTTCCAATGCATAAACCCCACGACTCGATTGCCAAATAAATCCTTGTTCGCAAAGCGTTTGAATGGCAGTTTGTACGGTAGAAATAGACAAAGTCGCTTGATTGATAGTGTGTCGGTAGTACTGTATTGACTCTTCGGAAAAAGGAGACCATGTTCGGCCTTGTTTAACCAATAATTTGATCGCGTGCGGATTTAATAGAAAACATAGCATTAACACCTTCTTTCGAGGTTAACGCATGCTGCACTTCATCAATAATAAAACCACCATAATTGTTCAACTTTTAATGCCGGATGATTTTAAATTGATATAATAATTTAAGCCGCTTCCGACTCCATTTCCGAATAACAAATCGGCACACTCGCCTCATCTTTAAACGTGACATATTCCCACGCATCCGGCTGGGACAATAATGCATTCATTAATTGTTTATTCATGGCATGACCCGATTTGTACCCCGTAAATGCACCAATTAAACCAGAACCCAATAAATATAAATCACCAATCACATCTAATATTTTGTGTTTTACAAATTCATCCGGATCACGCAAACCTTCTTCATTAACAACTTTATCAACATCCAACACAACCGTATTATCCAAATTCGCACCGCGTGCTAAATTTTTTGCACGCATCATGTCGTAATCCGCTAAAAACCCAAATGTGCGTGCGCGTGCTATTTCTTTAATATATAAGGCGGAAGAAAAATCAAATGTGATCGCTTGTTTGCTGCGGGAAATCACCGGATGATTAAACGCAATTTTAAATGAAATTTGAAATCCATCATAAGGCGCTAATCGCGCGACTTTATCACCATTTTTTACTTCAATTGTTTTTTTAATACGAATAAATTTTTTTGCTGCATTTTGTTCTTCAATGCCGGCTGATTGAATTAAAAAAACAAAAGGATCAGCACTGCCATCCATAATCGGCAATTCAGATAATGACAAATCAACGAAACAATTATCAATGCCCAAGCCAGCAAACGCCGATAATAAATGTTCAACTGTCGCGATACGAAGATTTCCCTTTTCTAAACAAGTACAAGAATCTGTGTTACCCACAAAATCAACCAGCGCTGGAATAGAAATGATTTGACCTGATTCAACACGACGAAAAACAATACCTGTGCTAATCGGCGCAGGAGATAATTTTAGTGACACCTGCTCACCCGAATGAACACCGATGCCTGTTGCACTGATTGCATTTTTTAGGGTCCGCTGTTTCATTGGTGGATGTCCATTGTTGGCGATCAGTGATTTCTAATTATTCTTCTTGTTTTCTCAAAAACGCAGGAATATCGAGATATTCAGCTTCTTTTTCACGCGCGTCTTCAAAAGCAGGCACTGTTTGTTGTTGCGGCTGTTGTTTAGGCGCATCTTGGTTTCGCAAATAAGTAGGGCGATCTAATTGTTGATAATCCACCGTACCATCTAATTTAACAGTGCGCGCAGGACGTATCAAAGGTGAGGCAGATGCATTAATGCCACCAAAATTACGACTATCAACACCGAGGCCTGTGACAACAACCGTTACACGTAATTCGTCTGTTAATGTAGGATCAATTACAGTACCCACAACAACGGTTGCAGATTCTGAAGCAAACGCTTTTATCGCTTCACCCACAATTTCAAATTCACCAATCGACATATCCATGCCTGCCGTGATATTGACCAACACGCCTTTTGCACCATGAAAATCAACATCTTCTAATAATGGACTGGCAATAGCGGCTTCCGCTGCTTCACGTGCACGATTTTCACCTGTTGCAACACCTGTTCCCATCATCGCCATCCCCATTTCTGACATGACGGTACGCACATCGGCGAAATCCACATTAATTAAACCAGGGCGTGTAATTAAATCAGCGATACCTTGAACCGCACCAAATAACACGTTATTTGCAGCTTTAAATGCATTTAGCAATGAAATATTTTTTCCAAGCACACTCAGTAATTTATTATTGGGAATTGTAATTAACGAGTCGACGTATTTTGATAATGCTTTAATACCTTCATCGGCAATTTCCATCCGTTTGCGACCTTCAAATGCAAAAGGTTTTGTCACAACCGCAACCGTTAAAATACCCAATTCTTTTGCGACTTCAGCAAAAATAGGTGCCGCGCCCGTACCTGTTCCACCACCCATGCCGGCCGTGATAAAAACCATGTCGGTACCCGCTAATAATTCACGAATATTATTACGATTTTCTTCCGCCGCTTGGCGTCCCACTTCAGGGTTTGCACCTGCACCCAACCCTTTGGTGATTTCTTCACCCAAATGTAGTACCGTGCGCGCACTGGATTTTCCCAATGCTTGTGCATCGGTATTCGCACAAATAAATTCTACACCGTCGATGTGTTCAGCCATCATGTGTTCGATAGCATTACCACCACCACCGCCAATACCCACTACTTTAATTTTTGCATTGTGTGATTGATTGTCGCCTAGTTCAAACATGATGTGTCTCCTGTGTTATTGTCGCTTCGCAAACTTTTATATTATGTAATTCGCAAATTATACTTTAATGCTTCGTTCTTCCACTCGCTTACGCTCGGGGCTCTGAGCTGATTAAAAATTCCCTTGGAACCAATTTCTCATACGCGACCACATATTCGGTAGTCCACGCGTTAATACAAACGTTTGCTCAGTACCTTGCTGTTGTAATCCATAAAGCAATAATCCCACCGCGGTGGAAAAAGTAGGGTTTTGACGCACATCAATTAAACCACCTACATTCTGCGGCAAGCCAATGCGTACCGGCATTTGAAAAACAGATTCTGCTAATTCAACACAACCATCCACTTGCGATGCGCCACCTGTTAATACAATACCGGCAGAAATTAAATCTTCAAAACCTGAACGCCTTAATTCAGCCAAAGCCAGTGAAAATAATTCCTCATAGCGAGCATGCA
Organism: Gammaproteobacteria bacterium RIFCSPHIGHO2_12_FULL_38_11; assembly: GCA_001801515.1. Next base: position 39,542 of record MGXX01000021.1, read on the forward strand.
CCACCTGTGCTAATGCCTTACGTTGAATTTGTTGTGGAGGACGTTGAGAAATACTTTGTACTTGAATCATTTCAGCAGGGTCAATTCGAGAAGCCAATACAGATGCATATTGTTTTTTAATTTGCTCTGCATTGAGTGTGGGTGTACGAAGCGCTACTGCAATATCATTGGTAACATGATCACCTGCAATGGGTATAACAGCAGTGTAACGAATTGCATTGTCTGTAAAAATCGCCATATCAGTCGTTCCACCACCGATATCAATCATACAAACACCCAATTCTTTTTCATCGTCCGTTAATACGGCATAACTCGATGCCAATTGTTCTAAAATAATATCGCTGACTTGCAATCCACAGCGTCGCACACATTTCGTGATATTTTGCGCAGCACTGACTGCACCTGCCACAATATGCACTTTCGCTTCAAGACGAACGCCGGACATGCCAACCGGTTCACGCACACCTTCTTGCGCATCGATAATAAATTCTTGCGGTAAAATATGGAGAATTTTTTGATCGGCTGGAATTGCCACTGCTTTTGCCGCATCAATAACACGGTCAACATCAGTTTGATTCACTTCGCGATCTCGAATGGCCACAATGCCATGCGAATTTAAGCTGGTGATATGGCTGCCGGCAATTCCGGTATAAGCTTCATGAATATCACAACCAGCCATTAATTCAGCTTCAGTGACAGCACGCTGAATAGATTGCACAGTCGCTTCAATATTCACAACAACACCGCGTTTCAAACCACGTGAAGGGTGCACACCAAATCCGACAATTTCAATTTGATTATCAAAGGTAATTTCACCCACTAAGGCGGCAATTTTATTTGTACCAATATCCAGTGCGACGATTAAATTTTTTACCGGTTTTCTTGCCATGTCGATTCTTAAACTCCTGTACACTTAAGATATTATTTGTCAATGCAAATAGATCAATATTTAAGTATATGCGATCAAAGAGTTTTGCACTATAAAAACTTAAATATGTGCACGAAATAATTTTACTGATTCTTGATGCCTGTTTCCTGATCACTGTATTGCACAGCCACACCATTTACATATCGCAAATCTACGACCAACATTATTCGATTTGATAACGCTACAATTTTAGGATAAATCACCACAAATTGCTTTAATCGTGACAATACATCATGACGCCCGATATTCACTTGAACGTGGTTACTTAAGGTGATTTTCCAGCTATTTTCTGCATTAACTTGTAGCGCTATAACCGACAACCCCAATAACTTTACCAAGGTGTTAGCCGTTTGATAAAAACTAAAAAGTGCTTGCGACTGATCAACAGGACCATCCAGTTCAGGCAGGTTTTGAGGTATGGTTTTTTCATCAGGATAAAAAATCACGCCAGCTGAGTTTAAAACCCCTTTTTTTCCAAAACGCGCAGTGGGTTTCTGCTCATGTAATCGAACCATTAACGTATCTGGAAACACACGTCTAAATGACACATCCGCAATCCAAGGAAATGCCAAAATAGCTTGTTTCGCGGCAGAAATATGCAATGAAAAAAAACCACCTGTCAATCGTGTCTGCACGATTTTCTGTATTATTGCAGGTGAAACATGCGTTAAACTCCCTTGCAATTGAATGTTTTTAACAGGAAATGACGTCGGCTTTTGCATCCAATTCCAGGTCCAATTACCCCCTATCATTAAAACAGCCGCTAAAATGACAGAAAAACAAGAGATAAAAATCACACGCCAGGGGTATGCCGATTGCACGCGGGCTTTTTGAGATTTTTTTTGAGGCTGAATATAAGTTGGCATCATCCATTACGCGGTCGCTAGCGCTTCCGCTTCCTAACAATCTGCGTGATTAAAAAACTATTGAATTAGTTTATCCACCATTGTGACAATATTACCGGCACCCTGCAATATGACGACATCATTCGGCTTCAACATGCGCTGCAAGACCGATGGTAAATCTGATAATATCGGCACGAATTTCGCATTCACAGCACCCGCTTTTTTCACCGCCTCAAATAAGGCCCATCCATCCGCACCGAGAATTTTTTCCTCTGATGCGGCATATACTTCTGTCAAAACCACTTGATCTGCTGAATTTAAAACCGTTACAAAATCAGCCATTAAATCACGCGTGCGTGAATAGCGATGCGGCTGAAAAACCATCACGACGCGACGATCGGGCCATGCCGATTTTGCAGACTGGAGCGTTACACGTAATTCTGTAGGATGATGGCCATAATCATCGAATACCAGGGCTTTTCCTGCGTTAACCAGCATTTCGCCGCGCGGATGAAAACGTCGACGCATGCCCGGAAAAGTAGCTAACGCGGTCTTTACTAAAGCATCTGGTAAATGATATTCACGGGCAACAATCAACGCCGACAATGCATTTAATGCGTTGTGTTTTCCACCTAAGTTTAAAGTAATTTCTTGCGTTTCATTCTGTTTTACTATTACAGTAAATGTACTTTGCAATCCATTTTGTTGAAACTGTGTCAGTTGATAATCTGCATCAGCGCTCGTCCCATAACTAATCACACGCGCATTAATGAGCGGTTTTAATTCGCGCAGCACTGGATCATCAGCACATAAAACAACAAAGCCTTCTGCAGGAATACGCGATATAAATTGTAAAAAACTTTGTTTTAATTTTTCGAAATTGTGCTCATAGGTTTCCATGTGATCCGCGTCAATATTCGTAATGACAGCAGCCGTTGGTGATAACAATAAAAATGAGGCATCACTTTCATCTGATTCCGCAATAAAATAACGCGATTTTCCTAAGCGCATTGTCGAATCACGATCCCGTAAAATACCCCCAATCATAAAACTCGGATCTTGGTTCGATTGCTCAAAAACCCATGAAATTAAGCCTGAAGTCGTTGTTTTTCCATGCGTACCGGCAACAGCAATAGCACAATAATCTTTCATAACATTTGCCAATAATTGCCCGCGTGTCATTTGAGGGATTTTTCTTTTAAAAGCAGCTTGTCTTTCTGAATTACTTTCAGGAACAGCACTTGAATAAATTATTAATTCTGAATCACCAATATTATTAGCATCATGCGAATAAAAAACGGTAATACCCATCGACTGTAATCGTTTTGTGATTGCCGTTTCAGTTGTATCGGAACCAGAAACAAAAACACCTTGTTGATGTAATAATTCAGCCAATCCGCTCACGCCAATGCCGCCGATGCCAATGCAATAAACTTTTTTGTACACGTGTGATCCTCGATTAGTTGTAGAGACACGATTTATCGCGTCTCTAGCACAACGCCGCAATTATCTCCGCCACCGCCTC
>MGXX01000021.1:42849-59988 GCA_001801515.1 Gammaproteobacteria bacterium RIFCSPHIGHO2_12_FULL_38_11
TAAATCTTTTAGGCAATCGTTTAATTTTTCTGCAGTGAGTTCTGATTCGCGAAACACAATAGCCGCTTCTTTTCTCTGCAAAAACAAAGCATTTTCATATTGATGATCGTCTGCAGCAAAAGGATAAGGAATTAAAATACCGGGCAATCCAGCAGCTGCTATTTCAGAAACAGTTAATGCGCCCGAACGACAAATAACCAAATCTGCCCATGCATACGCTTCTTCTATTTTTTCAATAAAAGGAGATACGCGATAAATCACTTCAGGCCATGATTGATAACCTTCAAGCACGGTTTGAAAATCTTTCTGGCCCGTTTGATGCCAAATAAAATAAGACTCTCGATCATCAAATAAAGATACCCATTTTGTCATTAATTGATTGATCGTTTGCGCGCCTTGGCTGCCACCTAATACTAAAATTCGATAGGGTTTCGCATAATGTTTCGTGTGTGTGACGTTTTGAATAGCAGCGCGCACAGGATTTCCGACGGTGATTGCATGCTTTCTTTTCGAAAAAGTATTAGGAAATGCTTGTAATACTTTTTTTGAAAAGCAAGAAAGTAATCGATTGGTTAAGCCTGCTTTTGCATTTTGTTCGTGAATAACAAGGTGTTTGCGCAACAACCAAGCTGCGATTCCACCGGGACCACTTGCGTAACCACCCATGCCCAACACCACATCTGGATTTATTTTTTTAATCATGCGATAGGCTAAAAATACGGTGTACAATAAACGAAACGGCGCAATAAATTTTTCACATACACTTTTTCCGCGAAATGTTTTAACAGGTAAAAAATATAACGGATAGCGATCGGCAATTAATTTTTTTTCCATACCCGCTTCAGTGCCGATCCACTCAATAACAACACCTTGCTTTTGCAATGCATCTGCAATAGTTAATGCAGGAAAAATATGTCCGCCGGTACCGCCGGCGATGATTAATAGTTTTTTCACATTATTCCTTTATTAAAATTAGGATAACAAAATCGCACACTCTGTTTAATTTATTTTAATTTAAAAATCGCCTGTGGATCTTTTGCCGAGGTGGCAATTCGATTGATTAAATTCATTTCCAACATTTTTTTCAGGCGTGTTCTTGCTGTTCTTGTCGTTACTTTCCATAATTTTGCTATTTCTGTCGTGCTTAATTCTGTTTCGTGATTTAGTTTTTCAGTTAATTGTTTTTCCCATGGCGTGAGTTCAACAGTAGAGGAATCTGCTGTATAAAGCGTAACGCGAAAATGGGTATCAATTTCTTGAAATAAAGGCGATTTCGCCCTTATTTTTTCATAAACCGCCAGAATTCTTTTTAAACCTGTCCCTAGCTGTTCAATTAATTTTAATTCGCGAAATAATCGACCTAACACTCGATTACGCATCCGTGATACACCTGATAATGCGAGCGCCATTGTTTGTCCATAAGGCAATGATCCAGGGTTTGTGATTTCTATGCGATCCGAAAAAATAGAAACCTGGATTCGACTTCCTTTTAGCGCATAATCTGCATGAACAACAGCATTAATAAATGCTTCGCGTATTGCCTTTTCTGGATATTGTGAAATATCTTTGCGTGCACCCGCCTGTATTTCTGCTCGCATCTTAGTGTTTCGCCTAATAAACGCAAACACAACCTCATGCGCCACAAGTAATGACGAATGAATTACTTGCTGATCAATAATTTCTTCATGTGTTTCATCGGCGAAACAAACACAAGCAATAGCTGTGTCCGGAAACCATCGGAATCGATCAGGGCAAAATAATAAAATACCTGCATTTGTTGGACGTTGCTGTGCATGCTGTCGAGTAATTAATCCTAATGATTCATATTGTTTTTTAGTGATTTCGCCAAACACGGGCGATAAATAGGTTGAAATTTCTTTACTATCCAAATCATTTATGCTGGCTTTTATGCAAGGTAATTCATCAAACGAAATATTTTTTGCTAACATTTTTAGTGATAAAATAGTTTCACTATCGGCAGCACGATTTGTTGAACCCACGCGAATATAAGTGCCTCGCTCTAATCCAGAAGATTTTAAATAAACAGGTCCAGCCAAATGTGGCACCTGGATAATGAGTAACTCCCTATTTCGAAAAGTGATAATTTGAATATCAGGGATAACGAGCGGTTCAATCGAGTCAACAATTGCACTGGCTAATCTTTCTTCATCTTGCAATGGATTTTCAACGCCAATCACCTTATTTTTTTTGTCTTGGACGCCGATAACAATATTGCCGCCGGCAGTATTTGCAAAGGCAATCACCGTTTTAATAATTGGCATTAATGATTTTGCATTTTCTTTGAATTCAAGTGCTTTATTTTCATTTTGAACGAGTAATAATTCCAGCATATTAAGAGCATCCGTCAACGATATACTAGGAAATTAACACGGAAGCACACGGAAGTCAAATCGTTTCCGTGTGTAATCACCCCTGCATTTTACGCCTGCGAATTTTGCCAAACAGCTTGCTGCCCATTAACTACATTATGTTTGCATCCCAGCGCTTCACGACACCCTTTGCCTCAACCGTGACGACGATGTCGAAACAGAAACCGATTGCACTTCATGCGCTACACGCAATATAATCCCCATCGCAGCACAACTCACCCATAAACTACTGCCACCATAACTAATTAAAGGTAAGGTCAAGCCTTTTGTCGGCAATAATCCAATATTGACGCCAATATTAATAATGGTTTGAAAGGCAATCCACAACGCAATTCCCCAAGCAGCAAATCCAGCAAACCACTGTTCTTGTCGAAGTGCTGTTTGCGCTAAATAAATAATGCGGGCAATCAAAATAACAAATAAACCTATTAGCAATAATTCACCAAGCAAACCCAATTCTTCGGCAATCACTGCAAAAATAAAGTCGGTATGCGCCTCAGGCAAATAAAATAATTTTTGAACGCTATTTCCCAAGCCAACACCAAATAGTCCGCCGCGACCAAAAGCAATGAGCGATTGTGTTAATTGATAACCTGAACCATAAGCATGATCCCATGGATTTAAAAACGTGGTTAATCGCTGCAATCGATAAGGTGTTGTTATTGCCAATGTTGCCATAGCAACAACAACACCCGATAACATCAATAAAAAAGGCAATAAACGTGCACCGGCAATAAATAATAATGACAATACTGTCATGGCAATAACACTCGTTGCACCAAAATCAGGCTCTAACAATAACAATAAACCCATAATCACAAAAAAAATCATCGGCTTAATAAATCCTGATAAACGCGTTTGCACTTCTTTTAAATGACGCTGTAAAAATCCTGCTAAATATAAAATCGCCATTAATTTCACAGCTTCAGAAACTTGCAGCGAAATAAAACCCAAATGAATCCAGCGACGTGAACCGTTAACAACGCTACCAATACCAGGCACTAATACTGCCAATAAAACTAAAAAACAAAATAACAACAAAGCAAAACTCATTTTTTCCCAAGTTGAAAGCGACACACGCGCTATTCCCCACGCCAGCGCTAAGCCTGAGACCAAAAAAATTAACTGCCGGCATAAGTAATGAAAAGGTTCTTGATAAAGACGATCAGAAATGACCATGGAAGCTGATGAAACCATTAACAAGCCGAACAGAATTAAAACGAGTGCGACAACCAGGATCCAGCGATCGCAGTAAAAAGTGTTTTGTTTAGTCATGGTGCTCCTTGTGATCAGGGATAAGGGATAACTGATCCCCGATAACCGCCTTTATAAAATCATCCCCACGCGCCATATAATTTTCATACTGATCTAAACTGGAACAAGCCGGCGCCAATAAAACAATATCACCTGGTTGAACCATTTTTTTGGCCGTATTCACTGCTTCATCCATATTACGCACACACGTTATTTCAGCGCAGCCCAAAAGTGCCGCTTCTAACAAAGGCGCATCTCGCCCTAATAAAATAACATGTGACACATGTTGTTTCACAGGTAATTTTAACAGATCAAGGTCAACCCCTTTGCTATCACCTCCAGCAATTAAGATCAATCGTCCTGTTGCACGTTGCGCAATGCTTTCAATCGCCGCAATGGATGCACCCACATTCGTCGCCTTTGAATCATTATACCAAGCAATATTATTTTCAGATTTTACCAATTGGCATCGATGCGCTAAGCCTGAAAATTTTTTCAATGTGTTTAACACGCTTTCAATTGGCAATTTTAAAATAAAACACATAGCAAGCGCTGCCAAATAATTTTGATTGTTATGCCGCTCTTGTAAAATTAAATCGGAAACTGCAATTAATTTTTTATCACCATGGCATAAATAATTTTGATATAAACCAAATTGATTTTTATCTGGTTTATTTAGTGTGAATTGAAGAACAGTATTTTTAAAATTTATATCTTGCCAGCTATTTTTTTCATCAAAATTCACAACAGCGTTTTCACAATTCATATAAACACGCTGTTTCGATGCTAAATAATCATTAAATGTGGCGTAGCGATCCATATGATCTGGGCTCACATTAATCACCACCGCGACTTTTGCCTTTAGAGAATAAGTTGTGTCTAATTGGAAACTTGATAACTCGACAACATAGTAATCCGGTGTCGGTTGCATCATTGCCTCAAGAACAGGCAATCCAATATTGCCGCAAATAATGGCTTTTTTTCCAACATTGTTAATAATGTCGCCCATTAAAGTTGTTAAGGTTGATTTTCCGTTTGAGCCGGTAATGGCCACAATAGGCGCTTTTGCATCCCGAGCGAATAACTCAACATCACCCATCACAGGAATATTTTTTTCAATGCATTGCACAATGCAAGGTTCTGCCAATGACATGCCGGGGCTCACAATCAATGTATCGGCCTGCGAAAAAATACTTTCTTGAAATTTTCCCAAGTGAATTTTTACATTGGGAAATTCTTTCTGGCAATCTGCTAATTTCGGCGGATTCTCGCGTGTATCGACAACGGAGACAAGCCTGTTTTTTGAGATGAGATAGCGCACACAGGATAACCCAGTAAGGCCAAGGCCGATGACGAGATGGTGATTTTTTTGCATAGAATACATCTTTTCAGTTAATGAGATTTTATAAAATATTGCAGTTTCTACAGCCTGTTGCGAGACTTGCACGCAGGCTTCCGCCAGCGTTTCTGTACTATTTCTAGTTAAAAAGATATTTAATAAGCGGATCGACCAATTGATATCTATTTTCTGAATCGCTATATAAATAATCCTTTTTACACAAAGTCTCAATTGCTTGCTGTGCGCTGGATGCAGAAAAACGCGTTGCATTCAAAAATTCTTTCGACAACGGCTGCATAATATCAGCGTATTTTGCAGCACAAATCAGCATTTTAGCCTGATTTTTACTCAACAACTCTATTTCAGAAAGAATATTAGATTTTTCTTCAAACGCATATTTCTTCCAAGTTTGTAACACAGTTTCACTTGATGGAATATTATCGTCAAACCATAATTTATGACATAACACGTTTAAATAATAAGGATGACACTCTGAAAAATTAAAAATAGAATCAATCGTGTCCGCATCCAAGTGATCATGCCATTTTATTTTTGCCAAATGCTGTATGAAGGGTTTGTAATCATCTTTGCTAATTCGCTCCAAACTAATTCGGTCGCATAATTTATATAATGGTTTCTTGTTATCATAAAACATGCCTTCAAGAATACGTCGATTACTTCCTGAGAAAATGAATGAAATCATTTGAGATTGTTGCGCGATGTGTCGCAAAGAACCTTCAATTGTTCCTGATGTGGATATCTCAGCAACACGTTGGAATTCATCAAAAAATAAAACAACTTGTTTCTTTCTTTTTATTAACAGCTCATCTAGCTTTTTTAATGCACTGAGTATAGTTTTTGCAGGCGCGCTTTCAGATTTTCTGAGTTCAATTTTCATTTCCGTACCATGATATTGAAAACTGACATTAAGTTCTGAAAAAAATTGCGTAACAAATTGAATAGCCTTGGCAGCAGTGGATTCAACAGAGTAAACCAATTTTGCAATACCTGTCAGAATACTGTTTTGTATTTCCGTATCATTCAGTTCTGCATACAGATCAATTGTGGCGCAAGGTATTTTTAATTTATGAATGACGTGTGTTACTAAGCTGGTTTTTCCATAACGTCGAGGTGACATCAGCAATGTTGGGCGTGTCTCTTGAATATTTTTCAAAAGATGCTGTTGTTCTATTACGCGATTGCAAAAGTTTTGGCCAAGGGCCAATCCTTGAGGGAAAATTTCTTTATGCATCGTTCTTCACATCCCCTTTCGCATTTCATAATTTATGTTTCATATTTTATGTTTCATAATTTATAAAGTAAAGGAATTTATTCATTATATTTAAAATCAATTAATTACGGAGGCAGGTAAGGAACATGCTTGTTTGCGTCCATAGTGTATTGTATTCTCAATAAAAGGAGCGCGGAAATGACGTTTGGACTAGCCGCAACTGATTTTAAAACACTCATGCGCATTATCATAGCGCATTCTGCGCAATTGCAGCGTGTCATCCTATTTGGATCACGTGCACAAGGTGATTACAAAACACATTCCGATATTGATTTAGCAATTGATTACCAACAACCTAAAAAATCTAGCGAAACAACATTACAGGAAGATTTCGAATCCAGTTCATTACCCTATACAGTCGATCTCATTGATCTCGCACTTGAAAAGGACACTCGGTTAAAAACATTTATTCAAAAAGAAGGGGTTGTTCTGTATGATGAAGCATCAAAAAGCAATGGAGATTTTTGGATGACTTACGCAATATTAAATGAAAAATTGTCGGATTTTCAGCTGGCATTATCGCGCCTAGATGAAGCGCTAACAAAAAATATTGAAGCAGACAGTCTCTATTTAGATGGCACCATTCAACGATTTGAATTTACCTATGAGCTTTGCTGGAAATTAATGAAAGCCTATTTAAGCTATCTCGGTATTGATGCAAATAACCCAAGAGCTGCGATCAGAGAAAGTTTAAAGCAAAATCTCATTCAAGATAAAAATACACCTGAATGGCTCGAGATGATTGAAAAACGCAATTTAACAACACACACTTATCACAAAACAATGGCACTGACTGTCTATGCAGGCATTCAATCTAGCTTTATTCATCTGCTGCATGATTTCGAAAAGAAAGTTTCACCATTAATTGTTGCGATAGCCAAATAGTTGTCAAATCATCCCCCGCCTTCCCAACCGCCATTTCACACTCGCCATCAAAAACGGAATGATATTATGTGAAACAGCTGAAATCGTACGCAATACTCTGGCCGCTTCTTTCATTGTCGCGCCCGACCCCGTGTAATCATCCAACAATAACACTGCACCTGCTGGTATTTTTTCCTGTAATCGCGCAGTCATTTTATTATCGACATTATAACGACGTTGATCGCTATTCAATAATTCGCCTTGACGGGCTACGGGAACATGTCGCCAAAATAAATAGTCTGCAAAAATTGGTACTTTTAGTTGCTCCGCAATCCATTGCGCAAAATAATCTCTCTGCACCCATGTTCTCGATGGGATTGCAATAACACATGCAATAGTATTTTTTTGCGTTAATGCAATTAATTCTTTTTTAATTAATGCTAATAATTCATCGTTTATTTTCAAATTTTGAGACCGTTCACGCATAAATTGAATAAACAAAGGGGATCGCAATTCAGCATTAAAAATAGAAACACCTTCGGATATTTTATGTTTATCCACTAAATTTAATTTTACAGTACGGCTGGAAACCCATTTTTCAATATCACCTGATTTTTCGGCATTTTTAGCCATTGACAATAAAGGTCGACAAACATCACATCGACCGCATGCCACTGCATTGATATCACCCAACGCGATGCGTAATATTGCCATACGACAATGATTTTTCTTCTCACCATAATTTAGCATTGCCTGTAATTCTTGATGTCGCATTTGATATTGATTTTTATAACGCGTTAAATCAGGCAACACTGGTTTTTTTGTATCCACGTAAACTTGAGATCGACCTTGCAATGCTTTGCGTAAATATTTTTGATCAATTAATTCAGCAATAACGACCGTAACAATTGTTGGATGTAACCCAGACAAACGTTTAATATCCGTTAGTTTAAGGGGCACTTTAGATTTTTTCACCACCGCTAAAATTTGTTGAAAATTTTCTGCCGTTGGCTGCGCAGATGAAATAAAATGTTCTTGAATTTTTTTATCATGTGCATTAAATAATAAAATACCTGAAGCAGGCAATCCATCACGACCACAACGCCCGACTTCTTGATAATAAGCGGTAATTGAACCCGGCATATCAAAATGAATAATAAACCGCAAATCTGATTTATCAATGCCCATTCCTAACGCATTAGTTGCGGCAATCACTTTATATTTTCCAAGCGTGAATTCATGCTGTAATTGTTTTTTGGTTTCTGAATCAAAACCCGCATGATATGCCGCTGCATTCACTTTTTTTGATTTTAAATAATCAGCAACCAATCGCGTATTATCACGGGTTGCACAATAAACCAGCCCATTACCTTTGAAATTTTTGATTAATTTAGCGAGCTCAGATAATTTATGAGCGACACTTTTGGCATTAAAAACCCTTAACTGAATATTGGGACGATCCATGCTTTCACGATGAACCGGTATTTCTCGATTAGATGTTGTTAACTGCTGCTTAATATCATTTTGTGTTTTGGCATTTGCCGTTGCGGTTAGCGCCAACACCTTAATCGACGTATTCTTTTTTTCAAGCAATTCAACTAAACGAATGATTTGACGGTAACTCGGCCGAAAATCATGCCCCCATGTCGAAATACAATGTGCCTCATCAATTACAATTAAATTAACTGGCAAGCTCAATAAAAATTCAACTTGAGCAACGCGGTCTAATTGTTCAGGTGATACAAATAAAATTTTTAGACGCCCATTTTTTGCATCTTGTTTTACAGCGTTATTATCACTTTCTGCTTGATCGCTGTTGATTGACGCAGAAGCAATATCAAATCGTTCACGCAGCTGCATGATTTGATCGCGCATCAGCGCTAAGAGTGGCGAAATAACCAGTGTGATGCCATCAAGTACGACAGCGGGTAATTGGTATAATAAAGATTTACCGTGCCCAGTAGGTTGAATGCAAAGCAGTCGCTCTTTTTCCATCAAAGTGCAAATGGCTTCGAGCTGCCCAGGACGAAATGCATTAAACCCAAAGCGGGTTTTTAAAATGGTTTCGAATTGATTTTTCATGGGGTCAAAGATAGCAAATCCAGCGAGAAAAGCCATACCGTGTTTTGCAAAGCCTTTTGCACCCGACTAACGTCGGGGCTTCTGTATTAATTCATCAGAAAAAAGGAATACTGGAATCGCGCATTGCCAAATTTGCCGATAGCTTAGTGAACAATTCGTGTGCTGGCTGCATTAAATCAAGCGCACCATCATATTTTCAGTAAGTTAGGTCATAATTCACTAAATTCTGTTGCCCTGGATTTTTATGAAGTTAGCAATAATGCTGTTGTTCATAATCAGATACAATTTAATTCTGAACAACAGAAGCGAATATTGATCTGTTGTTCATAATCAGGTACAATTCAATTCCGAACAACAGAAGTGAATATTGATCTGTTGTTCATAATCAGGTACAATTCAATTCTGAACAACAACTGGTTTACCGTCATGACCCACACAATTTTCTCAAGAGCAGATGAATTAAAAATACTCGAATCATTTTATTCCTCTGCAAGACCTGAATTTCTCGCTATTTATGGTCGACGCAGAGTTGGTAAAACTTTTTTAATCAACGAGTTTTTTAAAGATAAAAAAAATACCTTGTTTTTAAAAATCACAGGACTTAAAAAAGGCTTAATGCGCGAGCAAATAAGAAATTTCATTCAGCAAGTAGGCGATGTATTTCACGGCGGCGCATCATTAACTATACCAAAAAATTGGAATGATGCCTTTATCACTCTTCACAATGCGATAAAGCAAACACCAAAAGATAAAAAAATTATTTTATTTTTTGATGAGCTACCATGGATGGTCACTCGCAATTCACGGCTATTGGAAACATTGGAGTACCAATGGAATCAACATTGGTCTGACGATGATCGAATTAAATTTATTGCATGTGGCTCATCGTCATCTTGGATTGTCAAAAAATTAATAAAAAGTAGGGGTGGATTTCACAACAGGGTAACAAAAAAAATTCATTTAAGTCCATTCACACTCAGCGAAACAAATGATTTTCTGATCCAAAATAAAATTAAACTAAACCATGCACAAATATTATCAATTTATATGGCAATAGGTGGCATACCATTTTATTTAATGCAAATTAAAAAAGGTCTGTCTTCTACAGAAATCATTGAAGATTTGGCTTTTAGCCAGGACAGTTTCTTGCTAACTGAATTTGATAATTTATTTTCCTCTCTTTTTGATCACTACGAAGATTACATCGCCATATTGAAAATCATTGCAACAACACATTACGGTATTTCCCAAGAAAAAGTATTGAATCAATTAGATCCGTCCTTACAGGGAGCACGCGGCTTAGCTATTTTAAATGAACTAGAAGAATCTGATTTTATCATGGGATTTAAGCCACACTTTCACAAGAAACGAGGCATTTATTATCGTGTCATTGATGAATACACACTCTTTTACTTTAAATGGATTGAACCGATCAAAAATACACTGCATGAACATTCGCTTACCGAAGGGAATTGGCAAGACATACAAAATTCAGCGGAATGGCATGCTTGGGCAGGTTATGCGTTTGAATCTATTTGTTACAAGCATATTTCACAAATTAGAAAAGCATTAAAAATATCTCCTGCCGCCATTGCAGATACATGGCGCTACGTACCAAGAAAAAAAGAAAAGAATGAAGGTGCTCAGATTGACTTATTATTTGATCGAAAAGATAATGCCATTACGCTATGTGAAATTAAATACAACAACAAACCACTTATGATTACAAAACAACTAGTGAATGATTTATTACAAAAAGAAACCGTGTTAAAAAAACAAACTGGCACAAAAAAACAACTCTTCTGGAGTTTGATTTCTGCCAACGGCATTCAGAATAATTTTTATTCTGAGGACGTAATAAGCGGCGTTGTTACATTGGACGATTTTTTTGATTGAAAATATTTTTCACAGCTATCTCAACTTCAACGTCGCCAACCCCAGCAACACCAAAATCACGGTGATAATCCAAAACCGCACAATCACTTTCGGTTCAGACCAACCCAATAATTCAAAGTGGTGATGCAATGGTGCCATTTTAAAAATACGTTTTCCACGCAATTTAAAGCTCGCGACTTGTAAAATAACAGACAGGGTTTCAGCAACAAAAATACCCCCCATCACAAACAAGATAATTTCTTGTCGCACCATCACCGCAACAATTCCTAATGCGCCACCCATGCTCAGCGATCCTACATCACCCATAAATAATTGTGCGGGGTACGAGTTGTACCACAAAAAGCCCAAACCAGCGCCAGCTAATGCCCCACAAAACACCATTAATTCGCCAATATTGGGCAAATACGGTAATGATAAATAATCTGCAAAATGAAAATTACCAGACACGTATGCAAAAACACCCAAACCCATGATCACTAAAATCACTGGCATGGTTGCCAATCCATCCAACCCATCCGTTAAATTAACGGCATTGCTCGCACCAATAACAACAAAATATGAAAATAAAAAATAGAAAAGTCCTAAATGAATCATGACATCTTTGCAAAAAGGGATAACCAGTTGCGTCGTACTACCACTGCTTGCTGTGAGATAAAGAATCGATATTGCAATGAAAGTAATCACTGATTGATATAATATTTTTTTGCATGCTGATAATCCTTTTGTATTTTTCTTCGTTATTTTTCGATAATCATCGATAAAACCAATCGCACCAAAACCCAAGGTGACGAATAAAGCAATCCAAATATAAATATTGTTTAAATTAGCCCAGAATAAAATACTTGCTGTTAATGCAATTAAAATTAAACTACCCCCCATTGTCGGCGTGCCTGATTTTTTTAAATGCGATTGCGGACCATCTGTTCGCACCACCTGCCCGTATTGCAATTTTTGCAAACGACACACAAATGCAGGGCAAGCAAATAAAACAATGAATAATGCTGTTAACGCCGCACCAATCATTTGAAATGTTAAATATTGAAAGACACGCAGAAAATGCAGGTCATTCATAAAAAAATGGGCTAGCCAAAAAAGCATACAAACCTCACCAATTAAATTTTATTTTCGCAGATGCAAATTTTAGCCGTTGCCTATACGAATCATCCTAACTTGTTATCTTATCAAGCTTTTCCCGTTTATTACCATGAAAAACATGCCAAAATTGCTCAAAAGTTGATAATTGCTTCGTAAAAATAAACATGTTCTAATCCAAATCACAGGATTTTTTAGCACAGGGATACGTAGAGGAAATAAAAAATAAAACAACATGGAGAAAAAAATGACTGCACCAGCAAAATTTATTTTTATTAAAGGTGTCATGAAACTCAACCCCGCATGGCAAGCACAACAAACACGTAGTGTGGCCGCACAACCCCCATCAACACTGAAAGATCCTGAAAAAGCATTAACCATCGTTTCTTCTACACAAGATATTGCGCAAGCTTCTGATGCGCAAGAAAAAGCAACAGGACAACCCATGCAAGTGTCTGACGCAACGGTTTCCACCATGGAAATTATGCAAGAAGACCCCGCATTCACGGATGCTTTTAAATCAAAAAAACCGATTGATGGCGGCGAACTTCTTGAAATAATTTCAAAACAATTTTCACATCTTGAGGTACCTATTGGCTTACTCAACAAATTGCTCGCGCTAACGCAATACCAAATGCATTTTAAAATTGATGACAGCAGTTCCATGGGCAGCGTAACAGATTCTTCTCTGAAAGATGCTTCCACTTTCATCAAACAAAGAGCACATCCAACAAGACTCGCAAATGCAAATGAAGCCATAACACGTTGGGAAGAAGCAGAAAATCGCCTCCATCGCTTCATCGAAATGTTAGCTTACATTCCAATCAATCCGATTACATTGAGTTTTTTAAATAAACATGATCGTGTTGTATTGGTGCGTGAAGGAAAAACACCCGAAGAATTTGCAGCTGATGCACATCGACAAATTGCTGAAGCATTTAAATCGGGGCCAAATGGTCTAACACCCATTCATGCAAACCTAACTGAAATGTTTCGCAACACTGATCAAAAAGTAATGCATTATTTACTGACCGATGGTGTACCTTCTGATGCAACGGAAGAACAAGTATCAGCATTGGTTCTCAATCGCCGCAATCCAGAAAATAATCCGCTGACATTTTTAAGCTGCACAGACAAAGACAGTGAAGCAAAATGGATGAAGGACATCGAAGAAGCAGCGCCTTTTTGTGCTGAATACGATGACTTTAATGATGAACGTGATGAAGTAGCAGAAAAGCAAGGTCCTGCTATGCCCTTTTCACGCGGATTATATGAAGTGGCAAATTTGGTGGGTGCAATTAATCCAGATGATCTTGATGCAATGGATGACACTGTCCCCTTCACCAAAGGAACAATGGACAACCTCATGGGTCGCGTAACAACACTCCAAGAATATGAATACTATTTTAGACAAGTGCCTATCAATAGCAAAACACCACAACTCTTCACTGCAGACTTCCAACAATTTTGCAGAACAGATATTGTGGCAAATGAAATTGAGAGTGTAAGACGTTACAGAGCAGGTTTATCGCAAGCAGCTGCTTCTGGTCTTACCGGTCGACACGCTACGTTTGGTCATTCACAACAACCAGCACAAGGTGTTGTGGTACAACAATATCCAGGATATAGTGTGTAGCAATTAATTTACAGAAGACGCGATGGATCGCGTCTTTTAATCCTCGATACAAGACACAACGTCACATACATTTCTTTCATCTGAATCAAAACAAATGCCCATTAAATGAATTGGTTTTTTTTGCGTTTTATATTTATCAGCATAATGACGGTCTTTAATTTGCTGTAATGCCGAAATCGCATCGCCATTTTTTTTAAGCTTAAATTCTAATATTAATATTTTATCTGGCAACTCGATGGTTAAATCAATTTTACCCACATTGGTTGCATCTTCTGCAATCGTTTTATAACCCAAGGCACAAAAATAACTGTAGACAATGCTTGCGTAAAAACCTTCATAATGCTGAATATCATTATTGCGATACCAGTCATGTGGAATACTGGAAAAATAGCCGTGAAACACCTCACCTAAACCCTGTAAATCTTTTTTTGCTAAGCACGCAACCAACTTATTCATATTGGCGCTTTGCAATAGCGTTGTCGTACCCATTCTGGCTAATGCGTTATTTAAACTTGCCTTCACTTCTAGGTTCGGATAACTCAATACATAGCCACGCATTGCACCGATCATCGTTTCCGCCTTAATAGTCAAATAACCCGTTTGAAACAATAATGTCGGCAAGGGGATATCGTCTATTTCAAAAGTCGATAAACTGTTTTCTGAAATGTGCACCTCTTCCATCTCGGGAAAATAATAATGATAACGCTGAATTAATTTAATTAAAAAAGCAGGGTTGCCTGTTTCAAACCAAAAACTGCGATATTGAAAACCTTTATCGAAAAACAACAAAATATCAAAAGGATTATACACTTTTTGTATTTCAGTACCGGCGAAATTATAACCGTTGTACCATAATTTCAGCATCGCTTTATCGACATTGCCTGCGGTTAAATAATCTGAAAAAGTGTTTTCTAATTCTGCTTGTGTATAACCACAAATATCCGCATATTTTGCATCTAAGCTAATATCATTTAAATTATTTAATCCGCTGAATAATCCCACTTTGCTGAATTTTGAAACGCCCGTTAAAAAAACAAACTGCAAATGCGCATCATTATCTTTAATTACACCATAGAAACTCTTTAATATTTCTCGGTTATGATATGCCGATTCGGGTTGATCAATCACATCTAAAATCGGCTTGTCGTATTCGTCGATTAAAATAACCACTTTTTTCGAAACACTTTGTTCAGCAATGCTTTTAATTAAATAATCAAACTGTGTTTCGTAAGTGCGGTCAGGCAAAATGATGTTATACAGTGTTGCATGAGCGGATAACTGCGCTGTAATAATATCGCGTAATACCGCCCCACTCTCTATTGCCGAACTCATTGCAAAACTCACATGAATAACGGGGTATTGCGTATTCCAATCCCAATGATGCTCAAGATATAATCCTTTAAAAATTTTCTTATTGCCTAAATACGCTTGTTTTAACGTATCTAATAATAAACTTTTTCCAAAGCGTCGTGGGCGCGAAAGGAAATAATATTTTCCAGAAACAAGTTCATTGATGAGCCGCGTTTTATCAACATAAGTATAATTATCTGAAATCATTCCTTCTAGCGTTGACAAACCAATAGGCAATTTCTTTTTTATATTCATCACTCACTCCACAATCGCATTCACCACGTTTTTCATTTTCATGCTATTTGACCCTTTCACTAACACGGTCACCTGATTTGATAATGATAACTTCAATGCTTCAATTAATTTTTCTTGGCTGTCAAAATGCAATGCATTTTTTCCAAAGGCATTAGCAGTCAATGCCGTTTGCACGCCATAACACAATAATTGTTTCACACCTGCATCACGTGCATACAAACCGATTGTTGTATGCATTTCTTGTGCGTGTTCACCCAACTCTTTCATATCGCCAAGCACCAAAATAGCATGGTCTGATCGGCGTGTTAATAAATCAATGGCTGCTTTGACCGACGCAGGGTTGGCATTATAACTATCATCAATAATCGTTGCACCCTTTAATCCCTTTTTTATATTTAAACGGCCATATTCTGACGTTACTGTTTCTAATCCTACTTTAATTAAATCAATCGGGATTTCAAGGGAAAATGCAACAGCAGCAGCGGCAAGCGCGTTGGTGATATTATGTTGACCAAGCAACGGCAAGTGTATCATCTCCGTTTGCGCGCAGGCTACCGCCCGCGCTTCAGTGCTATTTGATAAATGCTTCTGGCCTCCATTATTTATGGTTAAATTAAATTGTGTGCACCCATTTGGCATTATTTCAATATCAGTTGCCATTACGTCTGCTGTATTGTTTTGACCAAAAGTAACAACACGATGATTGCCATTTAATTTTTTCCAATAGGCTGCAAACGAATCATCTGCATTAATCACCGCTATTCCTGTTGTTTCTAATGTTGCATAAATATCGCCTTTTTCTTTTGCAATATTGTCCACTGAACCAAAACCTTCGACATGCACAGCAGCAACCATCGTGATAACCGCAACCGTTGGTTTGGCAATTTCAGTTAATGCAACAATTTCACCTGGATGATTCGTACCCACTTCTAAAACCGCAAAATCGTGATCGGGTTTTAATTGTAATAATGTTAATGGCAAACCAATATCATTGTTAAAGCTTTTTTGACTTGCCAATACACTGCCTGCTTGCTTTAAAATATTTTCCAATAATGCGCGTGTGGTTGTTTTTCCGCAGCTGCCGGTAATAGCAACAACAGGGATATGCACTGAATCGCGATAATAACGCGCCAAATCCATTAATGCCGCACGTGTGTTTTTAACGTGAATTGTTGGAATGATCGTTGAAATATCACGATCAATAATGGCGACTGCTGCATTCTTTTTTGCAATATCCGCAATAAAATCATGCCCATCAAAAAATTCACCTTTGATTGCAAAAAAACAATCGCCTGATTTTATGCTGCGACTATCGATGGTCACATTTGAAAATTCAGCGTCATTGCCGTGCAATGTCGCGTTTAAGATTGTTGAAAGTTCGGATAGTTTCATAAAATTATTTTCCTGCTGACTCACACGCAGGCTTCCGCCGGCGTTTCTGTGCTATTCATTTAAAATTGTTGGCAAATGCAATAATAATTCACTCATCGGTATTGCAGTCACCGTATCAAAATAATATTTTTCTGTGCCGTTATACACTAAAAATAATTTCGCCTCAGGATAATCTTGTGCAAATGAAAGCAAACCTTTGGCATCATACCTATTCACACTGCTTGATCTTTTAATTTCAAACGCAAAAAAACCCTTTGGGCCATATAAAATAAAATCAACCTCAACACACCCTCGATCA
>MGXX01000022.1 GCA_001801515.1 Gammaproteobacteria bacterium RIFCSPHIGHO2_12_FULL_38_11
AATTATATTGCTTATCGCAAGATTCGCACGCACCCTTCCGGGCGCGTTTCGGTGATAATTATATTGCTTATCGCAAGTTCGCACGCACCCTTCCGCCCGCGTGTTATTTAAGAAGAGTGTGTTTGTTCTAATGCGATATTATTCGCAGGTTGTTCAACCACCACCACGCGCGCGTTTCCACCAAACACACCGGCACCAAACGGATTGCCAGGATTAAATCCCAAATTATCTGGATAACCCATCGCTTTTCGAACACCGTCAATTGCGCTAATTTGTGTGTCTAATGTTACATGACGTGCACGTTCGAGTTCGGTCGCCGCATCAATTTTTTTGGTTTCTAATCTAACCATTTGTTCACTACTTGGATCAGAATAAAGCGCGCCTATTTCTGCTTTTTTAACAGTGGCATTCGCCTTACCCAGTATGGTAATGCGTGCTGCTTCTGCTTCGGCAAGCAAAGTCATTCGTTTTGCTTCTAGCTCTGCAGAATTAAATTGCGCCTGAGCAATTTGATTTGCTGCCTGTGCTTTAGCAATTTCGCGTGCCGTTTCTTTAAACACTTCTGTTTCTACGTTTAACCCCGCTGTTTTTTTCTCAAGTTCTGCGCGTAATTGTGCGGTTTCAGCCTCCATTTTAATTTTGACGCGTAATTCTTCTTGCTCAGCTTGAATGGTTTTAATTTTTTCTTGTGCAACGCGTGTATTTGATTCTGCTTGCACAACTTCCGCTGCCGATTTTGCTTTTTGTTGCGCCAATTGAAATTCCAAATCGGTTTGTTGTTTGGTAAGTCTGATTTTCATTTCTGCAGCGGCTACCCCAGCTAATTTTTCTGATTCAGAAATTGATTTAACTGATTCTGCTCGTGCATTGGCTTCTGCTATTCCAGCCGTTGCACGTGCGGAAGCGATAGATTCCGCTGCTTGAATATCCGCCTTTGTTTGTGCTTGCGTAATCGCCATTTGTTTTTGGCGTTCGGCATCGAGCAGCTGTGACTGGTTATCCACCTCTTGTTGTCGTAAAGCAATTTTAGCTTGTTCTAATTCAGAACGTGTTCTTTGCAGCTGCAACGATATTTCCATGGATTGTTTTGCAAATTCCGGATCAATTTCCCAGCCTTGAATTTGAATCGAACCCAATTTAACCCCATATTTTGCCAATGATTCGCTCGTATGGGTTGTAAATTGATTTTCAATTTCCTCTTCTTCTTGTTCGGCATTTTTTTGTGTTTCAAAATCATCACAAGCATAACCAATTGGTAATCGCGATTTGCAAAGGTGTAAAATTTCCGCACGCGTTGTTGTTTCAATGTGGCCATGCAATAAATCATGTGATTTGAATTGCCTGATCGCTAATTCAGGATGTTCAATGCTGTAAGTCACTACAATATCCAAATGCGATCTGATGCCGTGAAGTGAGGTTACTTGTTGCCTTTCAATTTTCAGGGGATCCGCACTGATTTGAAAAAAACCTGAAAAACGCTCGTTTTTATTTACATCAACAGAGTGTTGACCTTGGCCCCAAATATGTAATTCACCATTAATATTGCCATAACCAACTTCGCCCACGCCGACTCTGAAGAAATGATAAGGTCCCAAATCATATTCTTTTTCAGATTTTTTCCTTGGGCCGTAAACTTCAAGTCTTTCAGCGCGAAAAGTGTAAATGCCATTTTCAACTTCTGCTTCTACGCCAAATTCAGTTGGAATCGGTGTGCCGGGCAATAAAATGGGGATGCCATTTTTTACCACCACACAACGTTCATCAGGCTTTAAATAAATACGATGCAAATCACCAAATTTAACGTAGGATTCTGTCATCGAAATTTCTTGTATATATTTATTAGGTGATACAAATATTTGTGGATGTGGTGAAGGATTTAAAAAACAAAAAGCATTATTAATTTTACATGCGCCAATATTGCCTGTTGTTAAATTGACAACACTTACTTTACCAATGCGTGGCACAATTAATTCCTGCGCGCCTTCTTGATTGATATTCACAATACCTACCACAGTGTATCGAGGTTGATAAAAGTAATAAGGCACTTCATCTAATGTGGGCGGGAACATTTCAAATTTTCCTTTTTGACTGACAACCGCAACCCATTCTGCTTCTGAAGGTTGAATACGGCAGACCTTTGCGCCATCTTCACCAACAGAATAATTGGCTTCTGATTTTGCAACAGTATCAACATAACGCCACGGTGCACGCAGCGTAATGGGTTGATTTCCACTGTCTTCAAGGAAGCGAATATTGCCTAGATTATCTTGAATAACGACTAATTGATCGATACGTTTACTAAAAACAGTGACTTGATCAACGCTAGCTTCGATTGTTTTGTTGCTGAAAATTTTGCCATTAAAAGAAAAATATGCATTAGATAAGTGCACGGTATTTAATTGTGGATTTTCTGCATCATATTCCCAAACAATTGGCTGAGCACTTGCGGAATCTTTAAAAATAATATATTCGCCCGCTTGCAAAGTAACAATAGAATAGCTTGATACAGCTTCCGTTGTTTTACTGATTGCTTGACCTAAGGTCGTGCAATTAATAAATTCAAATCCTTCACGTTTATTTAAAACATAAGGTTCTTGTTTGTGTGGTAATGCAAATGTGCCTTGTGTTGAACGAATAAGCGCTACGTGATTAATGGGTACAAATAAGATCGATAAATTTTTAATAATATCATCGCAAAAAGCATCTGTTTCTTTTGATGCAGCTAAAACAGAACTGGTTGTTTGACCGTTAAATTGCACAACTGCCTTACCCAAAAAAATATTAGCACCTTGAAGCATGTAACGACCAGGTAACATTTTCTCTGTTTTTTTTGTTTCGCGATTATAGCAAAAACCAACTTCATTTGAATTAATACGCGTGATAGTGCAATTATTTGGAAGTGCTAGATAATTGATATTTAAGTCATATTCTACCGTTCCATCCACCTGTGCCAATCCCATGTCGACAGTTTTAGGCGCTGGTTTTAATCCACGCCATAGTTGTACTTTCTTACCATCTGCTTTTCCATTATGATCGGAAACAACAGCGAATTTACCTTGCGCAATTCTCCATTTGGTTGGGTTCATAATGCTGGTATGCAATTTGGGATTGGAATCCGCTGCAACCAACATCGCTTCTATTTCATCAAATGCAGGGTTAGCCGCGTGTGTGCGTAACCATGCTTCTTCTTTTTGCTGCGCGGTCGTTGTGATTTTAGAAACAGCTGACCCTTCTTCATCCGATGTAGATTGAAAAATGGCAGGGACATAAATGGGCAACGCATCAAATTTGGATGGGGTGATTGTTTTTCCTAAAAAACTATCGAGTTTATTGTTTTGCGCAACTTGATCTGATAAACGACGCACAACATTCGCTTTAAATTTTCGAGAAAAAATGTCTTCTGGAATTTCAGTAACTGGAATTGAAGCGGAAAATTCAAGTTGCCCCATTTTGCCTAGCCGTTCTTTCCAAATTTCATGTTTTGGAAATTCTTCTCTTTCTATTAAATCTCGAGACCGCAACCATGCTTCATAAGATTCTTTTTCATCTTCGTTCATAGGGGGTTCACCGGGTTTATTGGGCTGCGGTGCAAATTTTGCGGAACCAACCACTGGAACAAATTTATTACCAAAGGCAACGTTGGAGTCATCTGTGGTGTTTTGTGCTGCTTGAAAGGGGTTAGTAGTAACGGGGTTGCTTCTTGCTTCTTCTTCACGTTGCCCATGCAGTACCAATGCCTGTTTATCGGCATTTGGATTTCGTTTTGTGCTACTTGCGGGTTCGGTGGATTGTTCCGAATAAATGCGGGTGTTTGGATCTAGTACTGTTACATCATCTTGACTGATTGTTGATGTTTTTCTCATATTGCTTCTCCACACTTGATTTTGGTTATTTCGTATCTGTTTCTTAACTTAGCAAGATTAACAAAACAAAGTGCAGCGATAATCTAGGTTACCGAGAAAAGATTGTTCTCATTAGGGAAACAATGGTAACTCACTGATCTTGCATGACTGCCAGCACATCATAATTATTTTCTGTAATATTAGCGGCTTCAACGATTACGCCATTTTCAATTTCCCAGCCAGGATGTAAAGGGTGATCGCTTTGAATTTGCAATCGATGTAAATGTTTTTTTAATTTTCCGAGATGTTGTGTGCGCGCCACAATTTCTTGTCCGACATAACAGCCTTTTGTAAAAGAAACACCCCCTAATTTTTCTAAATTAATCATCTGTGGTGTGAATAAAAGACTTGTTTTATCGCACAATATTGCTATGCCATTTTTAATTCTCTGTTTGCAATCGGGTATCATGATGTTTTTATCTACTATTTTTATAGTATTTTCATCATCAGATTCTGTCATAAAAAAATCATTTTCTTCTGAAATAGTAACTTTCGAAAACACGGCATATTTTTTTAAATGATCAGAAACGAGGGTTGATAAACTTTTCGATAAAATACATAAAAAATTATTGTGCCAATTCACCACCCAAAAATTAGCAATCATTCGTCCGCGATGATCGCAAACAGCTGCCAGCGAAGCTTGTCCGTGCTCGGACAATAAAGTCATATCGCAAGTCAATTGCCCTTGTAAAAAAAGTTGTACGTTAACGCCTGAGAATTTGAGTATCGAAAAGGTGTTTTTTGGCATGGGAAGGTGGCTTTTGGGTTGTTATATAGAATCGTTATGATACCATGACTGCAAATTTTTCCCTGCCTATTCGGTTGTAACAAAATATTGCGACAATATTACGTTACAACCGGATAGGCATGAATTTTTCAACCCGGGTTTGATTATGGTAGCCTTTAAAAAAGCACGCAGACATCGTATGCGAATTGCATGGTCCATTTGGATCGTTGCTGCCATATTTGTTTTATTTCAATTTTTTCTACAGTTATCGTCGGGTGAGATTATTGCAGGTTTAATGAAGAGTTTTGCGTTAACGGAGTTTGGCGGTGGATTGTTGGCGAGCAGTTATTATTATATTTACGTTTTATTGCAAATACCTGCTGGTATGTTGATGGATCGTTATGGCCCTCGCCTTATTTTAAGCTTAGGCGCCATGCTGGTTTGTTTGGGCTGTCTTGTATTTCACGGTGCGAAAATAGTGCCGTTTGCTTTATTGGGCAGAATATTAATGGGGACGGGTTCAGCTTTTGCGTTTGTGGGTTGCCTAAATGTAATTTCCATCTGGTTTCCCAGAAGGCGATTTGCACTGATGGCTGCTATTGTTGAAACTGCTGGAATGGTTGGTGCAATTGTCGGTAATTATTGGCTTGCAGGTTATATCGAACGCGCTGGTTGGCGTAGCGCACTTTTTATAGCGGCTGTTTTTGCAGGCATTTTGTCACTGTTTTTATTTATATTGGTGCGTAATACGCCGCGTCGAAAAAAACCTTCTGTCATCGTTGTTGCAAAAAAATATTTAATAGCTGGCTTAAAACAATTAATACGAAATCCATTCATTTGGATCAACGGTATTTATTCGGGCATTATGTTTAGCATTGTGACGGTGTTTATCGCGTTGTGGGCAATTCCTTTTTTTGAATTATCACACCACATTGATTTGGTTTTGGCAACGCTGGTTACGTCAGCCCTTTATATGGGGGTTGCTATAGGGGGTCCTATTTTGGGTTGGTTGGATGGACGTACATTGTGGCGTCGAAATATTATGATTATTAATGCATTTTGCGCATCGCTTTTTTTATTTTTAGCAATTTATTCTGTTCATGAATCATTATTAACAATCGCCTTGTTTTTATTTTTGGCGGGTATTTGTGCGAGTAGCTATGTCTTAACTTTTGCGACTGCCAATGATATTGCAACGCCTTCCAATAGAGCAACAAGCATTGGTTTTACAAATATGTTGTGTGTGATATTAGCGCCAATTTTACAGCCACTGATTGGATTTTTAATTACTTATTTTGATCACGCGCATACCCATTTGATTTTGCATTTTCAATGGGCGGTGTCGCTGATACCTATTTTATCACTTGTGGCAGGCATACTAGCGTTTTACTTGCCCAATCGAAAATAAAAAATCCAGCGAGGGGAGTCGCTGGATTTTTTGATTTTAATATTACTTGTTCGGGTTATTCCATCCTTGTTTCGGATTGGGTTGAGGTTGACCGTGCTTAGGTTGAGGCTGTCCATGTTGCGGACGATTGGGTTGTTGTGGATTATTTGGATTTCTGTGTTGATCAGCTCCTTGAGCCTGGCGTTCTTGCTGACGGCCAGTGTTGTTTGGATTTGCATTTGCTTGAGGGCGTTGTTCATTGCGATTGTTGTCTTTTGACATGATACATCTCCTTTGTTTGATTAAAAAATGAGCACTAAAAAAGTATATCAGCAATAAATGAAAGTACAAGATGTACTTTGTTTGATCAGATTGTAAAAATATTCTTTAAAAATGAAGAAGTTAATTTTTTTCAAAAAACTAGGCTACTGAAAAATCAGATTATTTTTTATACAAATTATTTTGAAAATAAATTTTTTAAAAGAGCTTGACTCTACGCTAATTTTTCTAACTATTGAAAGCCGCAACAATAAACCCTTTTAAATAATTGGTTTCTGTTATGGCGGGATGAACGGGGTGGTCTGAGGCTTGATGACATTGCTCTAAAACAGAAATTTCTTTTTGGGTGTTTATTGCTGCCTTACGAATGACATTTAATAAATCAGTTGCCGCTAAATGCATGGAACAGGATGCAGAAAATAAAATGCCGTTGGACTTTAATAATTGCAATGCGGCCTCATTTAATTTTTGATACATTTTCGCGCCTGCAGAAGCCTCTTTTTTGCGTTTGATTAATGCCGGCGGGTCTAAAATAATTACGTCGAATAATTCCTTTTTTGCCACTAATGTTTTCATTGATTCTAATGCATCACCGCAACACGTTTTAATATTATTGAGCGAATTTAATGTTGTATTTTCATTTAATATATCGAGTGCGGGTTGTGAACGATCAATTGCAGTGACTTCACGTGCAACTTTGGCCGCGGGCAAGGTAAATCCACCGCAATATGAAAATACATCTAATACTTTTTTATCTTTGCAGTAAGTAGCTACCCGTGCGCGATTTAAGCGATGATCAAAAAACCAACCGGTTTTTTGCCCGCTTAATAATGAAACGCGATAAACACAATTATTTTCTTTAATCTCGATTTGTTCGGGTGTTGCTCCGTGCGCTATTTCAGTATAATTTTCTAACCCTTCATTTTTACGTTCCGAACTATCGCATTTTAATACAACACAAGTTGGATTAAATACTATTTTGATCGCGTCAATTAAATAGGGTTTCAAATTTTCCATACCAGCAGTGTTAATTTGTGCGACGATGATATTATTAAAGCGGTCAATGACAATGCCAGGTAAACGATCACTCTCGCCAAAGACAGCGCGATAATAATGATCAGTAAAAAGGGTTTCGCGTTTTAGTATCGCCATTTTTATTTTAGCAACAAAAAATTCGGTGTCAATTTTAGTCTGAATATCAAGCGACAAAATGCGAATGCATAATAGGCAGTGTGGATTAATATAACCAATGGCGATAGATTTTTTAAATGATGTTTCAATAATAATTAATTCACCAGCAGAATAATTTTTTAAAGGGGAAAGGGCAGTATCAATATCATTGCTGAAAATCCACAAATGGCCTGCTTTGATACGACGCTCGGCGTCTTTTTTTAGAGAGAGAATTTTCATTTGGAGTGCTCGCGTTGAGTTTGCTTAGGAACATGTACGAAATAACTTGGACGCCAAGTTGTCCAAGTTATTGTGTGCCGCAGGCACACACTCAAGGAAGATTAACACAAGGAGGATGTAAACACGGAGGATAATGT
>MGXX01000023.1:0-3283 GCA_001801515.1 Gammaproteobacteria bacterium RIFCSPHIGHO2_12_FULL_38_11
GGCCACCTTCACGAATCGCAAAACGTAAACCATCTTCCATCGCAATGGGACAAATTAATTCAACAACCACTTTAATGTTGTCGCCTGGCATTACCATTTCTACACCTTCTGGTAATTCCACAGCGCCCGTTACGTCTGTCGTTCTAAAATAAAACTGCGGACGGTATCCTTTGAAGAATGGCGTATGACGTCCACCTTCCTCTTTCGAAAGTACGTATACTTCCGCTTCAAATTTCGTATGTGGCGTAATGGAACCTGGTTTTGCCAATACTTGACCACGCTCTACTTCTTCTCGTTTCGTGCCGCGCAATAGTACACCAACATTATCGCCAGCGCGACCTTCATCTAACAATTTACGAAACATTTCTACGCCAGTGCATGTTGTACGAACCGTTGGCTTGATGCCAATGATTTCCATATCTTCACCCACTTTGATAATGCCGCGTTCAATACGGCCTGTTACCACTGTTCCGCGACCTGAAATTGAAAATACGTCTTCGATTGGCAACAAGAATGGTTTGTCGATATCACGTACCGGTGTTGGAATGTAGCTGTCCATGGTATCAACCAATTTCCATATCGCTGGCACACCGTATTCGCCCGTATCTCCTTGCAATGCTTTCAACGCAGAGCCCACAATAATCGGTGTTTTATCACCTGGAAAATTATAGCTGTTTAACAAATCACGCACTTCCATTTCGACTAGCTCTAATAATTCAGCGTCATCTACCATGTCCGCTTTATTTAAAAACACAACGATGTAAGGTACGCCCACTTGACGTGCCAATACGATGTGCTCTCGCGTTTGCGGCATTGGACCGTCTGCTGCTGACACAACCAATATCGCACCATCCATTTGTGCCGCACCGGTAATCATGTTCTTCACATAATCAGCATGGCCTGGACAATCAACGTGTGCATAATGACGTTTTTCGCTTTGGTATTCTACGTGGGATGTTGCAATCGTAATACCACGCGCTTTTTCTTCTGGCGCATTATCAATTTGGTCGAATGCCCTTGCTTCTCCACCAAATTTTTCCGCCATACATTTTGTTAATGCGGCTGTTAAAGTCGTTTTTCCATGATCCACGTGGCCAATTGTTCCTACGTTGACGTGCTCTTTATCGCGTACGAATTTTTCTTTTGACATGATTAAAACCTCTCGTTTAAATAACTAACCAACTTTCGAAATTAATTTACTCGCTTCGTGGCTTCCGCTCGCTAACACTCGGGGCTCTGAGCTTACTTCGTATCCGTATTTTGTTTTTTAATAATGGCATCTGCAATATTTGCAGGCGCTTCAGCGTATTTCAAAAATTCCATCGTGTAGGTTGCACGACCTTGGCTCATAGAGCGTAAATCAGTTGCATAACCAAACATTTCTGCCAAGGGCACTTGTGCATCAACAATTTTTCCTGAAGGACCATCGTCCATACCTTGAATGACACCACGACGACGATTCAAGTCACCAACCACATCTCCCATATAATCTTCGGGAGTAACGGCTTCTACCTTCATGATTGGTTCAAGCAATATGGCGCCTGCTTTGCGTGCCGCTTCTTTAAAACACATAGAACCAGCAATTTTGAACGCCATTTCATTTGAATCGACGTCATGATACGAACCATCAAACAATGCAACTTTTACGTCGACCACCGGATAACCAGCGATAACACCATTCTCCATTTGTTCTTTAATACCCTTTTCAACCGCAGGAATGTACTCTCTTGGAATAACACCACCAACGATTTCATTCATAAATTCGAAACCTTTACCCAATTCATTTGGCTCGATACGCAACCAAACGTGACCGTATTGACCCCTACCACCTGTTTGACGAATGTATTTACCTTCATGTTCAACGGTTTTCTTAATGGTTTCACGGTAAGCGACTTGTGGTTTACCCACATTAGCTTCAACTTTAAATTCACGCATCATACGATCAACAATAATTTCAAGATGCAATTCACCCATCCCTTCAATAATTGTTTGACCGCTTTCTTCATCAGTATGCACACGGAAAGAAGGATCTTCCTGTGCCAATTTACTAAGCGCGATACCCATTTTTTCTTGATCTGCTTTTGTTTTTGGTTCAACCGCAACTGAAATAACAGGCTCTGGAAATTCCATACGCTCTAATGTAATCACTTCATCAATCGAACATAACGTATCGCCAGTTGTAACGTTTTTCATACCGACCAACGCAGCAATATCACCCGTATGTATTTCTTTAATTTCTTCGCGCGTATTTGCATGCATTTGCAAGATACGACCGATACGTTCTTTTTTACATTTTACGGGATTATAAACTGAATCACCTGATTTGGCAGAGCCAGAATAAACACGAATAAAAGTTAAGGTGCCGACAAATGGATCAGTCATGATTTTGAACGCCAACGCTGAAAATGGCGCAGAATCATCAACTGGGCGTGAATCTGGATTATCACGTTCATCAATACCCTTAACCGCATCAACATCTAAAGGCGATGGTAAATATTCAATTACTGCATCCAACATTGCTTGAACGCCTTTATTTTTAAAAGCAGATCCGCAAAGAACAGGGACAATTTCATTTTTCAAGGTGCGCGCACGAATGCCTTGCTTTATTTCTTCGTTAGAAAGCTCATTCGTTTCTAAATATTTTTCCATCAAAACATCATTTGATTCCGCAGCGGCTTCAATCATTTTTGCACGCCATTTTTCACACTCAGCTTGCATTGACTCAGGGATATCTTTCGCTTCGTATGTCATACCAAAATCTGCTTCGTTCCAGTAAATTGCTTTCATACGAATTAAATCAACCACGCCTTTAAATTCATCTTCAGCGCCAATTGGTAACTGCAATGGAACTGGATTGCCACGTAAACGCGTTTCAATTTGTCCAACAACACGTAAAAAATTAGCCCCTGAGCGATCCATTTTATTAATAAACGCCAATCGAGGGACGTGATATTTATTTGCTTGACGCCAAACTGTTTCACTCTGTGGTTCAACACCACCCACTGAACAAAACACACCCACTGCGCCATCGAGTACGCGCAAGGAACGCTCTACTTCAATCGTGAAATCGACGTGTCCAGGTGTATCGATAATATTAATACGGTGATCTGGAAATTGTTTGTCCATACCAGACCAATGACAGGTTGTCGCCGCTGACGTAATCGTGATACCACGTTCTTGCTCTTGCTCCATCCAATCCATAACGGCGGAACCTGCATGCACTTCACCCATTTTATGAGAAACACCCGTGTAATACAGTACACGTTCCGTGGTAGTTGTTTTT
>MGXX01000023.1:3298-15941 GCA_001801515.1 Gammaproteobacteria bacterium RIFCSPHIGHO2_12_FULL_38_11
CACCGCACCGCCCCGATTTTCAATTGCGTCCATAATTTCATTCGCTAAGCGAATCACCATGGTTTTTTCATTACGTTTGTTGGCATATTCAACCAGCCAACGCATTGCCAATGTTGAACGGCGTGTTGCACGAATTTCAACAGGGACTTGATAAGTAGAACCACCAACACGACGAGACTTCACTTCGACTTGCGGCGTAATATTTTCCAGTGCTGTTTTAAATGCATTTAATGCCGCTGTGCGTGAAGCTTCATCAGCGCGGATATCACCCGTAGGTTTTGCAGCATCAGCACCTTCAACCTGTGCGCTAGTGACCGCATCTAATTTCTTCGAGCTTTTCAAGCTTTTTACAACATTATCCAACGCACCGTAAACAGCACTTTCCGCAACGGATTTTTTTCCGGAATTCATCACGGAATTAATGAATTTAGCCAGTAAAATACTTTTAAAAAGCGGATCTGGTAAAATTTCTCGTTTAGGGGCGGCTTTACGTCTTGCCATTGTTTCTCTCCGATTAATGTCTCTATTTACACAGGTTCTTGCAAAATTCAATTTTTCGCTTTGTTGCGAGCTCTTCGCATCGCTTGTTCCGGGTTATGAGTACATAACCCTTCACGCGCGTCTCCGCACTATTCTTTAGGTTTCTTAGCACCATATTTCGAACGACCGCGACGACGTCCACTAACACCCGCAATATCCAAGCTACCGCGCACAACATGATAACGCACACCCGGTAAATCCTTCACACGACCACCACGAATCAATACCACGGAATGTTCTTGTAAATTGTGGCCTTCACCACCAATATAAGCAGTAACTTCACTACCATTGGTCACCTTAACACGGGCTACTTTACGTAACGCTGAGTTTGGTTTTTTGGGTGTGATTGTATATACACGTGTACATACACCACGACGTTGTGGGCAACCGCCCAAAGCGGGAACGTTAGTCTTTTTTACTTTCGACTGACGCGGTTTTCGTACGAGCTGATTTATTCTAGCCATTGTGTGTCCTGATTTGTGATTCAAGCAAAAGGGATCGCAGATTCTAAAGAAAGGTTGGCGTCAATGTCAACAAAATCTTCGAATAATTTTCAAAATTTAACGAATAAGGTGAATATCTGATTTTTCAAGCGTTTTTTTACTGTTTTTCGTTCAGAACAGAACCAATCAAGACCTCAGCTTTATTCAAGCAAAATCACAAAATGCAACCTATAGTTAACAGGTTCCTTAGCAACTCGAGGATACTATGCCAACAAAAACAACACATCCAACGGAATCAGTGGCACTGTGGAATAAAATCAACCCTAGCTGCCCAGCGCAGCTAATTGACGATAATACTAAATGGTTTGAACCTTCAATAACCAGCTATGGTATAGACCCCTCTCAACACGATATCGCCAGCGAACTCATTAGGATTTTTAATCAAACAGGCGTAATCATCCTGGATGGCGATGCGCCGGGAAATTTTATTTCGGATGATGAGAAAGTGATTTGCACGAACATCGATACCACAATAGAACTTGAAAAGAAACTTGAAAAGGAACTTGAGGCGATACCAACACAAAACATGGAAAATAAAAATAATAAAATTAAAGAAGTCTATGACACGTATTTTGCGGGAAAAAATTCAGATGATTTTGTCGTACAAACAACAAAAGCGCTGCTGTATTTAAAATTAAATGAGCCGGAGTTGCAGAATGCTGATATCTTAATATGGGACCAAGAATTAATTAATACATTCTCCGCTGCCTATGAGAAAAACGAAAAGGTGGATTTAGAAGGCAAAATTGATAGCTATCTTGCAACATTATTTAAAGAAAATCCTAATCTTGAAGAATTAAAAACCTTTGGTTTTTCAAGTAGGCAAATCTTATCACTTCCTATAAGGAACGAAGCAGCTTTAAATGCCATAAGCTATTTAAAAAACCAGCCAAATGCCGATCCTGCAAAAATCATCAGTGAAATTAAAAATGCCTCTCAAGAAAAAATCAACGTGTTGGCAAATAAGTATTTAGTATTGCCAAATAAAGATACTGACTTGAAAGCAGATTCGCCAAAAACTGAAAAGTTTCAAGAAGTAGTACCGCCAGAAGTTGAAAGGTTTCAAGAAGCTTATAAAAAAGCACAACTCAAGCAAATTCCTGCACAGTCCATAGCTTCAACACCTGAAAAAAAAATTGAATTAAGCGTTTTTTTGCAAAAACTTATCCCTGAAGGCATGGCGACAAATTTATTTTCACAAAAAGCTATCTCTACTTTTGAAGAAAGCATAAAACCAAAACAGCTTTCAGTAAAAGGGGGGACTGAAAATAATTCCCTGACTACTAATGCAACAGTATTAAGAGATAAAATTTACGCATTTGCTAAAGAAACAATACAGCTTGGTTATTTAAGCAAACATCCAGAATGCAAAGCAGTTATTAGCAAAATGAACGAGAAAATGGCATCAAAAAAAGAATTTCCTTGGACAGACGAAGAAAAAAATATCTTGCGTGATTATAAAAAATTTTTCAAAACATGGGATAAAACATTTGAAAAAGAATTTTTTAACGCATTAAATCCCCCCACTGAAGAGCAACCCACAAGAACGAGTGAAGCCAAAACAGCTGCAAAAACGGAACCAGAAGCATCTCTCAACAAAGAAAAAAAAATGCGTTTTAGAGAAGCACAATCAATTGCTGAAAAGCAAACAGCATATACCACACTTCAAAAAAATATTATTGCCGAAATAGGCAAGCTACCCGAATTAAAAACGCTAGCGGCAGAGGTAGTAAAAAACTTGCGACACCGTATTGGGGCATCAAAACAGAGCGCTGAAATTCATGAGATAATAAAAAACTTCACAGATAAATCATTGACCCTATCTCTTGAATCCAAGGAAATATGCAACCGCTGCATGACGTCACTTAGGGAACACGACAAAAAATATGCTGCTGCTGTTAATGAGAACACGCCTGGTGTTTCACTTTTCAATGCAGACACATATCAGGAAACTTGGGGTAAAAACGAACAAGGAGAGTATGGGAATTTTGTTAAACCCATCGAACGGACTAATCCTACAGCTAAAAACAAGGCTATCGCAGCCCAAATTTACGATCCAATAAATGAAATCGGTGAAATCTTACTTACAGAATCTACAACTGAACCCGAGCCTCTAATAGTTATTCCAGCCCTAGCAAACGAAATTCGTCCAGCATTAGAGGAAGACAAGAAAAAACTAGCGCACGACATTATATTTTGCAAAACAGACGGCGAAAAATCAGTGCTTACTAATTTGTCTGAAAAAATAATGGGGCAACGCGAGAATGCAGCGCTTTGTTCACCTGAAAAAAAACCCAGCGCATCACTTAATTTACTACAATTTGAACTGGAATATCAAAAAGAAGCCTATAAACTGCAACAAAAAAACGGCGGCGCATTCGCTAATTTTCTGAATCCCCTTAAAGAGAAAATAGCGGCTATCGATCACATGATCAATGGGCTAAACAAATTAACAGAATTTGTTGATGGAGCACCTTATTCCTCAACTTGGGAGCCGGCAAGTGAAGCACTCCTTAAAAAAGCGCCGGAGTTACAAAAACTAACAACTGAGTTTAAATTATTGAGAGACAAACTACATCCACCACAAGATAACTGGGATCTTATTAGTCACCCCACAGAGTAACAGCATTATCCTCCATTCATACAATCCGTCCATTTCAGCCAGTTCAATAAAACGTAGCAAAGGTTAACACATAATTAGTATCTTTTTCGGGTCAATCCAGGGTTGCCTTGCTACGCCATCTGAGGTAACGTTAGCGGCAATCAGAACAGGTCGATTACGTTGTTTTTAAGGAACAGGTACGACTTATTTCGTACCTGTTCCTAAGCCAAAAAGGTGAATAATCATGAGGGAAACAAACTACAGTCTTCAAAATTTAATAGCCGATTTAGATGAAAAGCGCATAAAATCGAACATCCCTGCCACTACGAATAAAAAATATCTTGTCGACTTAAAAACAGATTTAATGGGATTCAATTCTGCTGCGTTCAGGGAAAACTTCATCTATTTAAAACAAAAATTAAAAAACTTCGATACCGCCCAATTAAGTAGAAAAAGACTCTGTATCGAACTGATTCAATTTATTGAAAAAGTTGCTGAAACAGCGCTTCCCACAACACTTGACAAAAATTCACTGGCTTTTGTAAATACTGTTTATCTACCCTCTATTTTACTTTGCCAAGCCTACCTTAAACATCAACTAAAAAACGCAGAAGATAATCAAGCATTTTTGCCCAGCGAAATAAAATTTAAAATCATAGAAACCGCAGAGTG
The DNA here is from genome assembly GCA_001801515.1 of Gammaproteobacteria bacterium RIFCSPHIGHO2_12_FULL_38_11. Next base: position 7,616 of record MGXX01000023.1, read on the forward strand.
CAGTGATGACTTTATTGCCCCTAAGATAGAAGCGTATATTAATAAGTTACAAGCCTTAATAACAACATCTAACAGCTTAGCGCATGAGCCTGATGATGAACGCGCACTTTCATCACCCCCTCCCCTTCCGCGCGAAGCGTCAGGCAACACTTCAGAGGATCTACTCACTTCTACCAACAATGCATTTCCTCTAGTGGGCGTGAAAGAACCAATCGTTGGTAAAAACGACTCATTCACCTCTCAAGATTTCATTGGCAAAATTCGTCTTCAAAATATTGATTTACAGATATTCAGAAGGGTGGGGCGAATTTTTGTAACCGAGGATTTAAACTTATCCGAATTAAAACCTGAAGAAAAAAAATCATTAAACGGCCTTGATTTTTCCGGCTTTATTTTTATGGGGAAAGTAGATGCAACCGGTTGCAATTTATCAAATTCAAATTTTTCAGATTGTGAATTTAGAGGGGATTTTATTGTCAATGGCGCAAACTTAAGTGGCACTAAATTTGAAGACATAAAATTTTTGGCAGATTATCAATCAGACACAAAAACAAATTTTGGCAAAGGAAAGAAAACAGCTTTACTAAGCGAAAGCACAAAATATGAGCTTGTCATAATCGACCCTATTCCAGAAAAAGAAACAAGATACCTCATGGAAAAGAAAAAAGAAGCAGAAGCGAAAAATAAAAAGGTGAAATATAAAAAATGTCTTTTTGTCAAAAGAAACGAAGGTGAAGTCAACAATCTAGAATACGCGACTGCCGATATGGCTGACAACGCATTTATCACACCTGAAGCTTTTAATCACAACCTGCTGCCTGATTTAAAATCCGAAAAAAATAAAGAAAATACTTTAAACAGAATTTTAAAAGTAACCAATGCACGCAAGCACACCAAAAGTAGGCACCTCAACCAAATAACACGCGTTTTCCCAATCGAAAAAACAAAAGAAACCTTTGCGATAACAATGCTGATTTTCGCTCAAAAACAAAAATCATTCTGCCATGGGAATACACTGGTGCTTGCAACCGACAATCCGGAAGAAGCAAAAGAAATGTGGGATGATATTCACAGTGCATTCAATGAACAAAAAAAATTCTGGCGCAGCCCTGGACAATTTTTTAGTGATCTATGGAATAAAAACATCTATGACCGAATACTCAGCGAAGTAAAAAAGAAAGAAAATAAAGGGAAGGAAATCTCTTACCAAGAACGAATTAATTTTTTTATAAGCCATGCTCAAAAATATCCAAACGGTCGCGCAACACGTGCCTTATATAATGTAGTAAAAAAATATCAGGACGGCGTATTCAATACCGCAGCAAAAACTCAAATAATATCTGAAATCGACTTAAATAATAATCCCGAAACCGCAGCAAAAACTCAAATAATATCTGAAATTGACTTAAATAATAATCCCGAATTTGCCCAATCAGTTCGAGCTTTTCGCAACAATGCAAAACCCACTATGAGCAGTGCCTCAGTTGATTCGACTCAACACCCTGCGATAAAAGAAGCTGCACCTGAAACACCGGTAATAACAGAAGTGGATGCTGCTGTTATCACTGAAAATACACGTGTCATATTAGAAGTGTTATCAACCTTCATGAAAATACCAAGCACCTCCACAATGTCTTCGCTTAATAAATTAAAAGCCTGCATCGATAAATTAAAATCAATCGGGAATAATCCAACATTTCACACGCACCCAGAATTAGCGGGAATTACCTACGATGAAACCTTAACTGCGATAACAAAAAAATATAAAGAAATTTGTTTAAAATTGGCAGGGTTTTTGAATCCAACAGTCATTGAGGAAGCAAAACAATACGCTAAAAATTCAATGCCGCTTTCAACGCGAGTATTTTATATTGATTTATGTGAATTCAATAAATTATACAGCCAATCTAATTTACCAGCAGAAGCCAAAAACAGTATTTTCTCCTCTTGCCAAGCTATTGAAGCTGATGCTTCAGATGATACCATTACGATGACACGCGCGTTATGGACCCTATTTTCATCAGATAAAACAGCGCAGGAAAAAAATGCCGCACTCGTTCATTTAAAAGAAAATATTGAGAAGAATTTTTATGCGCTACCTGAATTCAAAACAGATCTCGTTTTTCTTAAATTATTTTCAAATGAATTCTCTGGTAAATTAACGAATGATTTATACAAAAAAATCTACAGGCAGGCTTATGCAGTGAGCATTTTGGAAGATAAGCTGACAGAATGTTTAACACAACAATCATCCTATGATCACGTCAAAATTTTACCTACCTCGGCTGATAAAAAAGAATTTAGGGTGCAAGCTAATTTTCCGCCAAAATTTCTTAATGCACCAAAAACAGATGATGAATTAAACGCTGAAAAGGAAAAAGTGACTATCATGGATAATTTCTTAAATGTGATTCAAACACAAATTCAAGCAATGCATACTGATGCAGAAAAGGTGTTTGACGCCATTGCAGAAATTAAAAAGGCTCTGACGCCTATTAAACGCGAAATGGAGAATAAATGCGGTAATGTTGTACTTAGCAAGATTTTCGATTATTCCTACGAAACTGAAATGCTTCGAAAAATTAAAACGATTGAAGAGGGAATGCAACATTGGCAAGAAGATGTGAGCAAAATGATTTCATTGCCGGTGAGTAACGTTGAAGCAGATCATGCTGAAACGCATCAACCTGTCTTTTCGTGAACCGTGTCAAGTGGTCAAGCTGCAGAAAGTTGCATTAAAGCAATATTTTTCGCAAAAGATACAGATGAATTGCACAATCTACTTGAAAAAGAAATAAAATCATTAACCGGCAAGTCGTCAAAGCTATCATCTCTTTTTTCAGATCCCAACAAAATGTATAGGCAAGCCTTAAATACAGCAAATAGCACACTAACAACCGCTCTCGCGAGCATGGCTGAATCTGCAAAGATGACACAATCCAAAACTCAGCCCCAGTGATATCGATTTAACCTAGATTGACAGTTGAAATCGTCGCGAAGCGCTAACAAACCATCGCCAGCAATCCATTCTGTAACAGCTTGTGTTATATATATTTATCACCGAAACGCGCCCGGAAGGGTGCGTGCGGCCTACGCGATAGATCATCCTCCAAAATACGATTCATACAGTTTTTTATCAAACCTAACATAAAACTTTTTATCGTAATAAAAGGCAGGTTTGGGGGAAATTGCACTACCGTGTTTTTGTATGAGCCATGCTTGTCGCGAGATTCGCACGCACCCTTCCGGGCGCGTTTCAGTGATAAATATATATAACACAGCGACTCCAACCCCAAGTTCATTGCATTTTTAGTTAGTAAATCCCCCCGCTTTTGGCTTCTGCAAAATCGCGATTAATGCGACGACGTCTTTTTAAAGGGGGTGGCTGTTACTCCATTCTGATGAAGTTGCTGCACAGCCTGTATAAATTTTTCGAAACTCGCTGTTTTTCTCCAATTCAGGTTTCCATAAACTCGAAACATCGCTGACTTCCCAAAAGGAAAAATGCGCGACGGGCCGGAGGATAGGCGTCCATATATATCTATACAAGAATCAACACCTAAACGAGAAAGAACCACATGAGAACGAACATCCAAACTTGGAAGAATTTTGTTCGGAAATGGGGAGGTGCAGTTAGCCCCCTGCCTCATATTCACGCACAAAAATGAAGGCGAAGGTGCAGCGACTTCCCCGCAAACAAGATTATAGACACCCTGCGCGTTATGCTGCAACCAACAAGCAGAAGATAATTTTTGCACCAGACCAATTGCTTTTTGTGATATTAAGCACTCTAAATTATTTGCCTTAAAAAAAGGCAGGTTCTCATAAATCTCAACCAAGCACTGTAAAATATAAGCGTTATGCACGGGATTAGCCTTAACATATTGACTCAAATTGATATTAAAACGATCCAGTGCGTCCTGCATTGAAGATGTCACGCAGGGAACACAATCAGGTGACTCAGGTCGAAATTCTCTTTCGAGCTCACCGCATAGTTCTTGGGCTTTAGCAATCTGTTTTTTAATAAGGTCGCCGTAATTACGAACACCATAATCATCAAACACTTTTTGACATTGTAAAAATACCTCTTTTGGATCCATTTTATTTTTAAGAAATTCAAACATTTTTTCATCATGACTGTAGAACGCCATTTGTAAGGCTGTACCAGTGCGTTTAATGCCAAGGTGTTCGATTACTGCCGTCCCCGAAGTTGATAGCATGACTCTTATTGTAGCGTCATCCTCGCCATCAAGGATTTGTTCTACCGCAGCTCGGTCGACATTCAGTGTGGCGTCTAAAAGGCAGGCGATTACAAACCATCTTTGATAATTTTTAGCAAAAAGGTTTGTTGAAATGCGAACGCTCGATTCAACCTTACGAAGTGGAATCGCTAGTTTCTCTAGTCGTTCTTGATGATTTTTTGGGATTTGAAAGTGCTCTGAAGCCATCATAGGTATGAATAATTGAAATGCATTTTCATCAAGCAGCCAACTTAAAGCCAGTGTCCAGATATCGTAATTCATACAAGTATTTCTGAATGCACCGTATTCCCACTTAAGTCCTGGCATTGTTTTTGTGGTCTCATCTGAACTAGCAATCAGTTTTTCTAAGGGCATGTGCCGTAAAAGCATGGAAAAAATAACCAATGCACCAAAATCAACTAAATTGGATTCGCCAAAAGGCGATGATCTCACAACCGAGCGACCAGGTTCTCCCGTAGCTGATATTTGTACTACAAGTTGCATCTCAGGGTAAGAGTGTGTTGTTGGATTTGTTGTTGCAACGGCTCGACTCATCATTACCTCCTTAACGCTAAACTTTATAAAAATCAGTATATTAAGATAGATCTTAAGTAAAACTTAAACTCGGATGGTAATTTTTACAGCAAAAAAATCGAGTTTAAGATTCATTTAATAGAAATATGAGATAATACTATATCCATAGTTGAAATCACAGTGAATTTACCCAAGGGACGTATAAATAAAGGTGATTATGTCACGTCATAATGAGAAAGAAGCAGCGCCGTTAGTAAGCACCATTTGGGTTGGCCCACCAGCAACAGGTGACAAACTGTTGATGGATATAATGGGTCCTTTATTGCTGTGTCCCAAAAATACCTATAATCATTATATCTATTGGTGTCTTGAAGCACACTTTGATCACTATCGTAATGTATTTTTTGGAATTAATATTCAAGTTTGCAGTATCGAAACTTACTTAGAAGAGCAACTTAATTCTAGTGATGCATTTATTAGCGACATAACATCAAGAATAATTGCTTTGATAAAGCGATTACTTTCGCCCACTCGTTCACATATCAGAGATTGCGTGACAATTGTCGATGCTTTTAAATTATATGTTTTATATGTGCTTGGTGATTTTGTACTAGATACCAATGTCATTCCTCAGGATTTTATTGAAACAATTGCATTAAAGAGCAATCCCAAGGAATCATTTTGTATGCCCTGTTTTAATGACAAAGTGGATGTATGGATGTTAAAGGCTACACCACTGTCTGAACGCGCAAAACAGGCTTTAATTATTTGTGTGGGCCTTATTGAAGAAATTGAACGAGATGAAATACCTTATTCCAAAAAATACATGGAGAGAATTTCATGTGTCATTATGCATTCTGTTACACTGAGAAGCTTAAACGAAACTAAAAAAAAGCAATATCCCTGCTGGACCTGGAATGCAACTAAAATTTCCTATATTGTGAAAATAAATTCTGCATTGTTTCCGCTGCAAAAGTACTACGCTAATTCACATTATGATCCATCAGTACGAAAATTTCGCAGCTGTTTTGAAACAGCAAAGTTTGACAAGCATATTGGATTGCTTCACTTATTTTACAAAGAAATAACTTATTTTTTGCCTCAAGACGATCTACATGGGTGGCATGAAATTTTACCAGAACTGAAAAGCATATTGTTAGAGAATAAAAGTAACAAAGTGACGCGACAGCGATTTTTTGATGTTTGGCATTTATCTTTAAGAGATAAGCCTAAAAATAAACTTGAAAAAATATTAAATGAATTGGAAAAAAACAAGAACGAAGCTTGTATTTTATATTGGGAACGCATAAAAAACTATTTTCTTTCAGACAATCCCGGTTATTTAAATAAATCTACTGATTATCAAGATGCATTTAAATGTGCCTTTGTTTTGTTTTTTCACGAATTATTGAAACCACATGTTTATAATTCACTTATTGATAAAAGTAATTTAATAATAAAGGGGTTGCTTTCTGAGCGCAATTTCTCACTGCCGTCTGATGGAAAAAATCCTTGTGTGATTATTGATGTAATGCCAAAAGCGGGATCAGACAGTAATCTGAGCATAATAGCTTTTCACAGAAAAAAAATTGCTGAATACGAACTAAAAAGAAAGATTGAAATAAATGAAAAGGAAGATAAAATAAAATTTCTTTTAACGCAGTTAGTATTTACACCTGAACAATATGATAAATTACTGCGGGTTGCTATTGAAAATGAAAAAACCGAATTAGCTGAAAATATTTTCAATGCTGCATCCGCATCAAAACAGCTTTTTTTTCGGAGCCAATAAGGACCCCCCCATCTAACAGCATGTTTAAACAACATCTGCTATAGTCACCTATAAGGAGCCAGTCATGACAACCTACAATCACAAATCAACCTGCACTCAAAAAGTAACCATCCCCGAGCGCACATCAGCGCCTGAAACACAGTTACACGTGAAAATTGTCACTCAAAATAAAAACGAAATGGGTTCACGCCCTGTTATTTTTATTTTACCCGGCGGCCCTGGGCTCGATCATTCCACCTATCAATCCTACAACTGCTTGCTGGATGTTGCAGATATTGTATTTCATGATCCACGTGGTTGCGGTCAAAGCGAGAAAGGCGATCCATCAACCTACTCAATGGAGAACTATGTTGATGATGTCGATATATTACGACAATCACTTAATTTAAAAAACATTATTCCATTGGGCAAATCATACGGTAGCGTTTGCGCAATGGCCTATGCATTACGCTATAAAAATTCGATTGCCAAATTAATACTGTCTGCGGGCGCGCCAAGCTATCGTTCACTCGAAACCGCAAAACAAAATTTATTGAAATTAGGCACGCCAAAACAAATCAATATTTTTGAAAAAGTATGGAACGGCAGCTTTAAAAGTCACAAGGAATTATCTGAATTTTATGCTATTACCGCGCCACTTTATTCAAATCACATAAAAACACGATTGGAAGCCTACGCGTTAACCTATTTTTCTAAAAATTTTAGTTACGATGCCATGAACTGGGGATTCACAAAATTCTTACCCCATTTTGATTTCGAACCTGAACTTCACTTAATTGAACACAATACATTAATTCTTGCAGGTGAAGATGACTGGATAAACGATATTAAACATATTAAATTAATGGCTGAAAAAATCCCAAACAACACCCTTAAAATTTTTTCAGATGCAGGGCACGCAATAGAGTCCGACATCGGGAAACCGTATTTTGAAGAAATACGTAAATTTATAATAAACGCAGAAGCGTTAAAGGTTATATAACAATAAACCATCGCGTCACGTAACCGGAGGGATTGGGTGACAACTCAACATATGAATATTAATTCCTTTAATTGTCTCACTACTTAAGCAGTTTTTTAAATATTCAGATAGCAACACTTCAACCACTTGCTTTTTCTCAGATGACGCATGACGAAAAAACAATTCATTTTTACGGCGAATTGCAAAACCCAAATGCGAGACATGTAAATTGGTGCCTATTTTTTCTTTTAAATTCCAATTGGGCCTAACAATTTCAATAATAGCGGCATGAGGAATTTTATCGAAAACATCAAACAAGCTTGTCAGCGGCAAATACGGAACACGCGTCCATTCTTTTTTTACTTTTTTTGAAATTTCTTTTAATTTCTCAAGGCGTTTTTTCATTTCATTTGCTAAAAGAGGTTTTAATAATTTAATGTCTTTTTCAGATCGATGTAGAAACCAATTCGGCCGATCTATTTCACCCTCTGCATATGCAACATCAGCAATCGATGCTGTAATATCCGTCACTATTTTATTTTTTTGATTCTGCAGGTTCCAATCAACACTCATAAAATGAAAACGATTTTCATATTTTGCGATACTATCGTAATAATTAATTTGTAATAATTTTTTGACAAATTCAGTTTTATTGCGCGATAACGATAATGCCAGCACATTATTCACATAAGTCAAACAATCAAATACATCAAAACGCCATAACGGCGATTGATCAAATTCACCAAGCTCACCCTCACCCTGCGCACCACCCAAATAAGGCATCCCAAGAAATTGCCG
>MGXX01000023.1:15961-21794 GCA_001801515.1 Gammaproteobacteria bacterium RIFCSPHIGHO2_12_FULL_38_11
CACATGCACTGATAGCCTGAGCACGCAATGCAGCATCAAATAAATCAATGAGCTGGTGTAAATTCATCCGTTACAATCTCATCTAATGCCTGTATAGAAGCCGATAGTCGCAACGGTAAGCTATTTTTGCTTGCCAATGCCAATAAAATTGCCATTAATAACATAGCACTGCCCAGCAAAATAGCAGGCAAACTAAAAAAGAAAAGCGATTTTTTCTGAGAAGCAAAAGCCTGTGTGTCATTAGCAGCATCAGAAAGCATAGATTACCTTCTCACTGAAAAACAAGTTAACTTAGTATATACTATGCACTCACCTAACGGAATTGAAGATGCGATTGCAATGGACTTGAAATGAAAAAAATTTCACTACTTTTAGTCTTTTTCAGTACAAGCATTTTTGCCCAATGGAACAATCCACACACAGGCAGCGCAAATCAAAACGTCCTTTATAGTGCCTTTGCTAACTCACCTAAAACACTTGATCCAGCCAGGGCTTATTCTTCTGATGAAACTAGGCTAATTGCGCAAATTTACGAGCCGCCATTGCAATATGATTATTTAGCACGCCCTTATAAATTAATTCCACAAACATTAACGCACATGCCCACAGTCACTTACATCAAAAAAAATGGCAAAATTATTTATACAATTTATAATTTAAAAATAAAAAAAGGTATTTATTATCAACCCCACCCTGCTTTTTCAAAAAATAATATAAAAGATCCGCATGATTTAAACGACCTTAAAAACACTGGCACGCGAGAATTGACAGCAAAGGATTATGTTTATGAAATCAAAAGACTTGCTAGCCCTGAAGTCAGCTCACCTATTTTTGGTGTGATGCGTCACTATATTGTCGGCTTTAATGCTTACGCTAAAACCTTACAAAAAGCGTATCAAAAAAATCATTTTTTAGATCTACGGCAATATCCACTTAAGGGCGTAAAAGTAATTAATCAATATGAATATCAAATTAAAATACACGGCGCTTATCCGCAATTTATTTATTGGCTGGCCATGCCGTTTTTTTCACCGATGCCATACGAAGCCGATTTATTTTATTCACAACCGAAATTAAAAGAAAAAAACATTACGCTTGATTGGTATCCCATTGGAACGGGTCCCTATACCTTATCTGAAAATAATCCAAACGAACAAATGGTTCTCAGTAAAAATACACATTATCACGGCGAAAAATACAATGGTAAAACATTGCCAAAAGTTGATAAATTAATATTAAGTCTTGATAAAGAAAGTATTCCTCGTTGGAATAAATTTTTAAAAGGTTATTATGACAGCTCTGGCATCAGCGCTGATAGTTTTGATCAAGCCATCCAATTAGACAAAAGTGGTAATCCCGTATTAACACAGTCGATGAGAGACAAAGGCATTCGCCTGGAAACAAGCGTCAGCCCTTCTGTTTTTTATATTGGCTTTAATATGGCAGATTCTATTGTTGGCGGATCAAGCAAAAAAAATAAAAAATTGCGGCAAGCCATTTCAATTGCTATTGACTACGAAGAATATATTCAATTATTTATGAATGGACGCGGCGTTGCAGCACACGGCCCCATTCCGCCGGGTATTTTTGGTTATGAATCCAATAAAAATCATTTCAATAAAGTAATTTATTTTTGGGATGGAAAAAATATAAAGCGAAAGCCCATTCAAGCTGCTAAAAAATTAATGATTGAGGCAGGTTATCCAAACGGCATCGATCCAAAAACACATAAAGCCTTGGTATTAAATTATGATGTAGCCTCCAGCGGCAACCCAGATGACAGAGCGCAATTAAATTGGATGCGAAAACAATTTGCGAAATTGGGCATTGCATTAAATATTCGCCAAACAGAATATAATCGTTTTCAAGACAAAGTGCGTTCTGGTCAAGCGCAAATTTTTTCGTGGGGATGGCTGGCGGATTATCCAGATCCTGAAAACTTTTTATTTTTATTAGACAGCGCAAACGCTAAGGTAAAATTTGGCGGCGAAAATGCATCAAATTATGCAAATCCTGAAGCTGATAAATTAATAAGTCAAATAAAAATATTGCCCAACGAGGAAAAAAGACTACAAAAAATTCGTGAATTACTGGAAATTCTTCAAGAAGATTCACCGTGGATTTGGGGTGTAAACCCCATTGATTTTACCTTATCTCATCAATGGGTTTCTCCCACAAAACCCAGCGCTGTTGCAAATAACACCTTAAAATATGCAGAAATTAACCCAACATTACGCGCGCAACTACTGAAAAAATGGAATAAACCAATCTTGTGGCCATTGTGGATTTTATTGGGATTTATTATTGTGATTTTTATTCCGTTGATTGTAACTTATTATCGAAGAGAGAATAGATCACCGACAAAGAAATACTAAAAAAACCTGGGAATAAATACCAGGTTTTTTTTAGTTAATTTAAAATTATTGATTCGGTATAGCAATTTTGCAAACACCCGTTGCATACTGCGTTATCGTTAATTGTGCAGGCGGATTCCCTGTTTTTGCTACTACAAGCGCTCCAAGTCCGTTATACAATCCTTGCATTATTATTGTATTACTTTTCGTTCCAACTCCCCACCCTTGAACAGAAAAACCATTCAGCCCCATTTTACTTACATTGATCAACTTACTAGAAGCAGAATATTTTCCTAAAGAAAATGGTGCAAATTGTTGTGCATATGATTTTACATAAAATTTAGAAAATTTCGGTGTACCCACAGATTCATAATAAAAATTATAAGATTTACAGGTTACTGCTGCCAGCGCAGCAGAAGTAACACCTAGCAAGCCAATCGATACCAATGTTATTAATAGCTTTTTCATAACACACCTCACACGTTGTTATAGACACATCCATATTAAAATCTATAGTATAAAAAAGACATTTTTGCTCAGAAATTTAAATATCACAAGGATTTCAAATGCTTACCTACATTCTCCGACGCATTTTTTACGCTATTCCCATCTTAATCGGCGTTAATCTCATCACTTTTACCTTATTCTTCGTCGTGAATTCACCCGATGATATGGCGCGTATGCACTTAGGCCAAAAACACGTGACACCCGAGGCCATTTTACAATGGAAAATAAAAACAGGTTATGACAAACCACTTTTTTATAACAATACAGCGCAGGGTTTAAAAAAATTTTCTAATACCCTATTTGCTCAAAAATCTTTAAATTTATTCACATTTCATTTTGGGCGATCAAGCGAAGGACGCGATATCGGCCATGATATTTCACAACGCATGTGGCCCAGTTTGGCATTAGCGATTCCTACATTAATGATTGGACTCGCCGTTAATATTACTTTTGCTTTATTAATTGCTTTATTTCGCGGCAGTTTTTTTGATCGCTTTTCTATGATCTTATGCGTGATCATGATGTCAGTATCTGGATTATTTTATATTATTATTGGGCAATTTTTATTGGCAAAATTATTAAACCTTGTTCCAATCTCAGGCTATCATCCCGGATTCAGCGCCATTAAGTTTTTAATTTTACCCGTGATTGTTGGTATGATTGGTGGTATCGGCGCCGGTGTTCGTTGGTATCGCACAATATTTTTAGAAGAAATGCATCGCGATTATGTGCGCACCGCTAGGGCAAAAGGATTATCTGAAATGAACGTGTTATTCAATCATATTTTGAAAAATGCCTTAATTCCCATATTAACGGGTGTTGTCGTGATTATTCCAACATTATTTATGGGCAGTTTAATCATGGAATCTTTTTTTGGCATTCCTGGATTAGGCAGTTACACAATTGATGCGATTCAACAGCAGGATTTTGATATTGTGCGCGTGATGGTTTTTTTAGGCACGGTATTTTATATTGTTGGATTAATATTAACGGATATTTCGTATACGCTGGTGGATCCTCGTATAAAAATAGGATTTTAAATTATGCAAATAAATCTCCTACCCAGCGATTACATCATCTACACTTTATTTTTCCTGTCTATTATCTGCGGTTTTTACATTCGAACACAACCACACTTACGCGAGCCTTGGAAAAAAGTATTTTCTAATAAAGGCGCTATTATTTGTAGTATTATTTTATGCATTTATATTGCCATTGGTTTGTTGGATTCATTGCATTTTTCTGTTACAAGCAACAGTGGCGCACAACAAAAGAGTTTACTTGATTTAATGATACAACCATTGGGCACGCAAGATGAAAAAACGTACTCCGCCCCTTTAGCAACGCATTTATATCAAATGGAAGGCGGGGATTATGCGCAATTAAAATATCCAGGAACACATATTTTAGGAACCAATAAAATTGGCCAGGATATGTTTTATGAAACAATTAAAAGTGTGCGAACAGGATTATTAATTGGCACATTAACCACTGTTTTTATGCTGCCATTTGCTTTATTTTTTGGCATGATTGCAGGTTATTTTGGTGGATTTATTGACGACCTTGTTCAATATTTATATACGACATTAAGCTCTATTCCCGGTGTATTATTAATTACTGCAATGATTTTGGTAATGCAAGTAGTCATTAGCAATCATCCCACTTTGTTTCCAACCATTGCCGAGAGGGCCGATGCACGCTTACTCACATTGTGCTTTATTTTAGGCGTTACAAGTTGGTCCTCCTTGTGCCGACTATTACGCGGTGAAACATTAAAATTACGTGAGCAAGAATTTGTAACAGCAGCAATTGCAATGGGCGCACGTAAATTTCCCATTATTATTCGTCACATTTTACCCAATGTTATGCATATTATTATTATCACCACCGTTTTAGATTTTAGTGGCTTAGTGTTGGCAGAGGCCATTTTATCGTACGTCGGTGTTGGCGTTGATCCTACCACTGCCAGCTGGGGAAATATGATTAATACTTCACGCCTAGAATTGGCGCGTGAACCTATGGTATGGTGGCCACTGCTTTCCGCTTTATGCACGATGTTTTTTTTAGTATTGTCTGCCAACTTGTTTGCAGACAGCGTTCGCGACGCATTTGATCCCAGGTTAGGGACGTGCACGGAATAACTTTTACAGTAAAATTTGCCTGAGGAGAGCAAGAAAATGCGTAGCAATGGAAGTTCAATTAATTTTTCTTTTATATCAGCCTCTGCAGTTGTTATTTTGCTTGCAGCAGCTGCCTATTATTTTTATACGCCCAAAAAAATTACTCCCCCGGAAAAACCGGAAAAAAAAGATATTAACACAAAAGAAACAACACCGCTAACAGTAGCCACTCCTACAAAACCAATGGAATTTGATGATTGTATTTTAGAAGAAGCTGGCACCACACAAACTTTTCTTGCATCCGCTGTTATGATTCAACATGAAAAAACTCCCGATGCGCAAAGGGATGTTCAGCCCGTTATTGGCAAATTCAACCCAGCGCAATCACAAAACGAGGTCGATGAAGGATGGGATAGCGCCCCAAAAAGCGATGATCATTTTTACAATCTCGCTCAATCTGCAGTGACAGCTGCGAAAAAAAATCACGGTTTTTTTGCGGGACTAGCAGCCTACAATCCTTTTGCAACAACACCTGCAAATCAAACTGTTTCCGCAACAGCACTAAATAATAAACCCGAATAGTAAATTTTTTTATTATTCTTTATGATGACGAAATAAATAATTTTCGGAATCATTATGAAAAAACTTTTTTATTTTATTTTTATTATCCTATCAACCTATTGTTTTGCAGATACACCCAATCCTGACGCCGCACGTACCAATGCCAAACTAGGATTGGCGTATTTACAAAAAGGATTATACTCTGCCGGGAAAAAATGCTTATTAACCGCATTACAGGAAGATCCTAGCATCGCTTCCCCTTGGTATAGCATGGGGTATTATTTAGAAAAA
>MGXX01000023.1:21811-76229 GCA_001801515.1 Gammaproteobacteria bacterium RIFCSPHIGHO2_12_FULL_38_11
CAGCAAAAAACAATGAGGGGATTTTTTTATGTCATCAACATGCGTATCAACAAGCGATTGCTGAATTTGTGCTTGCAGCAAATGAACCTGGTTATTTGTATGCTGAAAAAGCCTATAAAAATGCGGGAGAATGTGCGTTGCGCATACCAGATAAGAAATTAGCAAAACAGTATTTTCGTAAGGCAAGGTATCATTAAGAACTGAATCCGCAAATCGATTACGCGCAAGGCGAATTGACAAATTCATATATTTTAAGTATACTTAAAAAATAACATATATATTTTGGAGTATACTTAAATTGGAAGGTTTTCTATCTCAGTCATTTGAACGCCTCTTAGACAATACTGATTTGTCATTTAAGCGTTATTTATATCGTGAATTTAAGCCAGGCCGGTTAACGGCATTGGTTGGCCCACGGGGCGTTGGGAAAACAACATTGTTGCTGCAATATATTAAAGAAAATTTTTCCAAGAACAATAAAGCATTTTACTTTTCCGCAGACTCTGTTTATTTTCAGCAAACAACATTGCTCGGTTTTATCAATGATCTTTATAATATAGAAGGCTACCGTGTTTTTTTTATTGATGAAATTCACAAGTACGTGAATTGGAATCAGGAATTAAAAAATTTATATGATTCCTTTCCAGATATTAAAATTATTTATTCTGGTAGTTCAGCGTTAGAATTAACCAAAGGCGGTTATGATTTATCACGACGTGTGAAATTATACCATCTGCCCGGATTATCATTCAGAGAATACCTTAATTTTGTGGCTCATTGCGATGTTCAACCGATAACTTTTTCTGATTTATTGTCATATTCAAAATCAGAAAAAAAATTATCGTCCATTGAAAAACTAATGGCGCATTTTAAACAGTATTTGGCCTATGGTTATTACCCGTTTTCATTTGAAGATAAAAATAACTATTTTAATCGTGTTATCCGCGTGATTGATAAGATTATTTTTGAGGACATCCCTAATTATTTCGATTTGAAAACACAAAATTTATATTTATTCAAAAAAATATTAAGTTATTTGGCTAGTATTTCGCCTGGCGAAGTTAATACCCATAATATTGCACAAAATATGCAAGTTTCCCATCAAACCATTTTTCACTATTTATCTATTTTGTCTGAAGTGGGATTAATACAAATGATTTATCCTATGGAGGGGGGTAATCAATATTTGCGTAAACCGCAAAAAATATTTTTGCATAATACGACGTTGCTTTATGCATTACAGCAATTTGTTGGTGAAGCGCTTAATGTAGGCACATTGCGGGAATTATATTTTATTCAAGCGTTACGAGATGCCAACCACAACATTTATTATAGTAAGCAAGGTGATTACTGCACAAAAGACATTATTTTTGAAATTGGCGGTAAAAACAAAAAAGCAACTCAGCTTGCCAGTATAGAAACGCGTGGCATATTGGTCAAAGATGATATTGTGGTCGCAACGCGGGATGTCATTCCTTTGCTATTTTTTGGGTTTTTGTATTAAACCTGGGAACATGTACGAAATAACTTGGACAACTTGGCGTCCAAGATGGCGTGAGATTTAAATGTTTCGATTGAGAAAATGTGAAGGAATGCTTATTGCATTTCGAACATTTTCGAATGAGAAACATTTTCGAATGAGAAACATTTAAAGATCGCGTCATATTGGATGATCAATTGTCCAAGTTATTTCGTACATGTTCCCTGGATTTAAAAATGGTAAATCATGCTTCCAACGAACCCACCTGAAACAGCTTTTTATCCTCAACCCGGACAGCCGTTAACTTTCCACCCCACGCACAACCCGTATCTAGCGCAAAAACACGGGGATTATCGCACTGTCCATTAAGCGATGCCCAATGTCCAAAATAAATATCACGGCCAGGGTGAATCCATGAAAACCAAGGTCGATATTTTTCATTCAAAGAAACATCGGTTTTATTTTCCAAATCCAAAACACCCTCGCGCGTGCAAAATCGCATTCGCGTAAATGCATTAACAATATAACGCGTTTTATCCCAACCCATTAACTTTTCATTCCATGCCTCAGGATGATTACCATAAATATTTTCAAAAAATGTTTTTGGATTTTTACGCATCGTATTTTGTGCTTCAATTGCAGCATTTAATGCAACTTCAAAAGACCATTGTGGTGGAATACCTGCATGCGTCATCATGAATTCTTTTTTCAAAATCATCAAGGGTTGCTGTAATAAAAAATTAATCAGAAAATCACAATCAGACGCTTCTAAAATTTCCTGCAAGGTATGTGAAATATGCTTAAAAGGAAAATCAAGGTTATGTCGTAGAAAATACAACGCCATCAAATGCAAGTCATGATTGCCCAATACAACAAAGGGATTTCTTAATGTGCGGATAAAGCGCAAGGTCTGCAATGATTTTGGTCCGCGATTAATTAGATCTCCGACAAACCCTAAATGATCTTGTTCGGGATTAAATTTTATTGCTCGTAATAGCGCCTGCAAAGAGTCAAAACACCCCTGCACGTCACCGATAATGTATGTGCTCATAGTGGAAAAGGATAACAGAAATAAGTAGTTTGTCGCAATTAACAATGCAAAATAGAGGCAATGATTTAGGGAGGCTATATTCTCGGGTCCATCTTATCAGGGAACATGTCATTGCATTATAAAAACCACCGCCATTGTTTCGTTATATCCTCTCCCTCAAAAACACGTTGAGTTGTGACAGTCAGCGCATCGCCTTTCAGATAAGGCTTTAAAAAACGAGACCGGCATGTTTCAGTATAAGAAACACTTCTATCTGTATTTTGAGAGAACGTTAACGCACAGCGCTTAATCTCATTTTCTTTTTTTAACACTACAATGATTTCTTGCTGATTATAAAATAATTGCTGAAAAAGGCGAGCAATAAACGAGCTTTTTATTTCAAGCGCAGCGTCAAGGTGCATAGATAATAAAACTTTTTCTTCCATCTTTTGTGGTATCATCCAACCATCAAATGGAAATAAATATTTTGTAATAAATAAAATAAAGGCTTGAACTAACAAAGTCGCCATTGCCAAAGAACCCGCTTGAATGTCATTATTTTCAATGGTTTTTTGATTCATAAAAACCGTCATTAGAAAATAAAAAAGAAACATTGCGGGTATGCGAATAAAAAATAGAGTTATCTCTTCCATTAACGGAAAAATAAAGCGTGGTGCTACAATTTCGCGTTCTATTTTCAAAGGCGGAATTGCCCAATAAGAATTGAAAATAAAACGGCAAATAATCGAGATGAAATTAAAAATATAAAAAGAACAATTTTTTAAAAAACCATCAGGCATTTTTTTAGTTAAGCATAAAGTGAGGAGCTGAAAGGCCAAAGCAAAGGGAATACCACTTAATGAAAAATAGTTTTCTTCCTGATAAGCCACATAAGCCAGATAAGCTAAAACGCCCGTTCTTACTGTTCTCAGCAGTGGGAGATGGCAGCATAAAATAGATGCAAATTGATTGTTCGTGTTTTTATATGCCAGCGGCATTTTTAAAACTGCAATTATTTGTTCTGCATAAAATAATTCGGATTGCACAATTGAGGCAGTATTCAATAAGGGATCCAACAGTAAAAATATTCTGCATTGCTGCCATTGCAAAAATTGCGCATGGCATTTTTTTGAATCCTGGCTTAACCGTAAGAATAAAGTAAGTGAGCTCCAGTAAAGCGTTTCAGCCTGTATGCGCTCTTCAATGTTATCCTGTAGAGAAAAAATTTCATGGTCAGGTAAGTATTTTTTTAATTGGTTTATTAATGGTTGCGTTAGTATCACATCACAATAGGGTTCTTCTGAATTTAACACTTCTGTTTTAACGGCAATATAATTTTTAGCATTTATTTCCTGAAAAACAAGAGTCAAACGCAATGGGACATAATGATATGAATTTAATTGCCAAGCAAAATATAAAATAATATTTTCATTGCGTTTTGAAATTAATTCACTCACTGTTTCAATAAAATGATTTTGAATATTTTCACCCGCGGGCAAACAAAAAATTCTTGTGTTTGTGTTTTTGAAAAAAATTTGCTTTATTAAGGAATTTTCTTTTATAAAACAGGCTAACTCATGTTTTTCTAGGAATTTAAAAAATGCTGTGGGCGCAGGCAAGCGAGCACAATTAAATTGTTTTAAAAAATTGTTTTCTGTTTTTTTTCGCATCACTTAACTAGACTATTTTGCGCAGCAGGTGCCTTGCTTCCCATTCCCTGCAATGCACTCTCTGAATTCCAATTAAAAAATCCAGTGAAGAAGCCAGCCCATCCCGTATCCACTGCGCTACTTTCACATACAGCCATTTCTTCCGACACAGGATGTGATTTACCTGCAAAAAGAGCACTTGCATTAAATGACGTTGGTGATTGATAAACTGAGCACAAGTGATAATGATCATTAAAAATCGCAATCACAGAAAATAAATCTTTCGAGAATTTCAATCCCATTCTGTCATTTAGAAAACGTGCAACACCCAAATGATTTGAACATCGCGTTACTCCCTTTTTAATCAGCGTCACCAAAATCTTTTCTCGCAGTGTTGCATCTTCAATGGTCATAGCTAAGTCAATTAAGCTTTGTTTATGGCGATTGACTAAATTCATCGATTCTTTTGGCACAACTGCTAACAAAGCATGTAATGCATTAATATCGCCAAATTTAGCGGCTAAATGCACCGCCGTATTGCCTTGTTTATTCGTCACCAACAAATTAATTTTTTGCTCTTGCAATATTTGCTTTTCTGCTTGATCGTCATATCGATAAATACGATAAATTTCCACAGCGGAATAGGTTTGTTGCTTGCCAAAAGAAAAGTGTTTTTGATCAAGTGCATTTAAATCATCCAATGTATTTTGAACTAATGGATAAGCGGGTTCCAACATTTCTTCATCATTCAACATTTTTGACTGTTTTACGCAATCCAAAACAAATGTTTTAAATTTGTCAAACGATGTCGTTAACATATTTTCCAATGCTTGATGAATTGGCATTCCTGTCGGATTTTTTTGATAATCCAAAATAGTTTTTTCTATTTTTTCTTTATCATACAACTCTGACAGCAATCTATTAAATGCAGGATCATCCAATAATTCCGGGTGAGTTAATGAAACAACGGAAATGATTCTTTTAACTGTTACATCAACAGCGATTAATTTTTTAAATGCAGTGGAATTCTGTTTTGATAGTTGTGCGCTCACGGACTTAGCAATGGCTTGGCGGTGTACCACTAATTCATCATTGACAATAGACTGTGCATCATGACTCACCTTTTTTAGTGAAGTATCATTTGCACTAAAAAATGCTTCTGGGGTTATCTTGTGTTTCTCTCTATAGTGATAATCTACCCAGGCTCTATACATTTTATCACCGGGCGCTATTCCACAAGGTGTTTCTAAAAATCCAGCCAGATCAAGCACACAATCAGACAATGTTTTTACGTTTGGAAGATATACGGTAAATGTCGTTGTAAAACCAGCAGACATGTTTTTCCCTGAAAATTTCATCTCTAGTGAATACGTTATGTCACTCGCACATTTTGTACTTGGTTTGCTGGTTAAAACATACTGAATTTTTCCAAGTCCCAAAAATTCTGCTTGCAACCAAAGCTTCACTATTTCTTTATTTTTTTCACTAAATTCTTTTAATAAGTCAGTAAAGAGTGGCGAGATTGCATAACTCGTGGGCAAGAAAAAATGCGTATAGTTGTCCAATGAATACAGTTCGCCTTTCCAAGTAGAAAACGCATCAGAAGCATTTTGAAATACGTCAAAAGGAAGCTGGTAGTCTACCGCTTCAGTTTGATTTTTTCTTTTTTCAATTTGCGCAATAAGCGAGAATAACCTTGAGTCCGCATATTTCTCAATTCTCAAAAGAGGTTTTTCAAGAACATCTTTAATTGCCTGGTAAGATTTTTGATTAACAGTGATTTCTTCTAATTCGCGGGTGATGCCAACATAGGGCGACCAGCACTGATTTTTCAATGACGTTTTTGTTCCTGTTATACTTTTTCTCCATGGTGTTGACGTCATCTTTACTCTGTTTCCTTCAAATACACGACTTTCAAGGTGATAGGTCGTTTCACTTTCTTCCGGGTGTTCTTTCAAAAACTGATACTTATAGCTTGACCATGACTCATCAGCAAGATGAACCGTGCAAGCAATGGGGTTTCCCGCCTTTGTGCATGCAAACGCAACTGTATCCTGATGTTTGCATTTTGCATCAAATGTCAGTGGATTTGATCTCACATAGGAAATGTTCTTCCCTTTCTGAAGGAAGTCCCTTGTATCAAAACCAATCGGGTTTTTATCTTTTGGCCATGCATAACCAATCGATTCATGTGGCCCTAAAAGAGCACTATGCATATTTTGAAAAAAATTCGTGAATGCATTTAAATTTTTTAATTGATCATTGTAATAAACAATCGCTTTTTTAATAATATTTTCTTTTAGGTAACCGACTGTTAATGAACCAATCTCACCTGATACATTTTTCACGGCAATTTCATAACCAGACAGCAACATTTCAAAAAATGGCAGATCTGTTTGAAGTGCGGTCAGAAAATGAATAATTTCCCGACCTTCAGCAATAACCCTGCCAATTTCTTTTTTTATATCGGGGTTATTTGAAAAACCAGGTAATAAATTGGGGAATTGCAATGATAATAGTGCGGCATCTGACCATGCAAATGCATTGACTAATTTTCTATTGTAAGGAATTCCGAATACATAATGAAAATACCCCACCAAAAAATTAATATTATTTTCAAAGCCACCCGGCTCAGACAAAATTGCAATCACTTTTTGTTGCATCGCAATATCGTTAGAATATTTTTCTGCCTGTTTATCATTGAACATAGGGTCTTTTGCATAATGTGTTGCCCACCGAATAACATTATTCAAATAACGGCGAAAAGTGGTTATTTCTTCTGCAGTGACATTATTTCCCCATCGAACATAATGCGTTAACAGTTCATCTTTTATTTCTTTGTAATTAGCACTAAACACAATCAGCAATCGTTCTTGTAAACGCAGATCCATCGCAATCATATCATGGTGCACATTTCGAATTTCATGTCGCGCCATGTGAATTTCTTTTCTGGCTTGATGAGTTTCATCAAATACTGCGCGAATTTCATTTTTCAGTTCTTGGTGTGACCGATAAATCGCTTCTGCCAAAATGCGTGTGCTGTTTTCAATCAGCTCACCCAATACTTTTTGACCAGCAATAATTTCTGTTAATCCTTTTATTACTGCATTGGCAAAAGTCACCACAAATTGCGTCAACTGATAAACCTGATCACTGACCTGACCCACCAATGCACCTACTTTTTGAATTTCTTGTCGTGTGATAGTATGTTCACGCGCATTAAGCTGGCGTGTTATACCGTGCTCATACGTTATATGCTGCAGTGTCGCACCATGAATCCCAAGCTGTTGGTTGCTTAAACTTTCCATCGCCTCCATCATTCTTGAAAATCCTTGTGCCATTGCGCGCGATTGTTCAGCAACCGCCTGTCCGCCATTGAATTGATTTAAATCCGCTAAATGCTGGCCTTGTGCGATATCAGCAAAATAATCTTGTGGATTATTTTGTTGATTTTGAAAATGTTGTTTTAATTTTTCCTGCGTACTTTTATATTCTTCGGGCGATATATTGGGATTTTTTAATTTATTTAATAATTCTTGATTACCTCTCAAATCATTTAATTTATTATTTGACTGCTGATTTAGTCTTTTGGCATTTAATGCTGTCAGCGCATCTAAATCATCAATATCAGCTGGGAATGACTGCGCTTCTTTTCTTTTTTGAAAATCGGCTTCTGCGATGCTTTCTAAATTAGTAACATGCTGTTGAATTGTGTTTAATTGCGCCTGTTGCGTTGGACTGAGTCCGCTTTGCTGATTTTTCGCCACTAGCTCGAAAAACTGCATCATATCATTATGGTATTGCATTTTTTGTGCTTGATTAATATTGCTTGAAGAAAATACTTTTTGTTGCGCAATGGATTCACGCGGAATACCGAATGACCGAACATAACCTTCAACTGAATTTCGTATCGATTCCGAATGCATGGCAGCCGCGGTACCAACAGCGGCTGCGCCCAGTTTAGAAGATTTAAACAATACTTCAGCAGTCCACACTGAACCCGTCAAAAACAGATACTCAGCCATTTTTCCTGCAGGAACAGCTTGGTTAGCGATTAATGTTCTTAAACGCATATTGCCTTGCTTCAAAAAATAATCGGCTTTTTGCGCAGCATCTGCAGCGCCATATAAACCATTTTTCCAAAGTTGCTCCGCTGCTTGATTGAATTTTTGCTGTTCCGATGTTGATGTTCTCATATTGACGATACTCAAAATGTACATTTCATGATAAAAAAGTATCGAGACTATATCATTCGTTAATCGAGATATGAAGTAAAATGCACGCATCCTAAGACACATTATCCAATGCAAAAATCGGCAGCATAATCGCCAGCACAATATATAAAACAATGCCGCCCATCACGATAATCATCAAGGGTTCAAACAACGTTAATACAGTTTGAATTAATCCTTCAACATCCTTTTCTAAATAATTTGCCGATTTTTCCAGCATTTTATCGAGTTGTCCGCTCGACTCTCCGCTGGCTACCAGGTGCAAAAACATCGGCACAAAACAATGCGTTCTTTGTAATGCGATATGTATCGGCGAACCTTCGCGCACCTGCACAATCGCCTGCATAATTTTTTCATGCATCGGCAAAGGCTTTACTAACCCTGCTGCTGCATGCATTGCCTCTAACACAGGCACAGCAGCTGCATTTAATATCCCCAGCGTTCTACCAAATCGCGCACAATTAATCGTTTTAATTGCACGACCAATCACGGGTAATTGCAATAATATGGCATCTACTTTTCGACGAAACGATTTGCGTCTTAATGATCTTATCCAGAAAAAAATAAATAATATAATGGCAATAATTAAATAAAATCCATCGTGTTGCACAAATTGACTGATACTGATTAAAATAGTGGTTGCCAATGGCAAAGTTTGATTGGTCTGACTAAATACCGCAATAATTTTCGGCACAACATAAATTAATAAAAAAGTAACGATGGAAAGTGAAACCGTCATCATCATCATCGGATAAATCAAAGCTTGTTTTATTTTTTGGCGAATATAATGCTGCTTTTCCGTGTATTCTGCAAGTTGATCCAAGACCTGGCCCATTTTTCCCGTGCGCTCGCCGGCAGCAACGGTTGTACGATAAAGTGCTGGAAATACTGCAGGAAAATCACCCAGGCCATCGGCCAATGTATATCCTTCCAATACTTTTGCTCGAACACCCAGCAAAATTTCTTGAATTGATTGTTTTTCTGTTTGTTCTGAAACGGCCGTTAACATTTCATCAATTGGCAAACCTGCTTGCGATAACGTCGACATTTGTCGCGTAATCAATGATAAATCTGCAGCGGAAATCTTTCGCAAGCCCCAACGAAAACCGTTTTTTTTTGCCGCTTCACTTAGTTTTTGTTGACCCGCAACAACTGAAACTGAAATCGGCGTTAATTGTTTTTCACGCAATTGCTCTCGCACCAAGCGCGCAGAATCACCTTCTGCAACACCCTTAATGCGTTTGCCAGATTTGTCGAGGGCGGTGTATTGAAATGCGGTCACGATACCATCTTATCCCATTGCTCAAACAAATAAAACGGCACATTCAAAATGCCACGGTCGCGTTTTAAATTCATAGGCGAACATCGAATTGATATCACAGGTTTGTATTTATCCGCATAAACCAATAAACTTTTTTTTCGGGATGATTCACCTGATTTCACTTCAACAGGATAAATATTATCATCATTTTGGATAATAAAATCTAACTCTGCTTTTCCTTCGCTGCTCCAATAATACAATTCCTGATTTTTAATCGACAGCATTTGCGCAACACTGTTTTCCGCAATAGATCCACGAAACTCTTGAAATAACACATCACCATGAATAACTGTCTTTGCCGATAAATTAGTCATCGCACCCAGCAAGCCGACATCCAATAGATATATTTTAAAAAAATTAAAGTGCATATATGCTTTTAATGGGATTTTTGGTGTTGAAATATTAAATACTTTATAAATTAATCCTGCTTCAAACAACCACTGAATTGCCATTTCAAATTCCTTTACGCGCGCACCTTTTCGAACAACCGAATAAATAAATTTTTTATTTTCTTTCGCTAATTGGCTTGGAATAGACTGCCATACTTGATTAATACGCATAATTTGATCTGCTGGTGCATGTTTTGAAAAATCCAACTGATAACCATTTAATATTTTTTTCTGAATTTCTCGTGCTCTATTTAAATCTTGAAATTCGATATAATCTGCCATCGCTTCCGGCATACCACCTACATAAGAATAAATTTTAAAATACCGCATCAATTTATCATGTAGAATTTCTGGAAGAGGTTCAATTTTTTTTATTTCACTCATGTAATTTTTTAATTGTGTTTCATTTAACGCATCCAAAAATTCTGAAAAACTGAATGGGTATAAATGCAAAAAATCTACTTTGCCAACGGGAAACCCTCTTGTATGCGATAGCTTTACACCCAACAAGGAACCCGCAGCACAAATATGATAATCACTTGCTTTTTCACAGAAATATTTCAGGCTATTTAATGCATTTGGACATTCTTGCACTTCATCAAAAATAATTAATGTCTTGTGTGGGAGAATTTTTACATTTTTTTCAATTGATAACACCTTAATGATATTGTGCGGATCAAGACTCTTTGAAAACAGGGAGTCTAGGGTCGGCATGTCTTCAAAATTTAGGTACACATAATTCAAATATTCTAGCTGCCCAAATACATGCAAAACGTGAGTTTTGCCCACTTGACGTGCCCCCATCAGCAATAATGGTTTGCGCTTTGGGTTTGTTTTCCATTTCTTTAATGAATTCAATATATTACGATTCAACTTTATAACCCCTGTACTATTTTTTATAAAGAATAGGGCAGTGTAACATAAATAGGTGCATAAAAGTGTGGTATTTTACGTTTTTAGGTTCCTAAAAGTGTGGTTTTTTACGTTTTTAGGTTCATAAAAGTGTTGGTGCAAACGGCTTTAAGCACTCTAAATTAATATAAATACGATTAGTCTATATGTATAATTCAAATATCTTCTGTTGTGACCCGCAACACTTCTTCAATCGTCGTCTCACCTTCACGAATTTTTCGAAATCCATCCTGTCTCATACTTTTACTGAATGTTCTCGCATGCTGTTCCATACCCGCTTCACTTTCATTGGCATGAATCATTGCTTGCAGCTTGGTATCAACCGCAATGACTTCATAAATACCCGTGCGCCCATAAAATCCTGTATTGGCACAGCGTTCACATCCTTTTGGACGACAAATCCTAACAGGCTCACCACTTTTAATTTCAAGTAATTGTCGCGTGCGCTCATCTGCCATTTCAGCCTGCTTGCAATGCGAACACAACACACGCACTAAACGCTGTGAAATAAGGCCAATAATCGTTGATGACAATAAAAACGGTTCCGCTCCCATATCACGCAAACGCGTAATTGCACCAATCGCGCTATTTGTATGTAAGGTAGATAACATTAAATGTCCTGTTAAACTCGATTGAATCGCCATTTCAACTGTTTCCCTATCTCGAATTTCACCAACCATCACAATGTCAGGGTCTTGCCGCAAAATAGCGCGTAATCCCCTGGCAAATGTCATGCCAATTTTCGGATTCACTTGCGTTTGCCCAATCCCTGTTAAGTAATATTCAATGGGGTCTTCAATCGTTAAAATATTGCGTGTTGCATCATTCAATGTATTTAACATCGCATATAACGTTGTTGTTTTTCCAGACCCGGTTGGTCCTGTCACTAATAAGATGCCATGCGGCGCAGCAATTAAATTTTTAACAACTGGCAATATATCATTCGGCATTCCTAAACGCATTAAATCCAAGGGCGCAGCTTCTTTATCCAGTAAGCGCAACACAATTCGCTCGCCGTGATGTGCAGGAATGGTTGATACCCTGACATCGACCGCACGTCCTGCAATGCGCAATGAAATACGTCCATCTTGCGGCAAGCGTTTTTCTGCAATATCCAGCTTTGCCATAATTTTCACACGTGAAATTAACAAAGGTGCTAATCCACGTGGCGGCTCTAACACTTCACGTAACAATCCGTCAATTCGAAATCGAATAACCAAACGATCATCAAATGTTTCAAAATGAATATCGGATGCCGACTGTTTAATTGCCTGCGTTAATATCGCATTAATTAAACGAATCACCGGCGCATCATCTTCTGTTTCTAATAAATCCGCTGTTTTTGGCAAGGTTGACATCATTTTTTGCAAATCAAAATCTTCTTCAATATCTGTCATTGCTGCCATCGCAGAGTGCGTGGTTGTTTCATACGCCTTCGATAATAATTTTTCAAAATCGGCCTGCAAAATAGGCTGTAATTTCAGAGGTTTTTGAAAGTAACGGCGCAACTCAATTAATATGTCTGGATTAATGGTAGGCAAATAACAAATAGAAACTGAATCAGCCGTTTCTGATTGCAAAAAAACACCGTTTCGCTTTGCAAAATGAAATGAAAGACGGCGTTTAATGGGTTGTTCTGTTAACAAATTATAGTCTCTCATAATTTACTGCTTCATTTAAATAAAATAAATGATTATGGATATGCGTAGCTAAAGCATATTCATAATCTGCGAGTAATACAATCACTGACCACTTGGCGCTGGCAAGCGCACAGGCATCGCCGGCATGGGTCTGGGTAAAATCACCGCACTTTCACCCAACGCTGGCAACAACGGCATCGCATCCGTTGATAAACGCTTTCCTGTTTGCATTTCAATTTGCTGATGACGAACATACGCATAACGATTCATCGTTTGCTTATGTTCAAGATGCTTAGACATGATAATCGGACGAATAAAAACCATTAAACTTTTTTTATCCATCGTAGTTGTATCGTATCGGAATAAACGACCAATCAAAGGCAAATCACCTAAAATAGGCAGTTTTTGCGTTGTTTTTTCTTGCTCATTACTAATTAAGCCCCCCAACACTAAAATATTACCGCTATGCACCAACACCGATGTTTTTATTTTTGTCGTATTAATCACAGGATTATCTTGGGTTGTTTGTGCTGCAGTCGTGCTTGTTGCAAGACTATTATCTTCTTGTAATAATTCCAAACGAATCATTCTATCTGGGCTCACGTGTGGCACCACATCCAAACTCAAGGCTACATCTTCACGCTGAATCGTATTAAAAGGTGTCACTACATTTTGATCTGGATTGCCCGTGGTTGTCGCCGACGCACCTTGATACGAACGATTTGGAACACCAATATTTTGGCCATCCAAAATCGTCGCTTTCTGATTATCCAATACAACAACTGAAGGCGTCGACAAAATATCAGAAGAACCATCGCTTTTTAATGCTTGTAATAACGATAATAAATTGCCATCCGGCAAAAAACCAAAACTGTGATTGGCATTCATTGCAAAGGCATCAGGGCTGGCTACTGCCGCTGCAGTACTTATCGTTGCCGCTGTTGCACCCGCTGTTGTCGCTGCTGCCACTGCCGATGCAGCAGAAGCCGCATTAGACGTTCCCCAAATAATGCCCAACTGATTTAATAAATTTTCATCCATATTAACAATAATAGCTTCAACCAATACTTCACGTGGCCGCGAATCTAGCCGGTAAATCACATTAGCCAAGCTATTTAACATCGCTTTTGGTGCGTGCATAATAATCGCATTGGTCGTATTTTCCGCTTGAATAGAAACATTACTTTCATCCGCTGACATATCTGTTTTTTTTCCACCCGGTGATTGTGCTTGAGATGCTGCCATACCTTCCGCAATTTTTGTAAGAATCGGCGCTAATTTTTTTGCAGATAAATAATTTAGCGGAATAACTTTAGTATCATCTCCTCCCGATCCTTTTTGATCAAGCTTATTAATTAAATTGCGCATCACTAATTGATTCGCTAAATTCGCGCTAATTAAAATACTATTATTTTCTTCATCAGGTGCTAAGGTTGCATTATTCGCACTACCTTGCGCAGCATTTCCACTTTGCAAAGCTCGAATAACCGAAACCATTTTTTCAGCACTTGCATAACGTAAATGCACAACAGAAATTTGATTGGTATTGCTTGAATCCATTTGATGAACAACACTCACCAAGCGCGCAATATTCGATGCAGTTCCTGCTAAAATTAATGCGTTAGAAGGCAGATAAGCTGTTACGCTGCCTGATTGCGACATTAAAGGCCGCAAAACAGGCACCAATTCCGTTGCAGAAACATGATTCACTGGTACAACACGCACAACAATTTCATCGCCAAATCCCGGTTTCGCGTTCGTGGCGACATCGCGCGATAAAGCATTACCATCCATCGACGGGACAATTTTAATGACACTACCCGATGGAATAGCAACATACTGCAGCAACTGCAACATTGATAAAAAAACTTGATATAACTCATCTGGCGTCATGGGGTTTTGTGAAACCAAGGTAATTTTGCCATGCACACGCGGATCAATAATAAAATTTTTACCCGTTAAAACAGAAATAGTTTGAATAACGGCGCGAATATCAGCATTTTTTAAATTCCAAATTTGAGCATCAGAAGCAGTCGTGCTACTTGCAACAGAAGAAACTGGGATAATAGGCGAAATAGCCAAGCTCTGTGTCACCAACACAACCAGAAGACATAAAACACAGCGAAGCAATCGCTTTTGGTGCATGAGAGATACCCTAGCAGTCATTCTCGCGAAGTAGAGAATCTTTAGATTTAAAAGCCGTACTTTACCACGCTCTTTCAGAACTTGTCTTGAAAATTAATTTCGACACAACTTTAACAATTTCCCAGGTATCTCTCCTAGGACGATAATAACTCACGCGCGCATGCGTTGGATAACAAGATTGAATGTTTACATAATCAACCGCGAACCCAGCACGCGCGGCCGCAACCAATATTTCCGTTTCAAAAGCAAAACAACCGGCTGTATTGGGACGTGTAGAATAACACTTTAAAAAAGAAACGGGGTAATAACGATAGCCAGATTGCGTATCAATTAAGCGCTTTCTTGCCGCACATGAAATAAAAAAATCCGCAATTTTATTCGCCAATAATCGCATTTTGGGTGCACGTTTAGTATGAATGCGACGCGCTCCAATAATTAATGCATCAGGATGTTGTGCAATTTTTTCAAAAAATTTAGGTAAGTCATCAGCATCATGCTGGCCATCTGCATCCAACGTAATCACCCCCTGATATTTTTTTTCAATTGCCACATAAAACCCTTTCAACAAAGTCAAGCCTTTGCCTTCATTTTTGGCATTTGATATAACAATGGCGGCTGTTTTTTTTAAAATTGCAAGCGTATTATCTGTTGAACCATCATCAACAACCAACACTTGCGAAGAGTATTGCAAACAACGATCGACAATTGACGCGATCGTTGTTTCTTCGTTATAGGCAGGAATTAAAATTAAGTGTTCTTCCATGAATGTTTTTTATTCCATTTCATTTTTATATTGCCCCAATGTTGCCAAATGATTTAATTTCGCACGTTTCAAAAAAACATCTTGCGCTGTTTTCACATTTTCTTTTTTGCCACGCCACGCGTCCATACACGGTTCTTGTAATGCCCTTGCATATGAAAAACTTAAATGCCACGGTAAATTGCCAGTGGCATTCATTGCTTGCAAATGTTGCGTTGCTTGCACGGGTGTTTGTCCACCCGACAAGAAATTAATGGATGGAACCGCTGCAGGAACAGCCCGTTTTAATACACGCAATGTTGCTTCTGAAACTTGCGCAACAGTCGATTGGTTTTTAGATTTTTTGCCTGAAATAACCATGCTAGGTTTTAAAATAATATATTCTAAAATCACACCATATTTACGCATTGCTTTAAAAACTTTATGTAATGCTTTTTCAGCCACTTTTTCGCATTGCTCGATAGTGTGATCACCATCAATTAAAATTTCGGGTTCAACAATGGGAACAATACCATTGTCTTGACACAATTGTGCGTAACGCGCTAAACCAATGGCATTAAATGATTTCACAATTTTGCACGGTGTTTTTTCACCAACTTGATACACTGCACGCCATTTTGCAAATCGTGCACCTTGCGTTTTATATTTTTGTAAACGTTCAGCTAAGCCATCTAAACCTTGTGTGACTTGTTCCGGATTGGTTGCGCTAACAGCAATTAATCCTTTATCGACTTTAATGCCAGGCACAATATGATTGTCTTGTAAAAATTTTGCAAAAGGCACGCCGCTTAATGTAGATTGATTTAATGTTTCTTCGAATAAAATCACACCACTGATATAATCATTTAAATGGGGCGCTGTTAGTAACAAATCACGGTAAGTTCGGCGCGTTTCCTCGGTTGATGAAACGCCAACGGATTCTAAACGTTTGGTGATCGTTGCAACGCTTTCATCTGCCGCCAACAATCCTTTTCCACGCGCGGTTAATTGCGCAATCGTTGCTTGTAATTCAGAAATGTTACTCATGGTTAATCCTCATCAAAAATTGGTTTAGAAAGCATAACATAGATTAGCGCCGTGTCTAGACACTCATACTGTCACTTTTATTGATATCACCGTGAAAAATGGAGTGAATACATTAATTTCGATTCAAATTGAATCTCATTTTACCATTAACAATTCATCCCAGCTTGTTGTGTATCTAAAACTACGTCGACTCGACTTTACTGTCCAGGTTTTTTCTGTCCCTTCTGATGCTAAAAACAGCGTTTGCGCACCCCATTTTTTATTAATCTCATCTAATACAGACATCATTTTTTGATTGTCTTCACTTTTATTTTGCGCAAATAAATCATTTTGTTGAATGTGATCAGGCATTAGATTCAACAATACAATACCCACTTTTTGATAATGGTAACCGCGCTTGAATAATTTTTTTAATAATTTAATGGCGACAGCGGTTATCAGAACAGTATCATTACTCGGAAATAATAAAATTTCCTGATCACGCGCACTATAAAATTCATTTGCTTTGCCAAATCGACTGGTTTGTAAATAAACACAAATAGCGTGTGCTTTTGTTTGTTGATTACGCGCTTTTTTGCATGCATTAGCAGCATAGCTGCTAATTGCTTCTAATAAATCGCTTATTTCAGTCACTTTCTTTCCAAATGACCTCGAACAAATAATATTTTTTTTACTGTGCGTTTCTTCAAGTGAAACACAAGACATCCCTTTTAATTCCATCACGGTACGCTCAATCATGACGCTAAAATGTCTTTTTAAAAAAGCAACAGGTTGATCGCATAATTCAGTGGCTGTTTTAATATGCAATTGGTTTAATTTTTCAGCAGATTGTTTTCCAACACCCCAAATATCTTTCACTGGAAAATAATTCAAAATAATGCTTCGCACATTTTGTAAACGCAAATCATAAACACCTACTGCTGCATTTTTCTTTGCAATATTGGTTGCTGCTTTTGCCAGTGTTTTTGTAGGTGCTAATCCTATCGATACCGGAATGCCAACATTTTTAAAAAGTATTTCTTTTATTTTTATTGCATAATTTACTGGATTTACATTTAAGCGATCTAACCGTAAAAACGCTTCATCAATAGAATAAATTTCCATATCAGGGCATAACGCATGCAATGTTTTCATTACTCGATTAGAAATATCGCCATACAAGGCAAAATTAGACGATAAAGCGTTAACCTTATGCTGACGGCACAATTTTTCAATTTGAAAATAGGGTTGTGACATTTGAATACCCAGTGATTTTGCTTCATTGGAACGGGCAATAACGCACCCATCATTGCTGGATAAAATAATTAACGGTTTATTATTTAATTTGGGATTAAAAATACGTTCGCATGACGCGTAAAAATTATTGCAGTCAACTAAGGCAAAGCAAATGTTAGAGTGCGTGGATAACATAGGTTACCACTCCCCAAATGGAAAAATCTTGTAATTCTTTAACAAGAATAGGTTTGAAATCTTTATTTTCAGGCATTAAAAATAACACATCATTTTTTATACTGAGTCGCTTAACCGTGAGCTCACCATCAACAACCGCAATAATAATTTTGCCGTTAACGGGGTTAATACTGCGATCAACAATTAAAATATCATTAGGGAAAATACCTACCTCTTTCATCGATTCACCCTGTGCTCGGACAAAAAAGGTGCTTGCTGGACTTTTGATAAGATGCGAATTTAAATCGAGTTGCGCTTCAATATGATCGTCTGCAGGCGATGGAAACCCGGCAGAGACTTTATTACTATACAGTGGCAATTGATGGCCATTGGTTTGCACGTAAGTAATGACACGATCCACCATATTGACCGGAACACGCATCACCTGTGTTGACGCTTGATATTTACCAGAGCCTTTTGGTCGCCCTGCCCCGCTACGTTTGCCGCCATGTTTCATATCATGCTTCTTGAATTATGTTACATAATTCAAGATAGCATGCAGAAACACAAAAGAAAACTGAAAAAGTCAGTATCTGGCATTTACCCATCAAACCCATTAAGATACACATCAAATCAAGACAAAGAGAACTGACATGAACATCCTCGGCATTTCAGCTTACTATCATGACAGCGCAGCCGCATTAATCCAAAATGGCAACATCATCGCTGCCGCACATGAAGAACGCTTTACCCGTCAAAAACACGACGAACGCTTCCCTGAAAATGCTATTCACTATTGTTTATCTGCAGCGAATTTAACACTTGACGACATTGATTTTATCGCATTTTATGACAAACCATTATTGACCTTTGAAAGATTAATCGAAACGTATTTAACTTTCGCGCCCAAGGGATTTAAATCTTTCCTAAAGGCCATGCCGGTTTGGTTAAAAGAAAAATTATTTTTAAAAAGCGAATTACAAAAAGCGCTAAAAAAATTAGGTGGACTTAAAAAATTAAAAGCACCCATTTTATTTACGCAACATCATCAGTCGCATGCTGCATCCGCTTTTTTTCCATCGCCTTTTGAAGAAGCTGCCGTGCTGTGTTTAGATGGCGTTGGCGAATGGGCAACAACATCATTATGGCTCGGAAAAGGCAATACATTAAAACCGCAATGGGAAATTAAGTTTCCGCATTCACTTGGCTTGCTTTACTCTGCATTCACTTATTTTACTGGCTTTAAAGTAAATTCTGGTGAATATAAATTAATGGGATTAGCACCCTATGGCGAACCAAAATACGTTGATATTATTTATAAATATTTAATTGATGTGAAAGATGACGGCACCTATCGCTTAAATTTAGACTATTTCGACTATCCTGTCGGCTTGAAAATGACGAATGATCGCTTTGCAAAATTATTTAAAAGACCCGCCAGACAAAGCGAAGCCCCGATCACACAACAAGATATGGATTTAGCCAAATCCATTCAAGTTGTCACTGAAGATATTGTCATGAAGTTAGCGAAAAATATTAAAGCGGAATATGGCGTTAAAAATTGTTGTTTGGCAGGTGGCGTTGCCTTAAATTGCGTAGCCAATGGCAAAATAGCCAAAAGTAATTTATTTGAAAACATCTGGATTCAACCTGCAGCAGGGGATGCCGGTGGCGCACTCGGTGCAGCACTGATGGTTTGGCATGAACAGTGTGGCCAACCCAGAAATATTAACTTAAATGATTCAATGCAAGGTGCTTATTTAGGACCGTCTTTTTCCAATGATGAAATTATACAATATTTAAAAACAGTCGGTGCGCATTTTACGGTATTGTCAGATGACGATTTATTAAATAATACAGTGGATTTATTATCCAAAGAAAAAGTGATTGGCTGGTTTCAAGGACGCATGGAATATGGTCCTCGTGCACTCGGCAATCGCTCTATTATTGGCGATGCGCGTAGTCAAAATATGCAGTCGGTCATGAATTTAAAAATTAAATTCCGTGAATCATTTCGTCCTTTTGCGCCCGCAGTTTTAGCGGAAAAAGCGACAGAGTGGTTTGATATTAACCATAAAAGTCCATACATGCTGTTAGTCGGCGATGTGCAACCGGCGCACTTAATCAAATCGAATGATAAAAAAGTTGGCTTAGATCAATTAAAATCCCTACGCAGCACCATTCCTGCTGTAACCCATGTTGATAATACGGCGCGCGTGCAAACAGTGCATGCAGAAACCAACCCGCGTTTTCATGCTTTAATTAAAAAATTTGATGAAAAAACAGCCTGCCCAGTTTTAATTAATACATCGTTTAATGTACGCGGTGAACCGATTGTTTGCACGCCAATTGAAGCTTTTCGCTGTTTTATGACGACACACATTGACGCGTTAGTGCTTGAAAATGTGGTGCTATTAAAAGAAAAACAATCCGATCAATTAAAAGCGCAGTATACAACAGGCGAAACAGTGGGAGTTGATTGATGACTGAATTAAAAAAATTTGGATTTATTTTTTCAGGATATTATTTCGCTGTGCTTGCTTTTTTTATCTGGCACCATCATCCCATCGCACTGCTTGCCTGGACTATATTATCCATTGTTTTGGCATGTACATTCTTTTTTCCCTACTTTTTAACACCGTTAAAATGTCTTTGGGACGGTATTTTAAAAACATTAAATTATATTAATACGCGATTATTATTTGGCATTTTATTTTTTGTTATTTTTACACCCATTGCATTAATAAAAAAATTATTGGGTAAGGATGCGATGGGGTTGCAGTATGATCCCCATTTAAAAACGTATCGTACAGACTGCAGAAACACGCACAATGATTTACGGAGACCATACTGATGTTTGAATTATTAAAGGATTTATGGGGGTTTTTACGTGCACGTAAAAAATTTTGGTTGTTACCGATTATTCTTATTATGCTGTTGCTGGCAGTATTAATTGTGATTTCGCAAAGCACGGTTGTAGCGCCGTTGATTTACACCATATTTTAATACGCAGGAATCTCTGATCATGAACACATTCTTCAAAAACTTTTTTTTATTGTTACTCACCACGCTCATCACATTATTCATCGCAGAAGGCATGGTACGCGTTTTCTATCCACAAGAAATGTCTGGGTCGATTAAAGCATTGTCATCTTTAGGTTATGCTTTAAATCGCAGCTATGGCAGCGCTTCCATTCAACAAGGCACTTCACGTTTTGTGCATTATCATTTTTACCCACCCGCGTTGCGTGATACAAAAATAAATCCAAATGCCATTCATATTTTAGCATTAGGTGACAGCATGACATTCGGCTGGCTGCAACCCTTTAAAAAAACGTATTTATACCATCTTCAAAGCAATTTAAATCATCACTTTGGCAATAACCAATATCAAATTTTAAATGCGGCATCAGGTGGTTGGGGAACAGCAGAATGTTTAGCGTATTTAAAACAATTTGGCGCGTTAACGCACCCAAAATATGTTTTGGTATTTATTGATTCAGACGACGTAGGTCGTGCTGTTGCTTTAAATATTTTTAAATTGCAAAGCAAACATTCCTACGCACTCACTTCTAATTTTCGTCCTTTCCCACATGCACGAATAAAAGAATTTTTAAATCAAGGACGTTGGTATAATTTTTTATTAGAACATTCTCAATTATTTCAATTAATCAGAAATGTATTTATCAAACAAGCATCGAGTGCCAAGGCCAACCAAGTCTTTATGGATGAACATCAACATAAAAATCATTTTTCACTTGTATTTCAACGCGGGCCTGACACACAAGAACAATTAAATTACGCTGTTGCATTGGGCAATGCACTTTTTTATCAAATTAATCAATGGTGCGTGCAACACCGTGCAAAATTATTGGTGGTAACGACGGGGTATAATGCATTTTACAAACCCAACGCAAAAGATCCAACGCAAGCATTTTTAAAGCAAGCGCCAGTATTTTTTCAATCTCAAAAAATCGCATTTTATGATATTGCGCCACAGTTTAAAAATGCTGTTAAAAATAAGGTGTTTCAATTGCCGGGGGATAGCCATTTAAATGATTTTGGTGATCAGACGGTGGCGAATTTGGTGTGGCCATGGTTGGTAACAAATTTGACTCAGCGCACCTACCCGGCTTTTCAAAGGAAATCAAGATAATTGTTTTTTAAAAAATAATCTTTAATACAGCAATATTTAACGTAAATGAAATTGAGAATGGTGTTGAAATGCATTGGGGGCTGTGCAAAAATAATCACACACAGCATTAGAGGCACTGACTGGAATTATCCCTGTTTTACCGATGGACATAATACTTGTCACTAACAACACAAAAAATTTCAACGTGTTCCAAACTTAAAAATTGAAAATTGGATTTAACTTAAGGATGAAAAAATTATGCAATACATCGAAGCCAATTTATTACAAAACGAAAAACTGATTTACTCTGTGCGTCCGCACTGGATAATTTTTTCTTCGGCAGCCTGGGCAATTCTTTTTGCATTGCTTCTTTTACTTTATTCTCCCCCGATATTGTATATTCGTGTTTACGATATTTGGACACTGCGCGATGTTGCAATTGCCGCCTTAGTTTGCATGGGTGGATATTGGTATATTAGCGCCTATATTTATTTTAAAACTTCAGAATATGGCGTCACGAATAAACGTGTGGTAATTAAGGTTGGCTGGATTCAGCGTCGATCATTAGAGTTATTACTGGATAAAGTAGAAGGTGTCTTAGTAGATCAAACATTAATGGGACGTATTTTTAATTATGGTGGGATTACTATCATCGGAACTGGCGGAACAAAAGATGCTTTTCCTTTTATCCCTAATCCATTATTATTTCGAAAAAACACGCAGCAAGAAATTGAATATTTTGAGGAAAATCTTCGCAAATCCTCGTAGCGTAAAGAAATGACATATCCGCCTTAGGGACGTGCACGAAATAACTTTTACAACTGACATCCCCACATTGACGTTATCTTGATGTATTCTTCATTCGGAAATGTTTGAAATACTGACGAGTATTCCTGCACATTTCCTCAATCAGAATACATCAATCTAACGCCAATCTGGGGCGTCAGTTGTAAAAGTTATTCCGTGCACGTCCCTTACAAGCAATTTTGCTTAGGAACATGAAGCGGATACTGAAAATTCAAAAATCTTTATGCAGCATTCCCGCAACTTCTCTTGCTAATTTTGGCACTAAAAATCCAGGTAGTTGTTTTTTTATTTCATGCATTAGCTGCTTTGCCTTTTCTTCTGACACATCAAAATGCGCCGCGCCATCTACCTTATCTAGCAAATGCAAATAATAGGGCAATACACCCGCTTCAAATATTTTTTTACTTAAATTAATTAATACCTTAGAATTATCATTGATATTTTTTAATAATACAGATTGATTCAGCAATGTGACATTTTCTTGACGTAATTTTTTTAATGCTGAAAAAACAGCATCATCTATTTCATTTGCATGATTACAATGCAAAACAATTATTTTCTGAAAACGCGATTTTCGCATCCATTCAATCCACTCATCCGTTACGCGTTGTGGAATCACAATCGGTAGCCGCGTATGGATACGTAGTCTCTGTAAATGCGGAATTTCTTCTAATTGTGTTACCAATTTAGAAATTGAACAATCCTTCAGAAGCAATGGATCACCGCCACTGAAAATCACTTCTTCAATCGTATTGTCGTCACGAATATAATTTAATGCCCTGGCATAATTTTCTCGGCTGGGAATATTATCTGAATAAGGAAAATGGCGACGAAAACAGTAGCGACAATTAATTGCGCAGCCGCCAGTTAATGTCAGCAACACTCTGCCATGATATTTATGCAACAATCCAGGCACCGGATTTTTTTGAAGATCTGAAACAGGGTCTGACATATATCCGGGAAATTTTTGTATCTCCACTGCTTGCGGCAATATCTGTAACAGTAAAGGATCATTCGGATTGCCTTTTTCCATTCTAGACACAAATTCACGCGGCACACGCAGTGAAAATGATTGCTGTGCTCTTGTCAAATCAAACTGAGGCATCTCTAAATCCAAAAACCTGTAAAGATCTTCTGTACAGGTAATCGCATTTGAAAGTGCATTTTGCCATGTAGGATGTATTGTCATGGCGAGT
The DNA here is from genome assembly GCA_001801515.1 of Gammaproteobacteria bacterium RIFCSPHIGHO2_12_FULL_38_11. The sequence continues at coordinate 45,923 of MGXX01000023.1, forward strand.
ACCGTAGCGGAATTGAATGTTAATGTCTAATAATTTTCAAGCCTTCTTTTTCCAATTGCTTTAACAAATTGGTTTGCATGATTTTTTCTATCAATTCTTTTTTATTAACACAGCCCAATTTTAATTTAAGATTTTTAACATAAAATTCAACCGTACGTGAAGATAAGGCTAGTTTATGTGCTGTTTGCGGAATGGTTAAACCTTGCACGATCCAAAACAGGGATTCGGCTTCACGCTTAGTAATATAAACATTCGGATATTTTTTTCCTAAATAATAATTTCGCAAATCACGCGTTTCTTTTTCGTCCTCTACAAAATAATCCGGAGCAACAAAATAACTTTCATCATGTAATAAACCATTATTCGTATATAAAAATGCGTGTGAACTATCATTTTTATGCAACACTTCATCAATAACTGAATTCCAATAATGCATGATTAATTTCCTTGTTTTAAACACAGACGTGAAGCTTAGATGGACATTTAAGTGCTGTCAATACCGTGTTTTTGCAAGAAATATTAAGAGAGCATTAATTTCTAAATTATGCTTCTAAACGATTAAAATAGCCCTATAATCCTAGATTCGGCAGTTGAAACCTGCTGCAGAGGCTGAAAAAATTACAGGGGAAAATAAAATGAGAAATAATAATCACAATGACTGCAAGAGCATGATATTTAATGCTGCCAAAATAGCTTTACTACCAACTGTCTTTGCCGGTTTTTTAACATTGATTTTTAATATGGCATATCCAGAAACACTATCAAATCCCAATGAAGCAACAATCAAGGTGGCAACAGCAACCTTTTTTTCTTTAACGACTACTTTTGTTATTAGCAGCGCATTGAAAGAGGTTTCGGATTATTTGCTAGAGTCTTAATAGGCAGCATTAAACGCTATTTTACACTGTGTTAAACACCAACTGATCCGCTTCACAATCAACTTGAATCGTATCGTTCGGTTTAAATTTGCTCGATAAAATAGCTTGCGCCAATGGGTTTTCTAAATATTGTTGAATAGCCCGCTTTAATGGCCGAGCACCATATACCGGATCAAACCCTGCATTAGCAATAAAATTCAACGCCGAATCGGATATATTTAATTTATAATTTAATTCATGTAAACGTTGCTGAATTTTTTGAATTTGAATTTTAGCAATATTAATAATTTCCTTTTTATCAAGCGCATGAAACACAACAGATTCATCAATGCGATTAATAAATTCCGGGCGAAAACTTTTTCGCACAATTTCCATTACCAATTCCTTCATTTTTGCGTAAGACTCATTTGAAAATTCCTGAATAATCTCCGAACCCAAATTTGATGTCATCACGATCACCGTATTTTTAAAATCAACCGTGCGTCCTTGACCATCCGTTAATCGGCCATCATCCAATACCTGCAATAAAATATTAAATACATCAGCATGCGCTTTTTCAATTTCATCCAATAAAATAAGAGAATAAGGCTTGCGGCGAACGCTTTCCGTTAAATAACCGCCTTCTTCATAGCCAACATATCCTGGTGGCGCTCCAATTAATCGCGCAACAGAATGTTTTTCCATAAATTCGGACATATCAATTCGCACCATCGAATCAACCGTATCAAATAAAAATAATGATAGGGCTTTGCATAACTCTGTTTTACCCACTCCCGTTGGCCCTAAAAATAAAAAGGATCCAATGGGTTTATTGGGGTCTGACATGCCTGCTCTAGATCGACGAATGGCATTGGCCACCGCATTAACCGCTTCATTCTGCCCAATCACGCTGTCGTGCAGTACTTTTTCCATACGCAATAATTTTTCTTTTTCGCCTTCTAACATGCGTGAAACGGGAATATGCGTCCACTTTGAAACCACTTCGGCGATTTCATCTGCGGTGACAGAGGTGCGTAGTAACTTACACTTACTCCGTTCGCTGGCGCTCGCTTCGTGCGTGTCGCCACTTGCATTTGATAGTTTCTTCTCTAGTTCGGGAATAACACCATATTGTAATTCCGACATTTTTGCCAAATCGGAATTTCGTGATGCCTGTTCTAATTGCATTCGCGCTTTATCCAATTCTTCTTTTATTTTTTGTGAACCTTGTAAATTTGCTTTTTCTGTTTTCCAAATTTCCTCTAAATCAGCATATTCTTTTTCTAATTTTTTAATTTCAACATCCAAATCTTTTAATCTTTTTTTGGAGGCCTCATCTTTTTCTTTTTTTAATGCTTCACGTTCAATTTTAAATTGAATTAATTTACGATCAAGCCTATCCAAATCATGCGGCTTAGAATCAATTTCCATGCGAATTTCACTGGCTGCCTCGTCAATTAAATCAATCGCTTTATCCGGTAATTGTCGATCTGTAATGTAACGATGTGATAATGTTGCAGCAGCGACAATAGCAGGATCCGTAATCGTAACGCCGTGATGTACTTCGTATTTTTCTTTTAATCCACGCAAGATAGCAATGGTATCTAATACGGTAGGTTCATCAACCAACACTTTTTGAAAGCGTCGTTCAAGTGCCGCATCTTTTTCAATATATTGGCGATATTCATCTAATGTTGTTGCACCAACGCAATGTAATTCACCACGCGCTAGAGCGGGCTTTAACATATTTCCCGCATCCATCGATCCTTCAGCTTTTCCAGCACCCACCATCGTATGTAGCTCATCAATAAATAAAATAACTTGGCCTTCTTCTTTTGCTAATTCTTTTAAAACCGCTTTTAATCGCTCTTCAAATTCACCGCGAAATTTAGCGCCCGCAATTAATGCACCCATATCCAATGACAATACTTTTTTATTTTTTATTCCTTCGGGCACTTCACCATTTACAATGCGTAACGCCAATCCTTCAACAATAGCGGTTTTTCCAACGCCGGGCTCACCAATTAACACGGGATTATTTTTTGTGCGCCGTTGCAATACTTGAATCGTCCTACGAATTTCTTCATCACGGCCAATCACAGGATCTAATTTTCCCATTCGTGCGCGTTCTGTTAAATCTATCGTATATTTTTCCAAAGCTTTGCGAGTGCCTTCTGCATTAGGATCAGACACTTTTTCATTTCCACGCATTTTCTTTATCGCCTCTTGTAATAATTTTTCTTTAACACCTGATTTTTTCAAATAATCTTGAATAGCGGATTTTGTTTCGAATAATGATAATAAAAATAATTCGCTTGAAATAAACTGATCCTTATTTTTTTGCGCTAACTGATCACAGCGATTTAATAACTGACTGAGTGAATTAGAAAGATGAACTTGTCCGGGTGCACCTTCAACTTTGGCAAAACGACTGATTGCGGTTTGCAATTCGTTTTCTAAAACAGAAATGTTGGCTCCGGCTTGTTCTAGAATTGCCGAGATACTTCCCCCCTCTTGTGCAAGCAATGCCAACAACAAATGCTCCGGCTCGATCACTTGATTATCGTGTCCCAGGGCCATTGATTGCGCGTCAGCTAAGGCTGTTTGGAATAGATTTGTGAATTTGTCCATTCTCATGCGCTGTCCTTATTCACACGCACCCTTCCGGGCGCATTTCTGTGATAATCATACTTTCTATGATAATCCTATTTACACTGCTTGATACTGAATTCCAACTACTGTCTTAAGCGATGCGTCGGATCGCGGCGTTTTTGTAGATGAATTAAATAAACTACCCACACCAAAACTACACGGACTAGCAATAACAGCATCAAACACAACGCGGTCCTTCTCTGAAATTAAATTTAAATTGTCAGACGTCAATGGCGCACTGCCATGCATTGTCATTTTTTCTAATTTACATGCCACCAATTCTAAAGCATTGCTCGCTTTTTCGCATCGTGTTTTTTGTGTTTCATGCGTGTAACTTGATAAACTCGCTTGCAATGACTGTATCGCGCCTTTAATTACCGCCTGCAAATAAAGCATGTCTGCATGATCAAGCACCTGCATCGTTTTTAATTGCAAATCCATTTTACAGGCTAAAAATACTGCTGCAGAAACAAATATTTTTCTGCTGCCTGCCTCAATTTTTGAATCAAGCAACGCTTGACTACTTACTAATTTATAAGCCGCAAACAAGCCAGCCAACACACTATATAATGATGTGCCTATCATCGATGCCATAGGAATGGGCACAGTAAAAGCCATATCCATTTCTTGTACAAACATAGTAAAGTTGTGAACGGGCATGTCAGTCAACCCCCAAAATGCTGGCACTGCCTGCAATACTAAAGGAAAAAAAATAAACGGATATTCAATGGAAATACCCGGGGTAAATAAAATAATCGCTGTCATGCAAGCAGTAACTGCAATAACAGCAGCTGTTACACAAAATATTGCTGCACTCAATAGGCGACGATTTCGAATTTGCTTTGTTGTTGGTAATAACCCAGATACCAATAACGTTCCTGCTTCCGGCGCACCATCATCATGCAATAGACCACGAAATTTCTGATTATCACGCTCTGCTTGTTCAAAAAAAACTTTGAGCTTGTCGCACAATATTTTACATTGATCAATCAACCCCGTCTCTTTAGTTGAAAATGCAGCACGTTCTTTTATGATGTTATAAAAATCTTGAATATTATTACTCAAATCGCCCACATACTGTAATTCCTGAAGAAAACTGTCTGATGAATGACTTTCAGAATTTTGCTCACTCCAACGCTTATCTCGACCTTCCCACCACAAACGAAGCACATTAAAATTATTTTTTATTTCCTGACTGTCTGTTTTAAGTCTCATATCATACCTCTAAGAACGAACATTTAATTCACGCGCCGCTTTCACTTCATCCAATCGTCCTACTGGCGTTGTATATGGCGCACCTTTTAATTTTTCTGGATTTGAATAAGCTTCATCATAAATCATTTTCATGACTTCAATAAATCGATCCAATGTTTTTTTATCCTCTGTTTCAGTCGGCTCAATCAATAAACACTCCGAAATTAAAGTCGGAAAATAGATTGTTGGCGCATAAATACCGAAATCTAACAAACGTTTTGCAATATCTAACGCCGTTATTCCTGTTTTTTGTGTTAAAGGTTTTATGGTAATAATAAATTCATGACTCGCACGTCGTTGCGGAAATGCTAACGTATATCCCACTTTTTCTAATTGCTTCATTAAGTAATTTGCATTTAAAGTAGCAAATTGACTGACGCGTTTCGCCCCGTTTTTTCCCAGCAGGCGTAAATAAATATGCGCACGCAATAAAACGCCGGCATTTCCCATAAAGCACGATAAACGGCCAATTGATTTCGGACATTCTTTTTTCGTCATCCAGTAAAAATGGGACTGCTTTTTGCCTACGATTGGTGTTGGTAAATACGCTTTTAATTTTGCATTCGCAGCAACAGGACCAGCACCTGGCCCACCGCCCCCATGTGGTGTTGCAAATGTTTTATGGCAGTTTAAATGCATCACATCAAAACCCATGTCGCCTGGGCGCGCTCTGCCTAAAATCGCATTTAAATTTGCCCCATCGTAATATAATAATCCACCGGCATGATGAACAATTTCTGCAATTTTTGTAATTTTTCTTTCGAAGACGCCAAATGTTGAAGGATTGGTTAACATGATGCCCGCTGTTTTTTCTGACACGGCTTTTTGTAATGCTTCTAAATCAATATCACCCGTTTTGGTGCAGGTTGGAATTTCTTTAACGGTAAATCCACACATCCGCGCCGAAGCAGGGTTCGTTCCATGTGCCGCATCAGGGATTAACATTTCTGTCCGCGCTGTATCACCTCGATCGCGATGATACGCTGCAATCATCGCAACCCCTGCAAATTCACCTTGTGCACCTGCCATTGGCGTTAATGAAACCGCTTCAAAACCTGTTAATAATGCAATCATATTTTGCAATTCGAAATAATTTTCTAAATTACCCTGTTGATCAGCCACATCTGTTAACGGATGCAAATAAAAATAACCCGGCATGGACGCGATTGCTTTTGCAGAACGCGGATTATATTTCATCGTACAGGAACCAAGCGGATAAAAATTGGTTTCAATCGAAAAGTTTTTTTGAGATAAACGTGTAAAATGACGAACGACATCCAATTCAGCGGTTTGCGGAATGTTGGGTAGCGCTTGTCGTAATAAATGAGATTCCATGTGATTTCCTTTGCCTTCTAAAATTATTAGCGTCATTCTCAACTTTTACAATAATCCTAGAGAGTATTTTTCCAAATCATCTGCTGTTTTTGTTTCCGTCACACAAACCAGCAAACAATTATTTAATTCAGGATAATAATCACCTAAAGCAAATCCCGCTTGAATATTATTTTTTTTCATTGGTTTACTTACTCTAATCACAAATTCATGGAATGTCGGCGCATTAAAAACAATTTCAACCCCTTCTATTTTTGACAATAATTGTTTTAATTTTTCAGTGTTGTCTAAACATTTTTTCGCTACGGCCTGCAAGCCTTTTCCACCTAATAATCGCATATAGATCGTTGCCGCAGTGACTAACAGCCCTTGATTCGTGCAGATATTGGAAGTGGCTTTTGCACGGCGAATATGTTGTTCGCGCGCTTGAAGTGTTAACACGAAACCCATTTTACCATTCGCATCATTTGTACGCCCAACAATTCTACCCGGCAATTGTCGAATATCTTTTTTACGACAACATAAAAATCCAAAATAAGGTCCGCCGCCTGCCAATGGCACACCCAAGGGTTGTCCATCACCACACACAATATCAGCGCCAGAATCACCCCATTTTCCAGGCGGTTTTAACAACGCCATAGCAATCGGATTTACCACTGCAATTAATAACGCTTTCTTTTCGTGCACAATTTTGGTGATGTCATCGACTTCTTCAACACAACCCAAAAAATTTGGCTGTGAAATAATGGCAATATCATATTCTGTATTTTTCAATTGATTTAAATCAACACGACCTGTTTTTTCGTCATAATCCCACTCAATTAATTTAATTATTTCTGGATTAATAATTGTTTTTAATACATCACGATAATGCGGATGAATATTACGTGGAACAAGCACAACAACACCGTCACCAATACGTGCTGCCATTAACACTGCTTCTGCTAATGCAGATGCGCCATCATATAAAGACGCGTTCGACACTTCCATTGCCATTAATTCTGTCATTATTGTTTGATATTCGTAGATAACTTCAAGCGTGCCTTGACTGGCTTCAGCTTGATAGGGCGTGTAGGCGGTATAAAATTCTCCGCGCGTCACAATATCCCACACTGCAGCAGGAATATGATGTTCATATGCCCCCGCACCGATAAAACACGCACCAAAATTAAATTCGGGTGCGCGTTCTGCCAGTAATCGTATTGCAGATAATTCATCCAAGCCTTCGGGCATTTTTTCAATGTCTGCTAATGGCACATCAGATGGAATTTCATCAAATAAATTATCGATTTTTTTAACACCGACAGCAGAAAGCATGTCTTGAATATCATTTTCGGTGTGTGGGATAAAGGGCATATAGTCTCTCATCAATTTCAAGAAAATATCAATATCATCATTTATCTATTCTTCGGAATCAGCGATCGATTCCTTATATGCATCCGCATCTAATAATTCATCAAGCTCTTCAATATTCGAAGGTTTTATACGGCAAATCCAGCCATTTCCATACGGATCTTGATTAATTAATTCAGGGCGTGATTCCAATTGTGGATTCACTTCAACGATTTCACCTGAAATAGGCGCATAAACATCAGCTGCTGTTTTCACCGATTCAACAACCGTCATTTCATCACCTTGATCCATTGATAAATTCATATCAGGCAACTCAACAAAAACCAAGTCACCCAATTGATGTTGTGCATGATCGGTAATGCCAACCACAACGGTGTCGTCATTTTCTAAGCGTACCCATTCATGGCTTTCGGTGTAGTGTAGTTCTCTGGGACAATCTGTCATCGTTGTTCTCCTAAATAAACTTCGGCTTCACTATTTGCACTGGCAACCACGTACTCCGTATTTCAACAAACGCATCCGCTGCATTACAAACAGGAACGCGCGCCAATGCAATTGATTTATTCAGCGTCGGTGAAAAACTACCCGATGTAATTTCACCTTCACCAATATTATCAATTTTTACTTTTTGATGATTACGCAAAACACCGCGTGATTCCAAAACCAATCCTATTAATTGCTGCGAAATGCCTTTTTGTTTTTCTAAAAACAAGGCGTTTTTCCCAATGAAATCACGTGATTCATCTTTAAAAGAAACTGTCCACGCCAAATTGGAAATTAAAGGCGATGTTGTTTCTGTCATGTCAGCGCCAAATAAATTATAGCCTGCCTCTAATCGTAAAGTATCACGTGCGCCCAATCCACAAGGCTGCACACCGGTTGCAATTAATTTTTCCCATACTTTAATTGCTTCAGACGCGGGTAAAATAATTTCAACGCCAGATTCGCCAGTGTAACCTGTGCGGGTGATCATGGTATCAGCGTGCGTGTCAGGCAAAGTGTAAAATTGAAATGGTTTAAGTGCAGCAATTTTTTCTACGATATCTTCATCAAAAATATTTTTAAGTGCTGAAAGAAATTGCGGTCCTTGCAAGGCTAATATGCATAAATCAGCACGCAGTACTAATTGCACATCAAACTGCGTTGCATGCATTTGCAGCCATTGAAAATCTTTATCACGACAACCTGCATTAATCACCAAACGAAAATAATCATTTGAAAAATGATAGACAATTAAATCATCGATCACGCCACCTGATTCATTTAGCATACAGGAATAGAGTGCAGATCCTGTTGCGACCACTGATTTCTGATCTCTGATCCCCGATCCCATTAATTTGGCGACATCATTGGCTAATACGTGACGTAAAAAGGGAACGGTATTTTTACCGCGAATGTCAACGACTCCCATGTGAGAAACATCAAATACTCCAATGTTTTTTCGCACAGCATGATGTTCTGTTATTTGCGAGCCATAATGCAAGGGCATTTGCCAACCGGAAAAATCAACGATTAATGCCTTTGATTTGACATGGCGATCATAAAGCGGTGTTTTTTTGGACACTCTGTTTTCCTGTGTATGTAAAATCCATGGAAAGAAAGAGTGTCAGAATACACGAAGAAAATCAAGTGAGTGAGGAATTATGAAGTAAGACTCTGTATAATGCCAAAGAAAATCACAAAATAGATAGGGGTGGCTATGAGCAGAACCATAATAACATCAAATCAAATTTATCTCAGCGCACAACAAACAGCCGGCAACGTTAGATTAATTATCAGTCCATCACAATTGTCTCATGAAAGTATTTGTCTATCGCGTGATGAATTATTTATATTTCGTTTATTAATGTTACATGTGCTACACGTATCACAAGGATATGAGGGATTACTTTCAATGGTAACAATTTTGCCATTGTATGATATTAATATGCAAATTTTTTCCTTTCTTTATGCTGATATTGTAAAACTGGTTGTACCAGCACCAATTCTTCTGCCACATCAACAATTAGAAATGACAGCATCAGCATTTTTTTATGATGCATCTTCCCCTATCAGTAATGCTAAAACTGCTATTGGCTGGCTAATTGATTACAGCAACAAAAGAAATCGTTTGCAAAATGCTGCAGTTAACGCAGATATAGAAACCTTAAGACGCATTATTAGAAATACTCACCCTGAAAATCGTAATACATTATTATCTACCCCAGAAGGTGCGCATTACTCGGAAACACGCCTTGATACTGCATTAAAAATAGCGCTGGCCAATGACGATGTAGAAATGGTAGTGGTAATAAATGAATATCTTGATCCGCTTGAATTTAAACGTCAATGTGAAAATGTTTATCAATCTGGTTTTTCAACTTTTCAAAAAACGCAAAAAAAGGAGGCGAAACAATTACTCAAAAGTATCAGAGATGTATTTGCGTGTGAAGATGAGACCAAAAGCATCGAAGCATCCACACAGTTTAAAAATGAATTAGATACCTATGTTAAAGCCCATTTTGCACATAACCCTTTTATTTTTGAACATGCCTGCAGGATTTATCATGAAAATTGGGAACTTTGGAGTGTCAAAACGCTTCATTTGTTTGCAATACACGTGATTGGTTCAATTCAAGAAAATTCCTCTGCTGCATGGAAGATGCGTTATTGTTCAGGCATTTTTATGCTTGCTTATGAATTTCATCCTCAATTTCTGAGCAAACGCACTTTTCTCCCCAAGAATGGCACTGATATTCATTCACTGAATTTAGGTTCTGATTGCTGTATAGATATATATGGCAACCTCACTAACGACACGAATTTTTATAGTAGCGCCGGTGCCATGGGTAAAACGGCTGATTGTGTTTCTTATGTTACTACAATTCTGTCATGCAGCACGTTATACATGGAAGGGCTAATGGGGATCACACAGTCACAACGGTCTCAAAATCAACCGGGGTGTTGCGCAATACAATGAAGCAACAGAGAGACGCGATAAATCGCGTCTCACCAACTATCAGCATTACGGTTTAAGTTTTAATGACGATGCAAAAATATTTTGCACGGTGATTTCTTTTTGATGTCTCGATGGTAATGTATTAAAAAGCCGATTTCGATTTTCTTCTCGCATCAGTCTATCTTTCCCACCCATTCGATCAAAAATATTCGCTCGACGTTCGTTCTTGGCGATATTAACAGCGTCCAAGTAACTTTTATCACGTGCTTTTGCTTCTGCAACATTTAAATTTCGATATTCAATATGCTCACTCAGCATATTGCTGTGTTTTTGTTTTGTATTTTCAATTTTTTCCTGATTTGCAAAAACACGATCAAGCCTTGCATTATTCTGTTTTTTAAAAAAATGATTTTTTTTAAATATCATGTTTTCTGCTACCTTTTGTTTTCGCGCAAGTTCCGCTTCACTGTGTTTTGGTGCCGCACTAAACAGTGGCTGTTTTTTTTCTTTCATCTCATGCTGTTGCAATCGATTAAAATTATCAAGGTGCGCTGCAGCAGAATCTTCTCCTGGTTTTTTTTCAATCATTGTGCCAACCACTTTATCTTTATCTTCTTTTTTCACAGGTTTCATATCATATAACATCGCTCGCACAAACGATTTTGGTGTTTCTTTAATAAACTGTGCATGCGCATCCTCTATTTTTTTATTTTGTAATGGCGTGTATTTTATTCTGTCCAGTCGTACTTTCTCAATACGCGCTTGCTCTGCTTCAACACGTTCTCTTTCCGCTAAGGCTTTTTCTGCATTACGCTTATTGCGCGCAAGGTGGACTTGAAGTGGCTCAAAATCAGGCTCAAGATAATGCCTTACTTTGTGTTCTGCACCAACCGTAAAATCCAGGGGTGCGGGTATGATTCTTTCAGGTTTCTTAAGGTCGCCTTTCGTATTAATTTCTTTTTTTCTTTCAGCGCGGCTATGAGATTCAGTTTTATGTTTTGCCTCTGCAGAAAACAATGCTTCATGCGGCTTCCAGTTAGGATTTTTCTGAACATTTAAATTTTTCCTAGCAATATCTACAGCAATTCTTGCTGCTTTCACAGCTGCCGCAGAGGAAAAATAACTCAGTTCCTTTTGCTCTTTCAGTTTTTTAGCCAGCTCGTCTTGTAATAATTTAATATTGTCATTCATCGGCATAAAATTCTCCTTAATAATTTAATCCATTGATACCCCGCGCAGCTACAACATGAGATTTTTAAGTGCCCAGATTGCAAGCGCGGAGTATAGGTAGGGGCTTCACGCCACTTTAGTATATAGAAAACTTCAATGAATAGGGTTATGTCAATGTCTCAAAAAGGTGTGCGCTAGAGCTGATAAGCCAGACGCGCATAAGCGTCCCAAGCGAAAGGAATGAAATCGGCAACAGGGTCTACTTCAGAGGCACCAAAACCAGTGTAATATTGAAAACCACTTTCTAACATCCAATGTTGCGTAAAACTATAAACAAGACCTGTTGACATATAGGGCGTAACACAAGAAGTGCGCTTTACATTATTCGTAAAGGTTATGTCGGGATCAAAATTAACCAATGGATCTTGCCTTTGAACAAAGCCCGCACCAACAGCGGCAAATGCACGCAAATGCGTATGTCCCATTGGCACTAAAAACTTCCCACTTAATGAATACGCATCTGTTTTTGAAATCATGCTACTAAGTGGGTAAGGACTATATTGTGATAATTGAATATTTGCGTTAGCAAATTGCATATACTGCATTTCAATAGCAAAATTTTTACTTAAGTCATAACCTAATACAAGCCCCCAAGAAGGCCCGCCTTCAGTGACACTTTCAGGCGTGGTGTATGATGTATCACTGGGATCGGTTGTATCAACTAAGTATTTCCATTCGGTCGAACCGCCACCCACGTTGACACCCAAGTAAAAGGCTTTTGAGGGGAAAATGATGTCCTTAGTTTCAGCAATACTCAATGCACTAAAGAATAAGAACATCAAAACAAGCAGTGCGCAATAAATCTCTGTTTTTTTCATGAGAAAATATTATTGCGTTTCGCATTTAACGCCAGTTGTACTGCATAGCCTATCTTGTGAATCGCTACCACCATTCCAATAGCAATTCCATTGATCAACGCATGACTGAATACTACCACCATATTTTGCAGCATTTTTATTACATGCATTTTGCAAATCACCATACGCTACCATCATTAAATGGTAAATCTTTTGCATCGGCAGATTTTTAATCGGACAACATGATGTAACTGCTATTTTAAAATCTGAGCAGAAAGTAGGGCTATAATCAGTTGCAACTGCGCATTGCTGCGCACTATCAACGAGAACAGGAAATACCGCTTGATCTGCCAAAACATTAAAAGAAAAAAAAGATACTATGAAAACACAAACACCCCATAAAATTTTTCGCTTCATAAGCCCCCCTCTTAGTGATCATACATCATACAACAGCCTGAGCATTTGTCCATACCTGAAAACAATAGCCATGCTTATTTTTTTCATCTGGCAAATGCATTTCCTCCGACATTAATTTCCATTTGTTATTATTTAACGCCGGGAAAAAGACATCACCCGGAAATTCTGCATCAATCACTGTTAGATAAATCGTATTGGCCATCGATAATGTTTGTAAATACAAATTAGCACCGCCAATAATCATGACTTCTTGTTCTGTTTTGACCGCATTGAATGCATCGTCTATCGAATGAAAAACCTCACACCCCCTAATCATTCGTTTTTTATCACGCGAAATAACAATATTGCGACGGCCCGGCAAAGGTTTTCCGATACTGTCAAACGTCTTTCGTCCCATGATAATGGGCTTTCCCATTGTAATTGCTTTAAAATGTGCTAAATCAGCGGGTAAATGCCATGGCAATTGATTATTGTTTCCAATAACATTATTTTTTGATTTGGCTACAATGAGTGATATTTTCATGGTGCTCGCTTGGCATTTTATGCCATTCTCAACTTTTACAGTGATTTTTAACAGTGCCAATGGAAGCAAGAGCGCCAGCGACTGCGAAACCCAAACGTGCAGTATATAATTTTTTACCAACTTAAGTTAATAATTGATAGAATCCTATATTAAGCAAATATACTGAATACATAAGTTTCGCAGTCGCTAGCGCTCTTGCTTCTATTGGCTTCGAATAAATTCCATTACTCGCTCAATTATTTAATCATTCTTACCGCTGGATTCCCATTCGCAGAAAGCAATACTTTTTTATGATAGTTAGTCACCAAGCTTAACAAATGCCGTACTTCATTAGTATTAATATCCAATGCTTTTAATTTCGCTGCATCAGGATGCGCTAAAAACTGATTTAATTCTGGACGTGTCAATAAAGATAATGCAAATTTCTTTTCATTGATAATAGCAAATAACGCCGGAATGCTTATCTTCTTATCTTGAGTAATATTTTCTGGAAAATAAACCAAACACACATTTTTCCAATAAATAGCCAATGACATATTTCGTTTCAGCTTGGCAAGAAAAGCCAAATTAAGACCAAACGCACCATCTGGCGCAACGCGGTAAGCTGATTTTATTTTTCGAGCCAAGGCCTTCATTTTATCTGAATTTTCTGGCAGAGCGACATTTATCCCTGAGTTAGCATATAAAACGTGCAACGTTTCTTTTTGACCCTTCATTTCAGGCAGTAACGATTGTCCATCTCTCTGAAGCGCAGGCATATTTAATAATTGAAATAGGGTCGGCATGATGTCAAGCGTTGAATTAAGCGCATCGTTTTTTTGTGGCATTTTAATTGTTTGATGATTTCCATAAAAATGGAAAACAAGGGGCACCCGATATTGTTCGCGCATCATCACATCACCGCCGTGTCCATAAACAACAGACGAACCTAATTTTTTTAACAAAAGATCATGGTCTTCATCTGAACTGTTATCAACAGCCTCAGCCATTAAGTTTGACTGGGCATCAGGACCCGGGCTTTCACCATGATCCGCTGTCAAAATAAGAATAGCATTGTCTAATAAATGCTGTTTTTTTAAAGCAATAATGTACTGTGAAAATTGTTGATCGACACGCTCCATTAAAATTTTATATCGGTCTAATTCACTTAAATTCGACATGGCTTCTATTGCATAAGGGTAATGAAGCGATTCGTCATTCAGCACTAAAAATAAAGGCTTTCGTGTCAAATGATGACTCAACACATTCTTAACTTCAGCCAAATAACCGCTCAGCGTGTAATGCACGCTATCATCTGCATTATTATAATTAAGTGAAAATAGATTTTTATTAAAAGGCAAATAAAATAATAAATTAGTTAATGGCAAATCATTCATTTTTGCCAATAGTACGCCAATAACATTGGTCGGTGGTGAGAAAATACTTTGAAAACCCCAGCGCAATTTTGAATCCAAGCGACGGAAAGCATTAATATTGGTTATAAAAACTGTTTGATATCCCGCTTTTTGAAACAAGTAAGGTAAAGATGCTTTATAAGGTATGCGAGAATCTCTCCAATTTAAATTTTCAAAAAAATGACTGTTTATCGGATACAATCCGGACAAAAATTCAAATGTGCCTGGCGCTGATCGCGCCGTCGGACTAAGCACATTTTGAAACCAAACTGAATGGTCTGCAAAAAGTTTGAAATTAGGATAATCTTGCAAATAATGCGCAACGAAAGAACAATAATAGATCACTATCACATTGGGTTTTTTATTTTCATAACCCATTCTCACGCTCTCACTATTTGGCTTTTTATACGAAGCGTAGAGAGAGTGTCCCATTAATCCAAAAAGCAGCAACAACAGCGTTGAAAATAAAATTTTATGCCGAATTAATTTTTGAATGGCAATCACGCAAGCACACAATACAACCGCACATGAAATAATAATCGTTGCGTGAAATATATTAATAGAATACCAAGGAGAAGGTGGCGAAATAAAAACTGGGGTTGAAAAAAAAGAATTAGGAAATAAATTACAATTTATCACAATGACTGAAAAATAGGCGACAAGCCAACAGCGCAGCATCAAACTTATCGTCGAAATTTTTTTCTCTCCTAGCTGCCTTATAAACAGAAAAAAATAATATACAATGCCACTAAAAATAAAATATGACGCAATAGCCACTAAAACAAGCAAAATGCCAGGCCAATACGCCATAAAATGCATATCAAACAATTCGCGGTTAAAAGCATCCTTTTTACCAATCAGACCGATGCCCGATGTAAAATGCAGAATTAAAAACAGCAAATGGAAAATAAACGCGCCAGCAGAAAGGCAACACGCTGTTAAAAAGGCAATACGATTATCACGCATTCGGCAATACCTTTATTATACTGAAAAATAAGAATGTGTATCCTTTTCTGCAACCGCGATAAGGGCTGCTGGTTTCCAACGTGGGGTTTTATCCTTATCGATAATGGCTGCGCGTATTCCTTCAAAGAAATCATCATGCGCTAGCATTCCACGCGCAATACAAAAGTCTACAGCAATTATTTCATCAAACGTTTGATTTTTTGATTGCTGCAAATGCTTTAAAGTTACTTTTAAGCTGGTTGGCGATGCTTTTTCTAATTGTTGTACTGTTTCATTTGACCATTGCGTATCAAGTTTTTTAAGTGCATCAATAATTTTTTCCACGGTTTCAAAACAGAAACAATTTTTAATTTCCTCGGCATTGGGCAATGACTTAGTTTTTACGCACTCTGAAAATGAAGCAAGAATAGCACTAACCGTTGTAGCATCATGCGAATAAAAACAGGTGTCGATTAATGTTTTTTCTAGCGCATCAAATTTATCTTTTTGAATAACATACTTCATCAACTGCAACTGACAAGCTTCAGCTGCCGTTATAATATGTCCCGTTAATGCCAAATAAACGCCGTAAAAATCGGGTATACGACTTAAATAATATGCGGTACCAACATCCGGGAAAAACCCAATCATTGTTTCAGGCATCGCCCAGCGCAAATTTGGCGCGGCAATGCAATGTGAACCATGCAAAGAAATGCCAACACCACCGCCCATTGTGATACCCTGCGTTAAAGCGATATAAGGTTTAGGGAAATGAAAAATAATGCGATTAATGTCATATTCAGCGCAAAAATAAGCACTGATTACAGATGCAGGTTGATCGCGATTATCATAAATGGCTCGTAAATCACCCCCTGCTGAAAAGGCTTTTTCACAGTTTGATCTGATCAGCACCGCCTTAATTAAATCATCTTTTGCCCATGCTTTTAATTTTTCTTCTAAATGAAAAAACATATCACCATTTAACGCATTGAGTGCTTGTGGGCGATTTAACGTTATTTTCCCCAGAAAATTATTATTGGCGTCGGGGACGGTGTCGAATAATATATCACTGGTCATCATACGTCCTTATCAGTGGTTTTTATAGAGATGTGATTGATCGCGTCGCAGCAAATCACCGAATCCAATAATTTTTTCGTGTACTCATGTTTCGGCGACGTTAATATATCCTTTGTATTTCCATACTCAACAATTTTACCATCATGCATCACTGCAATGCGGTCTGCAAGATAAGCCACCACAGATAAATTATGTGTAATCAGCAAATAAGACAATTTTTTTTCACTTTGCAAGCGGTCTAACAATACCAATATTTGGTTTTGCGTTGACACATCAAGCGCACTGGTCGGCTCATCTAGGATTAATAATTTTGGCGACAATGTCAATGCGCGTGCTATACAAATGCGTTGTCGCTGACCACCTGAAAATTCATGCGGATATCGCCATTTAAAATCTTCGGATAATTCAACTTGCTTTAATATTTCATCTATCATTGAAGTCGCTTCATTTTTATTACGAATTTTTTTTTGAATGAATAGCCCCTCACATAAACTATCAAAAATCATCATGCGTGGGTTCAATGCAGCATAAGGATCCTGAAAAATAATCTGCATATCAGCACGCAAAGCTCTTAATTTTTTACTCGATAAATCAGACAATGTTTTATTTTCAAAAATAACTTTACCATCGGTATTTTTTAATAACTGCAAAATGGCTTTGGCTGCGGTCGTTTTTCCCGATCCAGACTCGCCCACTAACGCGACTGTCTCACCTTTTTTAATATTAAAAGAAATATCATCCACTGCCTTAACATAATTTTTTATACGTTTTAAAATGCCAGCTCTAACAGGAAAATAACATTTTAATTTATCAACCGACAATAAAATCTTTGAACTGTCATTACCCGTATTATTTTTTCTCGGTGTATTTGGCAACATTGCCTTAAACAATTGTCGACTATATTCATGCTGCGGATTTTGAAAAAAACTTTTTGCGTCACTTTGTTCAACAATTTCACCTTGCTTTAGTACAGTAATAGCATCTGCAAGCACTGAAACCACCGCTAAATCATGCCCGATAAAAAGCAAGGCACAATTTTTTTTATTTTTTAATGTAATTAATAAATTGATAATTTGCGCTTGTATTGTTACATCAAGCGAGGTTGTGGGTTCATCTGCAATAATAATATCGGGCTCTGCGGCAATTGCCATCGCAATCATCGCCCGTTGCCGCATACCACCTGATAATTCGTGCGGATAAGATTGATAGCAACGCAAAGCATCGGGAATACCCACCTGATCCAGCAACTCAATTGCACGCGATTTTGCTTTTTTAACAGGGAATAATAAATGCAACCGGATTGTTTCAAGCAGTTGTTGTCCGATTGTCAGCACAGGATTAAATGCCGACATAGCATCTTGAAAAATAATACCAATGTGCTTTCCGCGCACACCGCGCATTTGTTTTTCCGATAAATCTAATAAGTTATGATCGCGAAAAATAATTTTACTATTAGCACTCACGTAGGCGTTGTTGGGCAATAATTGTAAAATGGACAATGCCGATAATGTTTTTCCACTACCCGATTCGCCAACCAATCCCATGCACCTACCACGTTGCAAGGATAATTGAAAATTTTTTAAAACAGGGGTAGTTTTTTCATTCGAAATAAAATCAATATTAAGTTGTGAAATGGTTAAAATGTCTGGCATCCGTGCTCTCTTAGTCTCATGTCCCAATGGCACTACCTTAAGGATCATGTCATTGATCTAATATCCTCGCGCTATTTTCGTGCCACACCACTCTTACGCGCAGCACACATCACAGCTTCAGCCACAGCAGAAACAACATCTGTATTAAATACACTCGGAATAATATATTCGCGCGATAGCGCATTAGGATCAACACAATTTGCAATTGCATGCACAGCTGCCAATTTCATCTCATCATTTATGTCACTGGCTCTGCAATCCAATGCACCTCGAAAAATGCCGGGAAATGCGAGCAAATTATTTATTTGATTGGGATAATCGCTGCGTCCCGTTGCCATAATCGCAACATGCGGTAATGCAATTTCAGGCATGATTTCAGGATCAGGATTGGCCATTGCAAAAACAATAGGGTCTTTATTCATGTTTTTTAAATCAGCTACAGATAAAATATTCGAAGAAGATAATCCAATAAATACATCTGCTCCTTTTATCACATTCTGCAATGATCCTGATTCATTGTGCGGATTTGTTTTCATAACATAAGCTTGTTTTGTCGCATCTAAATCAGTGCGGCCACGATGTAACACACCTCGACGATCACAACCAATAATATTTTTCACCCCCAGTTCTATCAGCATATTAGTAGATGCTGTTCCCGCTGCACCAACACCATTAAAAACAACTTTAATGTCAGCCATTTTTTTATTTACTAATTTCAATGCGTTAATTAATGCGGCAGAAATCACAGCGGCCGTACCATGTTGATCATCATGAAAAACAGGAATATCTAATTCTGCTTTTAATCTTTTTTCAATTTCAAAGCAACGTGGCGCTGAAATATCTTCTAAATTAATCGCCCCAAATGTGGGTGAAATCACTTTTATCACTTTAATTATTTCTTCAACGTCCTTCGTTGCAAGGCAAACCGGAAAGGCATCAACATCTGCAAATTTTTTAAAAAGCATCGCTTTGCCTTCCATTACAGGCATTGCAGCAAGAGGTCCAATGTCCCCCAATCCTAAAACCGCTGTACCATCACTAACGACTGCCACCATGTTTTTTTTAATCGTTAAATTAAACGCTTTTTCAGGGGATTCATGGATTGCCATACAGACTCTGGCAACGCCCGGCGTATAAACCATCGATAAATCATCACGATGATTCAATGAAATTTTACTTTTAATTTCAATTTTACCACCCAAATGAAGCATAAACGTGCGATCAGTTAAATGCCGTACAATGACATCAATAATTTTACCTACTTCTTCAGAAATCAGCTGTGCTTGTTTTTCACTCTGCGTATCAAAAATAATATCGCGCGTTATTATGCCTTGTTCAATTTTAACAATATCAATTGCACCAACGCGTCCTTCAAGTCGATTGATAATCGCAAGCACATCGGAAAATGCGCTGCCATGTTGCGGCATATTGATACGAATAGCATAGGAATTACTTGCGTTGTTAGTCATAAGAAACCTTTTATCATTGTATTAGTAGTGTGATAACATAATATCATTCTAATATTGATTGGGAGATATTACCGTGACTGAGCATTCTGTCAAGCAAAATAAAGGAAGTCAAATGGGCGAAAAAAGCGCCTTTAAGAAGACCGTGTTAATTATATTGGGCGTCATGCTAGCGCTCTTGGTTGCCTGGCATTTCGTATTTCCCTTGCTAAATATTTCAATGAACGTTACCGCTGATATTTTAGGCGTTGCAGTCGGAAGCATTGTCATTATCTGTGTTGCCACATTATTATTTTTTATTTTTACAGGGATAGGCATTTTTATTTTAGGTGTTGGTGTTTTTATTTGGACAATCCTTACAATTGCTTTATTTCCTTTATTATTTCCGATTTTAATTCCAGTACTATTATTAATGCTGATGGTTGGTTTAATTGCAAAGAAAAAATAAACCCCTAACGAGAGAGTAGTCACATTATGTATATTTTATGGATTTTAATTGGCGTTATTGGGCGTCTTGTCATTCACATCCCCGACGTTACCCCTCTCACATCACTATGCCTACTCGCCCCCACTGTATTTTCAAAACGAAACGCTTGTTTCATTATCCTGACTATTTTGATTTTATCTGACGTGTCTTTGCATTTTCTTTTTCATTATCCAGCTTATGGTTATTGGACTTTGTTTAATTATTCCGGCTGGTTGTTTGTTATGTTATTGGGATTTTTATTCGCTAAAAAATCCACATTAACACGCGCATTCATGTTTACATTAAACGCATCGCTTATTTTTTGGGTGTGGTCAGACTTTGGCACATGGTGCACATCTTCTTTTTATCCGCACACCTTACAAGGATTAATAGATTGCTATATTGCAGCATTACCTTTTTTGCGAAACGCTATTGTGGGATCGTTGCTGTGGACGGGGATGTTGGTTTTCATGATTCGTACTCGTTATACTTTGACTGCAGACACGATAAATCGCGTCTCTACATCACCCTTTTAAAAAACGTTGTGGGTTCATTACGCACTTGATCACCCCCTTTGAAAATGTGATAAACATGTGAGGGATGTTGATTCTTGGCTTGCAAAACCGGTCTTTAATATAATTGCTTCAGTCATCAAAAAAAATATACTGGTAAATTTTTCCCAACAAAAAAATCCTTATGAGCTGAGCATGTTATTCTGCATGAAACAATTAACAAACTGGCTGTGCAATCAAGGCGAAAACGGGAAGTCTGTGCATGTTATTTTTGAAAGTCGAGGAAAAACCGAAAATAAAGAGCTCGAATTAGAATTTAACAGTATTTGTAAAAAAAACTTTAATCGAATTACAACCAATACTACAAGTTTTCCAAAAATAAAATTCACGCCAATGTTTATTAGCAAACAAGCAAATTCCATTGGTTTGCAATTAGCAGATTTAATTGCACGCCCAGTGGGCCTAAAGGTACTTCGTCCAACTCAGAAAAACCAAGCTTTCAGCATCATTCGCGAAAAATTAATAAAAGATTACCATGGGAACTACAGCGAAAAAGGATTGACGGTCTTTCCCGTATAACAAAAAGTCCCGATACTTACGAGGCTTTTTGTCGACTGGGATGTCCCTGTCCTTTGGGATTAACTCTACAGATTCTAACTCAATTTGTCAATACTATTCTGCACACATACTATTCTGCACACTGCTATTCAAAATCCGGCATAACGCGTTTCATATACTCTTGAAATAAGGGGACGGTAAATGCATTGTCCCCATGCGATGGACTGTAAAGCATTCCTTTAGCAATTAAAGTTGCTCGCGTAGGCGCAACGCTTTGCACTTCCTTTTTTAGCAAATGCGCTATATCGCCTGAACGAATAAACCCAGAACGTTATGAATGCTCGCGGTTTTAAGCTGAATAGATAGCTCTCTCAGTCACAATAAAATCCATCGGCACATCCCATTTCTCCTGAATAATATCAGTGATTTTTTGAAATTCATACGCGAGGCCAATGAGTGCTGGGCGATCTTCTTTCGATTTTTCTAATGTGAATGCTAAATAGCGATCATAGCAACCCGCACCACGACCCAAGCGATTGCAATGCATATCAAACGCCACCAATGGAATTAAAATAAGATCAAATTGATTATGAAATACTGGGAATTCTTCAGAAACAATCGGCTCTGCAATACCCCATTTATTTATTTTATATTGCGTATAATCATTAACAGGATAAAAATTTAAATTATTTTCACCTGAAAAAATAGGTAGATATAACGATTTACCTAAATCACGCGCATACTCTGTAATTAATTGTGTGTCTATTTCGTTTTCATGAGGTAGGTAATACGCAATATGCTGACTGTTTAAAAATTCAGGCAAATGAATTATTTTTTCCGCCACCGATAAGGAGGCATCCATTACGTTATCGGCAGATAATTGTTTGCGTTTAGCACGAAGGGAATGGCGATAATGTAATATCATTACGCCGTCACTTCCTCTTTCGCACCTATAAATTTTTGAATGCGATGCTGCAACGATTTTATTTGTTCGTGCATCACATCCATATAATTATTATTTTGATTTTTAAACGTCATCAATTCCCGCGTGACATTCAACGCGGCAACAACAGCCAAACGCTCAATATTATTAGACTGGCTCGATTGCGCCATTTTATGCATTTGCGCATCTAAATAAGCAGCAGATTCACGTAACTGCACCGCTTCTTCTTGCGGGCATTTAATTTGGTAAGTGCGACCATAAATGGTAATAGCAATAAGCTGATCCGAGTTGCTCATGATAATTCTTCCTTTATGTTTTTAATGACTTGTTTCACTTGCTTTGATGCACGCTGATTTTTATATTGCAAGCGCGTACATTCTTTAATGTGCATCGCCATTTTTTGTCGTAGCGATGCATTTTCAAATTGCAATGTTTCTATCAAACGCATCAGATGATCAACTTGGGTTCCGAGGTGATCAAGTTCGAAGGTTTTCATTGTGTCGTCCTTAAGGTCATGAGGCAAAGACGCGATAAATCACGTCTCTACAATTTACAATGGTAATGTCGCTTCTTGCAACCATCCCCGCACATCAACTGATAAATCAGGTGATAGTTTATCAAAAATTTCTTTATGATAATCATTAATCCATTTAATTTCATGCGTCGACAATAAATTCAAGTCAATTAATTCGCGTGCATAAGGCACTAAAGTTAAATCTGACAAGCTATAAAAAGGGCCGCTCTCAGTTAAACTTTCCTTTTCGGGAATTTTCTCAATAATTTCACATAAATTTTCGATGCGAATACCATATTTTCCGGTGAAATATAAACCTGGCTCATTACTCACGATCATGCCCGGTTTTAATGGCACACCACTTGCACCATAGCCGATTCGCTGCGGTCCTTCATGCACGCATAAATAACAACCCACACCATGACCCGTACCATGACCAAAATCCATTCCCTCTTTCCAAAGTGGCGCCCTCGCAAAGGCATTAATATGCTCACCACACGCCCCATCAGGAAAAGGCATATGACGTAATGCCAAATGCCCTTTTAATACCAAAGTATAATGTTTTTTTTGATCAGGTGTTGCCGTACCCAAATGAAATGTGCGAGTGATGTCAGTTGTGCCTTCAAAATATTGTCCGCCCGAATCCAGCAATACGATATCTTGATCTGATATTTTATGCTGCTTTCCAGGCATCGCGTGATAATGCACAATCGCACCATGATCCGCAAATCCGCAAATAGTGGGAAAACTTAAATCTTTGCAACGCGCATCTTCACGACGAAACTTTTCGAGCTGATCACTTGCTGAAATTTCATCTACACCATCACGCCAGTGGTTTCTTATCCACTGTAAAAATTTCACAACTGCAATACCATCAATGCGATGCGCTTCACGCATACCTTTTAACTCAGTCGTGTTTTTTATTGCCTTCATTAATAAAATGGGCGACGCTTTTTCAATTAAAAAAGCTTGATCCAATTGTAATTCAACCCACCAACTTGTTGTTACTGGATCTACCCACACCGCACAATCCAATAATCGCAGCGCTTCTGAAAATTGATCATAAGGCAGCAATGCAATATTTTGTTCTGCAAAATAAGCCAAATCAGATTGCGCAACACAAGCCAAATTTACAAATAAAGTGGCTTCGTCCATTGTCACAATCGCATAACTAATCACTAACGGATTAAAAGGGATATCATTTCCACGAACATTAAACAGCCACGCAATCTCATCTAATTGTGAAACAACCAATGCGTCAGCAGCCGCTGTTTTCATTGCAGCGCGCAGACGAGATAATTTATCTGACGCAGAAAACCCCGTATATTTTTCATCTAAAATGTGTATTTTATCCAATTGTAATTCAGGCTGATCATCCCAAATTTCATCAACCCAATTTTCTGAAACAGCTGTTAATGTGCCATGAACACGAGACAAAATACCTGACCATTGACGACGTTGTAATATGCTAATGACTTTAGAATCTACCGCCACAGTGGCATTAAATGCATTCTCACCCAACCAGTGTGAAACGGGTGCTGAAATGCCTTGTAATTGTTTCATTAATTGAAATTCAGCAAGATCCAATTCCTGTTCTGCTTGCAAATAATAACGGGGATCTGTCCACAAGTACGCATTTTCCAAACCAACCAATGCTTCGCCATACGAACCTGTAAAATCTGTTAGCCATGCACGGCGTTGCCAATGCGGCGGCACGTACTCATTATTGTGATCATCGCACGTTGGAACATAATAAAAATCAACAGCATGATTCACCATGCAGCGTCGTAGTTTTTCTAACTTTTGTGAAACGGATGTCATGATAATTAGCCTTGTAAAGTGTCAACATCAACGTCATTAAGCACCCCCATAATATGGGGAAAATAAAAATTATGTTACCATACGCACAAATATTACTACATAACGTACACATTATGATAACAGAAAACAAAATCATCATCGCCGGTGCCGGCCTTGTTGGCACCAGTCTTGCATTAAGCCTAAAACGCACTGAATTAACAATTCAAATCCTTGAAAATCATTTACCTGAAATCATAACACAATCGCATCACAACACTCGCCCAATTTCATTATCGTATGGCAGTGTTCGCACTTTAAAAGCTATCGGTGTTTGGGATGAATTAGAAAAATTTGCCTGCCCCATTTTATCCGTGCATGTTTCTGAAAAAGGGAAATTTGGCTTCACAACATTTTCAGCCACAGAACAAAAAGTACCTGCTTTAGGCTATGTCGTTCCCTTTTCGCAATTACAATCGGCTTTATATCATCAAACAGCTGCGCAAAAAAATATTACATTCACAGCGATAGAATCCATTGAAAAAATAAAATGTCAAGCGAATGGCGCTATCATTTACTTTCACTCTGCTTCTGGAAAAGCAGAAATTAAAGCTGATTTATTTATTGCTGCGGATGGCACCCATTCAACATGTCGAAATTTATTGGGCATAGCACACAGCGAAAAAAACGAGGGGGATATTGCGCAAATTTACCAATTGCAATTATCTGAAAATCACAATCACACAGCCTATGAACGATTTACAAAGTTAGGCGTGCTCGCTGTCTTACCTTTGTTTGAAAAAAATAAAATGCAATTGGTTTGGACAATCACACCTACCGTTGCAAAAAAAATCGCCGATTGGTCCGATGATACTGTTTTGAAATTTTTACAAGATAGTTTTGAAGGTCGACTCGATATTATGGCCGCCCAAAAATCAGCACAATTTCCCTTAAAAATTACGCTCGCCGAAAAACAAGTTACCGAGTCTGCTGTTTTATTGGGAAATTCCGCTCACACAATTTATCCTGTTGCTGCGCAAGGGTTTAATTTGGGATTGCGCGATGTAACAATATTGACTGACACTATTATTGAAGCATTAAAAAATAAAAAAAATATAAATGATTTATCTGTCCTAAAAAAATATGAAGAACGCGCGAAAAAAAATCAGGAAGCGATTTTTTTTATTACCAACAAGTTAACACCTTTATTTGATTTACCTTTGATTGGCGGACTACGTGGATTAGGATTGTTATCAATAGATTTAATAAACCCATTAAAAAATAAATTAGCAAAGCGAACGATGGGGGTTGCTAAATGACGTCTTCCTACGACACAATCATCATCGGCGCTGGCATCGTCGGATTATCACTGGCTGCATTATTAGCAAAACATAATTTTTCTGTTGCACTTATTGAATCAAATGCGCCCCAACTAAGCTGGGATGAAAATGTGTTAACGGCGCGTGTTAGCGCTATTCACAACACATCAAAAAAATTATTAGATTATCTTGATATTTGGCATTTATTAAATAAGAAATCGTATTCGCCATTACATGAAATGAAAATCTGGGATCATACGCGAAACGCCAATCTTTATTTTAACAGTTGTGATGTGGATGAATCGCAAATGGGATTTATTGTTGAAAATCGTGAAATAGTAAAAACATTATGGGAAACGCTGCAAAACAATGCGAATATTGATTTCTTTTATCCCAACAAACCTATTCAATTTAAAAACAAAACAATCACACTTGATAATAATCAATCATTAAAAACAAATTTAATTGTTGGTGCAGATGGCGCGCATTCCTGGGTACGCAAACAAATGCCAATCACATTGCAAACACGATCGTACCAACAAAAAGCCATTATTGCTGTCATCGAATCACAACATCCTCACAACAATATCGCCTATCAAAAATTTTTGACAACCGGTCCCGTTGCGTTATTACCTTTATTTCAGGCTAATCACACGGCTTTAGTATGGTCGGCGGATGATGCTGTCAGTGATGATTTAATGAAAAACACACAAATTATTTTTGCAAAAATATTAACTGAAAATTTAGATTTTAAATTAGGAGAATTAAAATTAATTTCTGAGCGTTTGCAGTTTCCACTGGTGATGCGTCACGCAGACGATTATGTTTCTGAAAATTGTGCGTTGATCGGTGATGCTGCTCACTCAATTCATCCACTGGCAGGTTTGGGCGTTAATTTAGGCTTAATGGATGCCGCTTGTTTAACACAAACAGTAATTGAAGCGCGCATTAAACAAAAATCACTTGGTGATTTAAAAATATTGCGCCGTTATTCTCGTTGGCGAAAAGCAGAAAATGCACCGATTATCGCTACCATGCGGGGATTAAAGGAAATTTTTTCCATTGATTCACCTTCATTTAATTTTATTCGCACGACAGGCATCAACACAATCGACCAATGTACCCTAATTAAAAATCAGCTTATGCATATTGCCATGGGGCATTCAAGGGACATGCCTGTTTTTTTACAAAACTGAAAATTTCTCAAGATTCAGACTTAGCGGAATCGCGAAAAACTGATATGCTGTATCAATCTGTGTTGTTTACAGGAGTAGTAAAATGAGATTTTTACGTGATTTTCAAGATGCCATTGAACTTTTTCTAGAAGATGACTCAAAAAAACTGCCACAACTGCAGCTCTCAATTGCCGAAAGAAAAACTCGAGAAGAAATAGAAAATTCTTATACTAAACAACTTGATCATTTTCGAAATTTTATTGAAGCCCAACCAGAGCGAATTGCCAAAGCAACCAGCACACCTCAAAGAATTAACTCATATGAACCTTGTATCCGCGCTTCACTCGAAGTAACAGAAACAATTGAATTCAACGAACTTCAGAAGATCGCTTTGCATGATCGCTTTTCAGTTGGTGAAAAAATAAAACGTGCGCAAACCACAGCAACCATGTTTGCCTTCTTTGCGGGCCGCAAAAAGAACCTGGATGAAATTCGCCTTATGGAAAAAGGAAGTTGGGATATTTCTGATAAATCACTTGTGAAAAATCCTTCTTTAGACGATTTCGTTGATATTTCCACACCCCGACGAAGCCCGTTAAGATAATGCCGTTTTCACTGGTAAAACATGAGCATTTTTCGGTATGCTAAGGACTCATAATCCTGCGGAGAAAACTATGCCAAAAGAAAACAAATATAAGCACAGAAAACCAAAAAAACCTTCTGGTCCAGTACAGCAGGTTATTACTCACCCAGAAATAGTAAAAAATGCAGCGCCAAAAGAAAAAGAGAAGTTAGCCGCTTTTATTGAAGCATTAAGATTATATAATTTAAATCCTCAGGGTGAAGCACCCAGCATGCCTGACGAGCATCGCGCAGGGTCACCCGCTTCTTCTGAAGCATCAGAATATGTAGTTATTCCTGTCGTTAACCCACATGATGAGTACGACATCGTTACCAGAGAAAATTTAGGCATAACACAAAAGCCAGCCTCTCCAAAAACAGGAAAAGCTGCCATGTTTCAACCTGCATCACCAGAAAAACCAACAGCGCCAGCTCAACCAGGCGGTGTTTTATCTTATTTAAGCAGCTGGGTTCCAGGATTTGGGAAATAACGAAATCACTGTGTTGATGATTGAAATTTTGTTTTTTGCAAACTTTTTCCTGAAAAGTTGTCCAAAACGCTGTTTTATAATTTATAGATTCTACACCACCATTACATCAATTATCAACACTGCTCAAACAAATCCGATAATGCAACAACATGATTTACCAATGAATTCGAATATTTATTTTGCTTGATTCCTTTTGCAGAAATAAATGCCATAAAAATTTGCTTTTGAGTACCAGAAATTTTCTTAAATACATTTATTTTCTGCTTTAAAATTTCTGCGTATTGCTTATCAATTGTAAATGGTGATTCTGTGTATTTCATTTCACATACGGTGATTGATTCATTGTCTCGATCAAATAATAAATCAATTTGTGCACCTTTATCTTCCGCGCCAGTTCTTGGAACATATCGCCAAGGAGAGGCTAAGCTATAATCTTCCAGGTCAAGTGCCTTTCTAATTTGCGGAATATGTTTGTAGCATATATTTTCAAATGCATAACCCTGCCAATTATAATATTCTGGCGTGCTAACAATTTTTTTCCAGAATTTAGTAGTATTGCCTTGTTTCAACACTGTTTTGATTGGCTCAATCCATTTTAAATAAAAATGACAGTATTCATCACTGAGTTTATAAAATAAACCCAGCTTCTTATGGCCATAGGGGATAAAGCTTTTGATAAAGCCTGTATTTTCTAAATCTTCAAGACGATGCGTTAATCGTCCGCCATTACTCGTGAGCTTACTTTTTGCCTCTAACACGCTACGCGAAACACCCTGTTGAAAAGTGCCAATTATTTTTATTAATTCTTTAAATTGATCTGAATGGTTAAACAGTGATAAAAATACCTCATCAAATTCGTTGAATAAAGACCCTTTTGGATCAAACAGTAGTTTATTAATATTCTCATCAATTGAAATATTTTTTTTAATTTGCTTGAGATAAAACGGAATTCCGCCTATCACCATATAAATTTTACAGACTTGTTGGATGCTGTATTCATGCCCTAATGATTTAAAAAATAAATGAGTTTCATTAAGACTAAAAGGCTGCAGAATCATTTTTTGTGTAACACGATTATGCAATCCACCGCGATTTTTAATAATTTTTTTGATAATCCATGAGGCCGCTGATCCACAGACAATTAATTTTATTCGAGCGTCATGAGACCAATGCCTATTCCAGTAATATTCTAACGCAGATATCACGCCTGATTTTTTTGTTGCCATCCAGGGTAATTCATCGAGAAATAAAACAATTTTCTTATTCTTGGCAATTTTTTGAATTGCGTTATGTAATTCTTCGAATGCATTCATCCAGTTTGCAGATGATTTAATAGACGCACCCTGATAAAAAGACACTCCTATTTCTTTAGAAAATTTATCTAACTGCGTTTTCAACGAGCCTTTGTAAACACCAGTCATTTGAAAGTAGGTGCATTTTTTAGCTTCAAAAAAATTTCTAATAAGATAAGTCTTACCGACTCTGCGCCGTCCATATACTGCTAAAAATTCAGCTTCTTTTGATTGAAAAATGTCTTCGAGCTCTTTTTTTTCCGCAACCCTGCCAATAATCTTATCCATCGTTGCGCTTCACAATTTAGTCAGCCAGTTATAAGGTTACTATAAGTGGCTGACTAAATCAAGCACCTAAATACTTTAGTTAGCCACTGATAGAATACTTAATCGTCGCCATCGCGCAATGGAACTAATGGAAAAGGCAAGACAGAATCTGATGCTGTTGCTAATAATACAAGAACAATTGAAACCGTCACTACTATGCGCGTCACTGAATGTGATATCTGTGGAAAGGCATACTTTCATTGGATTATAAGCCAATGGGACATTTTCCTTTTGGCACCACATTTCCCCACATTTTTTAAGAAACTCTTAACAATTGATCTGTACAATAACACCCATTAAAATAAAAATGAGGGACACTGACGATGAGCAGAACAACGACGCAAGCCACCACATTCAGCACTGCAATCACCACACCATCTCCCAACACTAAAAAAATTTATCTTT
>MGXX01000024.1:0-4846 GCA_001801515.1 Gammaproteobacteria bacterium RIFCSPHIGHO2_12_FULL_38_11
CTTCCAGTTGCACGCCTTTTTCTGCAATGGCATCCAGCACCACACCATAATTAACGGAAATCGCAGTAGCACCGCGTTCTGTTTTTAATTCTGGCTGATCCAAATCTGAATAGGTATTACATTTACCACCCACGTGTGCCTCTTTTTCCAGCACAGTGACACGTTTTCCCATTTTTGCTAATCTACGCGCAGCAAAAAGTCCGGCAGGACCTGCGCCAATAACAATAACATCGAGAGCATTTCTTAACATAACCGCCTCCTTTTTTATTAAGGAGAAAGCTATCGGATAATGCATGAGGTGTAAAATTAGTAACCATTATAAGGGGCATCACAAAAATTTATGGCGCCTTCATTTGTCGACCTCACTTATTTTTATGAAGCAGCAAACACAAAGAATCTCTCACAGGCTGCTAAAAAACTTGGCGTCACTCAGCCATCCCTCAGCATGGCAATCACCCGTCTGGAAAAATCTTTTTCGACCCCTTTATTTATCCGCCATTCCAAGGGCGTAACACTGACACAATCCGGCGAACGTCTGCTGCAACATGTCAGTGGTTTAATAGAAAAATGGAATAACACTGCACACAGCGTTGATTCATTCAGCGAAGAAGTTCAGGGAAAAATTGCGATCGGCTGCCATGCCAGTATCGGCGTGATCGTAAATCAGGCGATAGCATTTCTACTGGAAAAATACCCGCGCCTCTCAATCGAATTTCAGCATGATTCGTCGGAGCGCATGACCGAACAAGTCATTGCCGGTAATCTGGATATTGCTCTCGTCAGCGACCCGATTCTTCGCCCAGATTTAATCATGAAAAAAGTCAGCGACAAGGAAATAACATTCTGGCAGGCAATCGGAACTCCCGGCAATACAGACATCATTATTTGCGATAAAACTCAGCAGTTCTGCAAAATACTGCTGCGGGAATATGAAGCCAATCATCCGGTTAACCGGCTATGTAATGCAAATACGTATGAAATGGTCGCGCACCTGACAATATCCGGATCAGGAATCGGCATTTTACCTGAATGTCTCGTGAGGAAGTTTTTCGCCGATAAACTGGAGCGCGTAGCAAACGCACCCAGTGTTTACACTGAAATGTTTATGATTTACCGCAGCGAAAACAAAAATATGCTGGCACGCGAAGTGGTCTTGACAGAGTTAAAAAATCTTGCTGCTCGTCATGGGTGAGTGAAATCTGGATTAATTGCAATTTAACTTATGATTCATTCAGGGTGTCATAAATAATGCACCCTGAATGCTAACTAATTTATTCGCTTCTTCTTCCCAATGTTGGGCTGTATATGGATAAATTTGTATTGGTTTGTTTCTCAAGGCTATGGCGATCGAATGCTGATATGAGATGCTTGAGCAGTAGCTCATAGTTATCATATTCATCTTGAAACTTAGAAGGAATAGAGCCAGTAAAATAATCTTTACCGAGTTTTTTCATTGCAATAGTAATCCTACCTCGGGCACATTCCATTGTTTTTAGACCGTCAGGTGACTTTCGAAGACGGTCAAGGAGTCTAATGCGCGCTTCTTCGTTTTCATATTCAGCAAAATTACGAATCAACGTTTCTGCTGCATCACTTAACAAGCTTGCAGAACTTGTTGTAAGAGGTTCGTTATGGGGTCTTTTGCGAGATTCTGACATTATATAGTTCCTTTATTTACTGCCTTGATTAAACCAAAATTACACATACTTTCATCTCACTCTTTCAAAAGATCTTAATGGCCCACTAGGACCTAAACCTAGGGCCAAAGGATTATGAGATGTTTTTAGTACATTTTTCATAATTCTAAGTCATTGATTAATATTAACATCAGATGACTGGACGGCCATGGCAAAAGCATCACGAAGCACAACGAAGCATAACTCATTCACGAAAAATTCACGAAAGGAATTTTGACTGATTTTCAAGTTGAGTAGTGTTACTTAGGATTAATATCCTGTGGTCTTGGCACCGGTATGGATCTGATGAATCGCGTCACGCCACCGAGTACTGCTTACAGGGTAAAGAGATCTGATCCAAAGATTTATATAGAAAACCTGTTCAGGTTACGCTAAATTGCCGGAGATTTTCAAAATAGGCGGAATTCTCATGTTTAAGGTTTTTCTTGCGGCTATCTTTGCTTTTGTTCTTGTGCCATGCGCACTAGCAGATAGTATGATTTCTATCAGCCGTTTGGGCTGCAGTATGCTTGATGTGAATGGTAATTATGACTTTAGGAGTAATATGATTCAAGTTACTGCTTACGATAATGAAGGTATAGCTTGTCTAACTGATGTGGTGAACCACAGTGGAAAGCGTGTTCACTGGGACAATAAGAATACTGGATACCTGTGCAATACCCAGTTTGGCTCCACAGACGATTGGTATGAAGAAATCGGTCCCACGGGCCATGTGACTCTAATGTGCAACCGGAAACATAACTAGCCATTTCATGTTCTTGATCCAAAACGCATGATGTTATTCCTTGAATATTGCTTAATGGATGATGTTTGGTATGGGGATGTTTGGGATTGTTGGGTTACGGTGCGCTGTGCGCTAACCCAATCTTGCTAATCTAATACTCATATTTCAATCTGTTAGTTGTGCACAAAATTTAAATGGTGTCCTTTGCGACCCTTCTTTTCACCGATCTCGAATCTGTCGTCATTTTTTTCAAGAATCAACTTGTATCCGCAGGCATGAGCAATGCTGACAAAATTACTAATTTTCAAGTCTTCCTGTTTTCCAGAGCGAATTTTCTGAATAATTGTTGGCGATAATCCAACTTCTTTTGCCAGCGCTCTCACTGAGATTTCATCTTCTTCCATCATGGCAATCAATAATTCAGATAATAAAAATTCTTTGTAGCTTTTATCGAAAGCCTTTTTGAATTTTGTATTTTTCATTTCACGATCAAAAGTGGATGTTGCTTTCTTAGGCTTCGTCATAATATTCACCTTTTTTAACTCTTACTTCATAATCATGCTTATGCTTTTCTGCTCGTGCTTTTTCATTCTTTGGCAGCTTGGGCTGCTTTTTACGAAACGCATTCGTTAAGATGATCGCCTTCGTAATTAAATTTGGTTGTATCCCTGATTTCACCGGCATCTCCCATTCGCTTCAACAGCTGCAATACCTTAATTCTTTCGGAAGCTGATAACGACTTGTAATAATCAAATGCCATGCTTTTACCGTTCGAGTCAAAATACCACTCAATCGTGAATTTCTTACCTGCATATGCAGTATATTCTCTATCCATAAGTGTACCACTTTTATTATACGTTTGCCAATTCTATGAAAGTACTTGCTGTGACGCAAGATAAACACAGAAAGTTTTAATACGTAATCTTACGAGTCGTAAAGTTACGAGTTAAGGTTGCTTGGTGTCAGCGGGTCAGGATGTTTCCTTGCTCTGACAGGTTAATTAATTCAGGAGCAGGGGATAAAACGCACTTAACTCACGAGAAAATCACGAAAGGATTTTTGATCGTTTTTGGCTGCTAGGCATTAATGAGATATGTCTCAAAATGCTTAAAGCTCATTCTTGCCTGTGCGACGACGCCAATTATTTTGTAATTATTACTGACAATTTTAATGAATTCATTGAACATCGGGTTGAGTGTTCGTAAGAATTTATCTTCACCATCTGTGAAAAGTTGTCTCAACATCGGGATCTTCTTTCCTTGCGGCATGATCAAAACAAAGTCCAGGTTTTCAGCTGCTAATTCAGGGTCGATAATGAGTAAAGTCTTATCAGGAAATTGCGGTTCCATTGCATTTCCTCCCGCAAAATAGGCAAATGCCTTGCTGCTGACGGGTAAATCTATTTCAATAAATGACATATTATCTGGTGCTGTGCCGGATAAATAAGCTGCAATATCATCGGAGTGAGGAGCGGGAATAAATCTCTTATTAATGTTGTTAGGTTTGAATGTTCCGCAAATATCTTGCGGAAGCGCTTCTTCGCCAATTAACTGACTCACAGAAATCTCAAAATATCTTGCAATGGGAATAAGCGAAGAAATATTAGGATTAAAGTCAGTGGTGTTGGAGCGTAAACGGCTGATGGTGCTGGTTGGTAAGCCTGTTTCCATGGATAAACCGGAGGCATCAATTTCGCAATGTTTCATGAGAGCAGTGATGTTTTCACCGAGTTGGCTGAAGTCTGTATGTTTGGGTTTTTTTTTCATGGTTGGTTTCGTTCCCGCCTCAAAATATGCATAAAGTTACATGGTATCCTCTGGCTGGGCAATATGTTCATAAAATAGAATAATGCCATATAATGAATAAATATGCAATAAATCCGCTTGACTTATTATTTATTAATGGAATAATCCCGAATTCGGCAATAGATATTATATTTATTCATTTAGTGGAATCTGGAAGAGTATGGAAAGGGAATTGATTGTTATTACTGGTGCAAGCTCAGGAATAGGCCTGGCAGCAGCAAAAGCGTTTGCTGCTCTCGGGTATCCGCTATTGCTATTGGCAAGACGCGTTGAGCGGCTGAAGGCATTGAATTTGCCAAATACACTTTGCAAAAAAGTGGATGTCACGCAGCGCACGGATTTTAAAGATGCGATAGAAGAAGCAGAGCAACTGTTTGGGCCGGTTGGATGCTTGATCAATAACGCTGGTGTGATGCTATTGGGTTCCATGCACGAACAAGATCCGGAAGAATGGCAAACGATGCTGGATGTCAACATCATGGGCGTCATGAATGGCATAAACGCGGTGCTGCCCAAAATGGTTGATAGAAAAGATGGGACGATTATTAATATTAGTTCGATTGCAGGACGTAAAACTTTCCCCAGTCACGCTGCTTATTGTGGAACGAAATTTGCTGCGC
>MGXX01000024.1:4888-5087 GCA_001801515.1 Gammaproteobacteria bacterium RIFCSPHIGHO2_12_FULL_38_11
ATCTGGATACGAAGCCTGGAAGAAGGAGATGGGCTCGATATTGTCTGCGGAAGATGTGGCGACGGCAATTTTATTTGCATATCAACAGCCGCAATCAATTTGTGTCAGGGAAATTGTGCTGGCGGCAACAAGACAAAGTCGATAACGAGGTAAGCGATGAAAAAATTTTTAATGCTATGGTTTATGTTAAGTGCGTCAG
>MGXX01000024.1:5206-7651 GCA_001801515.1 Gammaproteobacteria bacterium RIFCSPHIGHO2_12_FULL_38_11
GGTGTCTCGCATGTGGATGAAGCTGGTCAATAAAAACGGGAAAATTCAGGAATTTCAAGTGTTAGCCATATTTCAGATGAAAGATGGCAAGATAGATAAAATCTGGGAATTAACTAACCCAACCTGGAGTGATAAATACGATATCAAGGTGAGGTGATGATGAAATTACATACTCCTCTATATCACTATTCACGGCATTGGCAGAGGTGCTATTAAGATTAATGGCAAATCAGAAGAGACGTATTTTATAATTTTACATTCAGAAAATTTGCTCAATATTCGCCGGCAAATCTATCAAGAATATTTGGCCAATGGCGGCACAAGACAAGCATGGGATCCTGATCATTATTATCCACATATCACTGTTGGTTATTCACTTCGGGATCTGCATGAATCTGATGGTGTAATCAAGGATGTAGCGCATTCTCTTGATAATAGGTTCGAATTATTTTTTACTGACCAATGATTTATGGAGTATTATTGGTTGCATATCGAAAAAATTATCATCATTAAAATACATTTATTGAAAGTGTTTGAAAGGATAAAATATGGCATCTAAATATTCTGGACGATATTCCATTCCTTCTGATGAAGACTATGAGCCAGATTCAAATAATGAAGTAATCAAAAATTATCTGGCTATCAAATCGAAAGCGATCATGGACGAGATTGAACAAAGGGAATTGAAGCGAACCGAATTGGAGTTAATGAGCTTCTATGGCTCAGATCACCAATTTAATGCTGAGGATGTATGCAATATTCATGAACTCTGGTTGGGTGATGTCTACCCAATGGCAGGAAAATATAGAACCGTGACGATGGATAAAAGTGGATTTCTATTTGCTGCGCCATCACAAATTGAAAAATTGATGTCTGATTTAGAAAAGAATTATTTGAAAAAATATACACCTTGTCATTTTTCTGATGCTGAATTAGCTTATGCATTAGGTGTTGTTCATGTGGAGCTAATTATAATTCATCCCTTTCGTGAAGGTAATGGCAGAGCTGCGCGGCTGTTGTCAGACTTAATGGCTGTGCAAGCCAATATGCCGCCTTTAAATTACCTGGCAATCGATCAAATAGAAAACCCGGAAGGCTTTGAGCAATATATTGAAGCAATTCATGTGGGGTTTAAGGAAAAGAATTATTTGCCAATGCAGAATATATTTTCTACTTTGCTGCAGCAGTCCGTTTAACGCGCTTATATATTTTTTTGCCTTCTCTGCGTGGGATCTCAATGTGACTGCTTTTATCGAGGTCAGCCACTTTTATACCTTCGACACCACCTGATGTTTTCACAGAGCGATCAATAAGCATCTGTCTCATGACAGCGTCTTTTAGATATGGGTTGGTTTCTATCAATGATTTTATTTTCATACAGTAATTATAGCAGTTTGGGATCGGCATGTAAGGTTTCATCATATAAAGTTGGAGAAAATTATCTAATATAATCAGCTGTCTGAGATGGATATGCAAGAGCAGAGGATAAAAGTCACGAGTAAATCACGAGAATCTCACGAACGCTTTTTTTACCAATCGAAAAAATGCTGTAACTATATGATTCTTAATGGGCCCACTAGGACTTGAACCTAGGACCAAAGGATTATGAGATGTTCTTAGTACAAATTTCATAATCATAAGCCATTGATTAATATTAACATCAACCGACTGGACGACCATGGCAAAAGCATCACGAAGCACAACGAAGCATAACTCATTCACGAAAAATTCACGAAGGGATTTTCGCTGAATTTAGCTGGTTTTTGCGTTGGAAAATGTCACCATAGGACTGTTAGTCCTATGGTCTTATGGCATGTGCCTGATGCCTTTATTGTAGCGATTCAGCGATAGCAACACGTATCATGATTTGCTATCATCCCCTGCGCGATAGCCTTGTAAAGAATAATTACAATAACAAATCTTGAGGGGTAAAATTTTATGTCGACTAATCGTCTTACATTCCAACAACTCGCTGATCAATTAGCTCCCGAAGCAAATAAGACACCTTTCTTATTTGTCCGCGCAATCCGTGACACTGACACAGATACTTTGTTTGCCGCAGCTGGAATTGAGCAGCCGTATAGTTACGAGAAAATTAATACATTCATCAATGCCCAAAAATCAGAAACATTCAAAGATAACAAAGATTTCCAGGTCAAATTTATGTTGTGTTTTGAGCTGATGCGAAGAATGAACGACCTCTCTGACGTTCAGAATCGACCTTCACAGCAAAAGGTAGTAGCAGTCTTGAGCAAAATGATCGTAGACTACGCAAATACATGCAAACCCATCAAACTAACCGAAGATCAACGTGCGGTTGCAGCATTCAAACGGTATCTGAACAGCGGACCCAATCCCGAAATGGCTAACTGGGGAGAATGTCTAAGTAAAGAAGAAAAAATACAAAGAGAGAAAGGAATGAGGCTGCTCATCCTTGAAACTTTA
>MGXX01000024.1:7664-12156 GCA_001801515.1 Gammaproteobacteria bacterium RIFCSPHIGHO2_12_FULL_38_11
TAGCTGACTTGGAAAAATACTCACTACAATCTAATCCGACATCAAGATATGGAAGACTTTACCAACTCTGCAATGATGCCATCACTAAAACCGAAGGCATCAAACCGTCTTCTGGTCCACGTATTCCTGGCAAGTAAAGCCCGCATCATTCTCATGCCCCCGCATGCTTTGCGGGGGCGGAGGTAGGGTGGTGTCATTACAGATATAGAAAGGTAATCCACTTTTCTCTTGTTCAGCATTGCCAAGTTCATTTTTATATCCGGTCAATACACTTGTGAAGCGCTTCGACGGTCATCGGTAATGATTGACGTTGTAAGCTTTGCAGATATTCGTTTGCAGTAAGGGGCGGCTTTTTAAGACCGCTTCGTAATGTTCGGATTGCATTGCAAACAGAATCGGAAGATAAATCTAATAAATGCATAATAAAGTTATCTGGATGTTGAGCTTCTATCCCATATTTCTTCAAATTCTTTTCTGGGAAATCTTTTAAATTGAAAGTGACTATCACTGAAGCAGATGAACGTATTGCTGCTGCTAATACATGCCTGTCATTTGGATCTGGTAATGTAAGCGCAGGTATGAGTTGTTCATAATTCTCAACTAAACAATCGCGAACGTTTTCATTCATTAATTTTTTTGTTCGTTCTAATTGATCTTGTGTTAGATCAGTGCGCCTAGCCAGAACATTTCGTATCCACTCGTCATGGATGGCGTTTGTCCATTTAGCGCGATATAAATCGGTAAGGGCAAGATACATTAGTAATTGTCGTAACGGCCATGGATATAAAACGCATGAGTCGTATAATGCGATGAAATTTGCCAAATTAATTTTCCATATCTAGATCTTGAGCTTGCTCAGATAATTCTTCCAATGTTTTTAGGCGCGCTTTATCAATTCGCTCTTTGTAATGTAAAACATCATTTGCAAATATGCGGCGTCTTGTACCAACTTTGCGAAATGGTATTTTACCTTGCTCTAACAGTTCCACGAGATATGGGCGCGAGACATTTAACATGTCCGCTGCTTCCTGTGTAGTTAATTCAGCATGAACGGGTATGAGTGTTACGGCATTGCCTTTAGCCATTTGAGTTAAAATGGTCACAAGTAAACGCAAGGCTGAATCAGGAATGACAATCTGCTTACCTTGATGTCCTTTATTTAAAAGTTCAAAAGCAGGATGCTTTGTCGTTTTTATGTATGAGACAAGCGTCTTGATAGATTGTTCTGCAAGCGCAGTTTCTTTTTTAGTGGGCATGATTGTTTCAGTCATAAATCACCTGTGAGTTGGAATTCCATAATTAAAGTATAGCATATTATCCGAAATAAACGAAACGAGCGAAACTATCGAAAATATAGAATGTAACTAATTGTTTATATGATGGATTGTGAGATGTTGTGCTGTTGTGCCGCGGATAGGTGGTTTATTAGCGGCACAACAGTACAATAAAGTGGGAGCAGGGGAGGTTATTTCACGAGATTCACGAAAAACTCACGAACAACTTTTTGATCAGTTGAAAATGCGTTGTAACCATATTGATTTTATTTGGGCCCACTAGGACTTGAACCTAGGACCAAAGGATTATGAGGAGGTACGATCATCATTCTACGGGTTTCTGGATTATTCTAAGTAGTTATTTTAACTGATATTTAATCTCTTTCCTTGTTCTCGCTATATCTGTGAAATACCCCATTTTTCCCTGCTTTTCTTGGCATGATTACACAGGAATTACACCAACTTTTAGAAGGCATATGCTGTGATTTATGTGAATAAGATAGAAAAAAAGGTGGCAGACAAATACAATCCACATCAGAAGAATAATAATTACAGGTTCAAAAATGAACGAATTAGATTTGTACAATTCTATTGTGTCTGCAATTACCAGTGATGAAGAAATTAAAGAGTCGGCAGTAGCGCATTGTTTAATTCAAGCAATGAAAATGATCTTGGCGGAAGATAATCCCAGATTATTTTATAAAATGACAAAAGCGACCATTTTATTTGAAGGGTTTTATAAGGCTCTTTCTAAAGATAGTGCGATTAGGAAAGCATTCCTTCAACTTAGATCGAATCGATGGAAAAATCATTACGGCACTCCAACTTTATTATTTTTGCTTTCATATCAGCAGAAAATTGATGCCATATGTAATCAGTTTAAATTATCTGGCAGTAGCCAGATTGATATTCAGGAACTAGATATAGATTCAAACATTGAAACTGATAATGTAAATCAAATCATCGTAGACAATACTACAATAAAAAATGTAGCACTACCTGCTGGGAAAGAGTCTGAAGGGAAATTGATTAAAACAAATAACCCAATTGGTGGTTTCACAACAATTCCTTGTGACCCTTACTCTAAAAAATTTCTTTCATATGTAGCAGATGTTGCTACGCGTGACGGAAAAGTATTGGAGGTTGGTGCTGCATTTGGCGCGGCTTCACTGCAAGCGCTGTCACTTGGCGCTACTGTGTATTGTAACGACATTGATCCAAACAATCTCGCTGTTGTCTGTAATAGATACCATGATGGTCATGGTTATAATCGAGATGCGAGTACGGGCGATAGCAATAAACTAGTGTTTGTGCCGGGATCATTTCCAGATGAATTATCTGGATTGCCAAAAAATTCATTTGATGCGATTTTAATTTGCCGTGTTTTGCATTTTTTCAAGGGTGAGATAATTGAGAAATCTATCAGGCAAATGGGAGAACTGTTAAAACCTGGCGGAAAGTTATTTATTGTTTGCGAAACGCCGTATTTGAAAAATTGGCAGCGCTTCATTCCAGAATATGAAAAACGAGTGGCTCAAGGAGTCGAATGGCCGGGTGAAATTACTAACCAATCCGAATATGAAAATAGTGGATATGCAGCAACGCTGCCAACATTGATGAATTTTATGAGTAAAGTCGTAATTGATCGCACAATAAATCGATCCGGATTGTTTGATATCGAACAATCATCTTATATCAATAGAGCAGGGCAGTTTCCAGAGGATTTATTATTGGACGGTAGGGAGAGTGTGGGTGCTGTTGCTGTTAAAAAATAGTCAGCGTTTCACTTTGAAAGAGAGTTTTACAGATGAAAAATAAATATAACTTAGCATTAATGCCAATGACGATAAACGATGAGGTTGTAAAGCTTTCGCATGTGTTTAGTGATCTTGCTGATAAATATATATTGAATGAAAAATCGTTACCTCATGTCACCTTGTGCCAGTTTGAAATAGAAGATGATGAAATTGATAGTATTTGGAATAAGGTATGCGAACAATGGAGAGAAGACCCAATTGATCTTATGTTCGAGGAATTTAGTTGTCTGACATTCGATAATCATATCTATTGGGTTTCATTATTACCAAATAATGTGGATGCATTGCATGAAATGCATGGAAAAATAACAAATATTATCAATCAACCTGCCAAAAAATTATTTGACCCTCATATGACTTTGATCAATACAAAAAATACTGAATATGAAATGAGTGTTGATCAATATTCCAGTTCTTATAAACCAGTAAGAGATAAATTTATATTAAAGCTTGGCAGATGTGATGGTGTTGGGCAGTTCACTGAAGTCATATATACGTATGAACCTAGGGCAAAATCAATTTGCAGAATTTAATTGCTAGATAAATATTATTTCACTAAGGTTAGTTGTACATTGTGCAGTGATGTATGCGATTCATTCTTTCGTTTTTTTGACCGTGATGTTCCAGCTAGAATTCCTATATAACATGCCTGGATTGGATCGAACCCTGCAATTAAATTTTCTTGAGTAACAACTTTGATGGGTGAAATTATGTGTGACTTATCATTTTTATCAAGATAAATTAAATCACTGTTTCTGGCTAGCATTAAAATATTCAATTTACCCGATGAGGCATTCGTTGAAAAATCGAAATTTAATGAATCATGATGGCCCGTATTTTGGCTAATTAAGTCGGTATAATATTTCCCATAATAATAACCTACCCATGAAGCATGCTTTGGCGATAGGTTTGACAGAATCATATAATCATTTATGACTTCGTCAAATGTTAGCTTTATCGGTACCCTAACACCTTTACAATGAATAGCGACAGTTCTGTGTGTAAGATCGATTTCCTCGATACTGCAAAGAGGAATTCTGCCATTTGTTATTTGGGAGATAATGAATTCTGAAAGGCTATAGATCAGCGATTTTATTATTTTATATGACATCATTGCCAACACATTTTTACCTAGGTTATATGCACAAGATTTTCAGGGAAATCGTATTTGCTTTTTTCAGCATGAAATTTACCTATTGAGCTAATTGAGTAAACATTATCAATTGAAAATGGATTGAATTTTGTGTCAATGTCATAAATATCAATATTTTCCCATTTTTTTAATAGGGTTATTGCGTACAGAATAAAAGGGAATAAAATTATTTGGCATGTAATCTTTTTGATATAGGCAGCGGCCATCAATTTAACCAGAATGATTGTTGGCATTGCGCCATAAAATGC
>MGXX01000024.1:12176-14942 GCA_001801515.1 Gammaproteobacteria bacterium RIFCSPHIGHO2_12_FULL_38_11
TATCTATGGAAAGTGCTAATCCGGACGAAATTAAAACTCTCTTAATCAGGGATTTTCCATGATTCCTTAATTTCATTTTTGCCATGAAATAACTGTTTGAAAAATCCGAGAGTAAGAAACTTGCTAAAGAAGCGAAAATGATACGCGTCTCTGGGAGTAGTATATTATTGAATTGTTTTGCAAGAGTCCAATGTGGCGATGAAGGTACGATACCCACTAAATTTATAAAAAACACGAACGTCAGATTTAAAATAAACCCAGACCAAATTGCTTGGCGGGCATTTTTATACCCATAGACTTCAACAATAATGATGCTTAGCATAGCGGTAAATGGAAAAATGATAAAACCACCAGTCAGGGTGATTCCAAAAATAGAAACTAGTTTTACAGCCGAAATATTTGAGATAAGCCATGTTGCAGTGAACAGGGTTAAAATAATAAAAAAATACTTGAAATGTAATGTTGATTCAAACGAAAGTGGGGCAGCCATTGCTGCATTTTTTTTACCGGACATTATAGTGTCTCTTTTTTTGAGGGTTTTTGCGTTTTATATTATTCTGTTAGCCAGCCTTTTTATTTTTTCTTGCGTGAAGCATCGTTAAAATAATGACGCCAGCGATTTCGTGGTTACTGTTATCATAAAAAAGAGTTTCAGATCCCGATATAATAGGCTGCAATTGCCATTTTGGAGGGTCAATGATTAATTCTCTAAGCGACAAGTCCCCATCTTTTTTCATTTTAACCAGAATAACATCGCCATCAGTTGGTGTTTCATTGGGGTCGATGATAAACATTGTTCCCAATGGAAACCGTGGATGCATAGAAGGTCTGCTTTCGAGGGCAAAAGTCTCATGACTGAATGGAGATTGAGTGCCTAATACTATAGGTTGCCAGTCCTTCCATAATGTCAAATCAAGATCATTAATCGATTTAATGCTTGTTGCCAATTTCCAATCCAATACGGGAACAAATTGAGGCATGCTTTTTTTCATCAAGGTTATTGTATTGAGATGGTTATCTTCGATTAATGAGTCAATGCCAACGTTAAAGAAATCCGCTATCAGTTTTAGCGTAGAAATGCGCGGGTCAGTAGTTTCTCCAGAGACGAGCCGTCTTACAGTCATAACTGGAATGTTGAGGGATTGCGCAACCTCGCTCTCTGTCATGCGACGCTTATCGAGAAGTAGTCTTAAATTCT
The DNA here is from genome assembly GCA_001801515.1 of Gammaproteobacteria bacterium RIFCSPHIGHO2_12_FULL_38_11. The sequence continues at coordinate 13,375 of MGXX01000024.1, forward strand.
TGGATAGCTTCTTTAGCTGAATTTCGTTAATTTCAAATGCCGTAATAGTGTTCAATATATATGCTAACCTTTTTTATTTTTTTAAAACGAAAAAAAGCAACGGTGACACAAGTCGTAACAATAATACTTCTGAAATGTTATTTCAAGAAAGAATATCCAAATAATTTACTTAAACTAATCCATTAAATAACAAATATGTGTTGTATCAATAACAATGTTGTTATATGTTTCGTGGAATATAGGAAATCAATGATAGGGGGTTATAAGGTCAAAATGTCAGCAACAGAATCACTTTGCAGTGTGGCAGGTATAGACCTGTCAAAACTTTCTCGACATGAAATTCTTATTCTTGAAGCAGAGATATTTCTGCAGCTATATGAGGGGGTAAGAACAATTTATCGAGATCAAAATAAGGATTTTTTTCGTTTAATTAAAGGTTCTCATCAAAAGGAGGAGGATATGCTGGAAGATAATTTTGCCCGATGTGTGATTAACGATATTTTAACATCGGAAGAATATACATTGCCTGGGATCGCTTGTTATACCCAAATGCCTGAAGATGTCATATACGATATAGCTACTGGTCTTAACACCAGCCCATCAGCTAAATTCATTTGTCGAATTATCGAATTGCATCGGACTGTACGCAAAGATCTTTATGCCCAAATAATTAAAAAAATTACTACTGAACATTCATTAGCTGAATAAGATGCACAAAACGAGTAGTGGGTATTAAAAACTTTTCACATGGGATCAAATCCCAATTAGTCAGGATAAATGCACCAGCAGTTTATTTTTAATTTCGGTCGCAGCATCAACAAGATTCCATCCTTCTGTTGTGATTCGTTCTCCATTTTCGGTGATGAGGGTGCTTTCATTTTCGGCATCTATTACACTAGAATGAGATTGTTTCAATTCAGGTGATAGTAGTGCCCCTATGTCATCCAAAAAGGTATGTTCTTTCAGCTTCAAATCAAGATTCTTCTCAAATAACTCACGTGTAACAGGTGTACCGCCTCTATTCATATATTTCCCAAAAATCTGGATAGTTCTCGGGATGTCAAACTCGGTTTGCTTGATGGCTAGCCACAAGTCAAATACATCACGTCCCTTTGATCGTTGATAAAGTGCGCGTAATTTGGTGGCAAGAAGTTCTTCAAGTTGAAATGTATTTATTTCAGTTTCGCCACTAAACCAATCTGACTCGACAGAAAATTTCTTTGGGAGGCGATCAAGTACAGAAAATGTTTCTAGGATGTTTATCTCGATTTTAATACGTTGTCTGCTTGCTTGTGAGGATTCAGGACTAAAATAAAAAATAAGTTTGAAGCTTTGCTTCGTCTGGGTGGATTGAGGTTTCCCTAGCCACGGTTCAAGTTGTTTTCTTAGAGTATCAACAATAGCCTTAATTGGTCCATTGGAAGTTCTCACCAGATCGATATCTTCACTATAACGAGCTGCGGGAGAAATAAATAGCTTATGTAATGCTGTCCCGCCACGAAATGCCAATTCGCTATTTAGAAATGGGTCTGAGAAAATCTCCACGAGCATTCTTTATAGAATTAAAT
>MGXX01000024.1:14995-17535 GCA_001801515.1 Gammaproteobacteria bacterium RIFCSPHIGHO2_12_FULL_38_11
ATTTGTGCTATAGGTATCATTCATCCGGCTCCACTTTTGTGTTTACGATAATGCCCCATTTTTTATTACGCTGAAGGGGCTTGTAGCGTGCATTTGAAACTAGGCGCGCCCAATGCAGTTTTTTATTACTAATGATTTTAGCAATTCCATTAGCAAGCTTACTGAATTCAAGAAAATCATATAAGTAACCAAGCCTTTGTACCCAAAATAATTCCGGATTTATTTCTGCTAAATCTTTTAACTTATTTATATCAATGTTTTCGGCTAGATCAACTAAAATCGTCGCTACGTTACTTATTCCAGCGGCATGTTGAGGTGCAGTTACAATATCTGCCGCTACTACTTCAGGTGTTGCAACGGTAATTGTTCCGGTCGAGGTGTTGAATTTCCTTGTTGGATAAATAGCTGCATCTTTGTTTGCGATAAATTCAATATAAATACGCCCGCAATGTATGGGCGGGCGGTTTTTCGTGGTGACAACTTGGAATCTTTGTGGTCTTTGGTGGGCTGCACCATAAAATTGAGCAGCACTTAAGAATCCAACATAATATGGCTGACCGAAATGAGCCATTAACTCTGGAACAAATTTATCAGCAGGTAAGCATCCAAGCACTTGATATTCGGGTGGCACTATCAAGTAAAAGCCTCTTGCGGGGCTCACTATAAGTTTATTGTCTTTTAACCGTTTCAGGGCATTTAGTGTGGCAAGCTTACTTAGCTCAAGGGCGGTCATCGCTTCTTCGGCGCTGAAGGAGTGGCGTCCAATGCTTCTGAGCTTGTTGATAAACTCCAGGGCTTTCATAGTGTTTTATCTTGTGTTGAAACTTCTATAATATATCGATTTTCGTTATATTACGAATTTATTAACACTATTCCAGTATAAACATAATGTTATTACAGATTCATAGGTGATAGATTGTGTCAAAACTCCGCCAATATATCGATTTCCGTTATATTACGAGAGTTTTGACACACCTGCCGGCAACTAACTCCTCAGCCCATGAATCTTGATGTACGATCTTCCCTCCGCCGCCTTCTGCATTTTCGATACGATTTCCGGCGAGCAGAAATACCAGATCTCCTTTATCTGAAACTGCCCCGCATATGCTTTGAAAATCTTTTCGAGCCGCAGTTTGCCCTTCATTGTTAATTCCACTTCAATCGCTATCTGCTTGTCATCAGGAAATACCAATAACCCGTCAGCGACATGTCCGATGCTGCCAATGCCCTTGGCAAATCTGTCACGTATCAGTTTACGTTCGCTAACCCATTGTGCTTCTGGATAGAGATGCATTAACTTGAAATACATATCTATAATTGCAAGCTGATGATCGTAAATCGCTATCGGTACATTCGTCATCGCTGGTAAATCAAAATGACTTGCACCCAGTCTGCTAAGATAAAAAATTCCATTGCGCCCATGAAATACCCTTTCATGGATGACAAGCTTTTCTCTCACTAATCGCTGCATGATCTGATATGACCTCGGTTTCTTTAACCCAAATTTTTGCTCTATCTGAGTAATTTCACAAAACCAGAATTCATGAATAAACTCCATAATTGCTATATCACGTTTGGTCATCTTCATATTTAAACCTCTTTTTTCTTTTAAGATTTCACATGATTTTTCCATTGGTCCTGCTTCGGCACTCTGGTGCCTGACCACCTTATCTTCGTTTGTCGATGTGATAGGGTGGTCAGGCACCAGAGTGCCGCTCTAACCTGCGTGGTTGTGGCTTTAGAAGATGTTGATCTCCTGTATTTTGTGTATAGGGGTTGGTAGAGGGTCGCGTATAATTTTCTGATGAAAGTTGCGCGGTTGCGGTGCTTAAGCACTGCAACCGTGCAACTGTCTGTCGCAGTTATTGGACTCTGCCTTCCTGATGAGCTGTTTTGATGTAACGACTGACTCCTGATTTATCAAGATTCATCTTTTCAGCAATCTCCTTTTGTTTGAGCCCTTGTTTTTTCAGGTCAATAACTTGTTCGTAAGTTGAGCTTTGAATAGGGCGGGTAACCCACTCATGTTTGTTCTCATTGATGATTAATTGCGCCTCAAAACCGCCTGCATCATCTCCCAAAAATCCGCGCGCTTTTTCAAAGTGGATTTGAAAGACTGCTCCATCTTTCGGATTGTAATCTTCTGGTCGTTTCAGCGAGATCACGGTATCCAAAACATCTTCCCGTTTGCTGGTGCCGCGTTGATGTCCGCCTTTGCCTGCATGGTGAATGAATAAAACAGACCTTCCTGCTGCGCGCTGATTCAGTGCCCAATGTTGCACGGGCAGCCAGGAGTCGGCTTCGTTTTCTTTGCTGTTGCGGCAAAGTGTAGAGATGTTATCGACAATGATGAGTCCAATTCCTTTTAAATATGGCTCCAGCGTTTCTTGTCCTTGATACGTAGCAAGATCTGGCATTGATCCTTTCTGCAAGTCAGGCGTGAGCAACTGAAAAGGTGCTTTTGGTATTTCACCTTTGCTGCCAATCAATGCTCGCAGTCTTTCCTGCATTAATGCTGCTGGCATTTCACCATCCAGATA
>MGXX01000025.1 GCA_001801515.1 Gammaproteobacteria bacterium RIFCSPHIGHO2_12_FULL_38_11
ACATCCTCCTTGTGTTAATCTTCCTTGAGTGTGTGCCTGCGGCACACAATAACTTGGACAACTGAGCGTCCAAGATCGCGTCATATTGGATGATCAATTGCCCAAGTTATTTCCTGTCATTGTTCCTATGATAACAATCGCGAAATTTGTCCGATTAAATACAATGGCAATGATAACAACTTATATTGAATGCTTTCATTTCCCTGTTTCACAGAAATTTGTGTTTCACTCAGCACATCAGAATTAAACCGCACAGCGAGCGGTAATTTTTTCAATCCCATAAAATAATGCAATGATTTTAAACTTCCCGTTGTCCCCGCCTTCACTTCAATTGGAATTATTTTATCGCGATGCTGAATTATATAATCTATTTCAGCATTGGCATTTTTTTCTTCACGTACCCAATAAAATAATTCAGGCTGAACATAAAATGGAAAAATAGTTCTCAATAATTGCCCCGTAACCTGTTCTGCTAATCCACCAGAATGAATTAATGTTAATTCAGAAGTATTTAATATATCGCTCAAATCAACACCCAACATCGCGTTACATAATCCCACATCAAGTACAATTTCTTTGAAATATTTTTCTTTTATTTCAGAAGCCAAGGGGACGCCATTCGCATTGACAGAACGAACAGAATGACAAAGACGTGCTTTATGCAACAAATCCAGTGCATTTTTAATTGTGCTTGATTGCACTGATGAATTAACATGACTATAAATAAATTTTTCACCCAGCATTTTTGGCACAGATAATATTGTTTCATCTAAACGCATCACATCCATGCGACCATGGTATTTTGAAAAATCATCCCGATAGGTTGTCAATAAATTTTGATGCACGCGATTCACCGCCGACCAATCTCGATTAACAACCCAACTTGATACAGCCGCTGGTAATCCACCAACAAACAGATACTCTCTAAATTGCGTTAATAATTGTTTGTGCAATATGAGCGGGATTTTTTGAGAAAAAGAAATTTGCCGTAAATAATCAAAAGTAGTTTGCTCATTTTGCGCTAATAAAAATTCTTCAAACGATAATGGTTCAAGATGCAAATACTCAATGCGTCCCACTGGCATACTGAAACTGTGTTTTGCCAAAACAAATTCGAGCAGTGAACCGGTTGCAACAACCGGTAATGCCGGCAGTTTTTCCAAAAACCAACGTAATTTGGCAAGTATCTCGGGGGCTGCTTGAATTTCATCTAAAAATAATAAGCTAGTTGCAATATCAATCGGACGGCGATTTCTAACACTCAATTGCAACAGAATTTCATGCGGATCATTCGATTCAAAAAGTGAAACAATGTCAGGCGTGTCTTCAAAATTGATTTCAATTAAGGTTTTTTCCTGAATTTTTGCCAATTCACGTACAAGCCAAGTTTTACCCACTTGTCTTGCACCGCGTATCACCAATGGCTTACGATCTGAACTCTCAATCCATTGATTTTTCATGTAATTTAATGCTAGTCGGTACATAACAACACCCTCATGTTATTGTAAGTATACCTTATTTACTTATTAACTCAATAAAATACAATGGTGTTTTCGGTGTTAGATTATGAAAAGAGCATGGTGTTTTGATTAGGTCTTTTTAGTTAAACGTTCATATTTTTTTAGTAAGGTGTCTTTCGATTCGTAAAACGCCAATGGAATACAATCAACAGGACAGACTTGTCGACACTGCGGCTCATCAAAATGACCAACGCATTCTGTGCATTTGTTTGGGTCGATTTCATAAATGCTTTCACCTTGAAAAATAGCATCGTTCGGGCATTCTGGTTCACAAACGTCGCAGTTAATGCATTCTTCGGTTATTAATAAGGCCATTATTTACTCGCGTAGAAATGGTTAGGAACACACTCAGGCACAAATGCTGAAACGTCTCCATTTAATGCCATAATTTCACGCACCATCGTTGCTGAGATAAATCGATATTCATTGGCCGCGGGAAAAAATAAAGTTTGTAATTCATGTTCTGACAATTGTTGATTCATATGCGCCATCGATAATTCATAATCCACATCTTCTGCCGTGCGAATACCGCGAATAATATATTGCGCGTGTTCTGAATAAGCAAACTCTGTCAACAAGCCTGTCATTAAAATAGCGCGCACATTTGGAAATTCTGCAACACTGTTAACACTCCATTGCAATCGTTTTTCTTCTGTAAATAAAGGTTTTTTACGCGGGCTGCTGGCAACAGCAACAACCACCTCATCAAATAAATGTGCTGCACGTTTAATAATATCGACATGCCCCAATGTAATGGGATCAAAGGTACCTGGGTAAATAGCAATGCGTTTCATAAAATCTCCGCTAGGGGAACAAGGACAAAATCACGATTATACATTTCTGGATGAGGAACAATTAAATCATCTGTATTAATTATTTCATCGCCAAAACTAAGTATATCACAGTCAATAATACGCGGCCCCCAATGCACAGTACGTACACGTCCCATCAAATTTTCAATGGCTTGTAATGCATATAATAATTCATGGGCTGATAACTGCGTTTCAACGGCAATCACTTGGTTCATGAAATTAGGCTGATTTTGCGGACCCAGCGGTTTTGTTTCATGTACTGAAGATTTTGTTGTAATTCTCGTGTTGGAAATTTCGCTAATTAAGTGCAAGGCGAGTTTAAGCTGTTTTTTAGGGTTGTTTAAGTTACTGCCAAGCGCTATGTAAGAAATCGTCATAAAATCACGCGGTCACTGGCGCTTCCGCTGCCCTTCATTCAAATAAAGCTTCACGCGCGGCGCTGTTATAATTTTTCAATCATTTTTATTTGCGCTGCTTCATCACTAAATTGAAATTCTTTCCACCAATCAAAAATTTGAGATGACATTTCACCTGCTTGCACACGCAGTCCCATGAAATCGAATGCAGCGCGAAAATAACGATGATGTAGAATAACTAAAATGCGACTTTTACGGCGTTTTTCTAACTGAAATTGCATTACCCAAATAGTTTGTATCGCATATTGAAAACGTTTTGGAATCATAATGGATTTCAATTGCATCTGCATAATGTTATGAATAAATTGATGTAATTGAAAATAAAATTTTACTTTTTTCTCTTTCATTTGTGCAATTTTAACCTGTAAAACAGGCCACAATAAAATAGCCAATAAAAAAGCGGGGTTGACGCTGTGATTTTCTTTTAATCGCACATCCGTTGAATTCATCGCCAATTGAATTAATTTCTCGTGCGTTTTATTTTTATTTTTCTGTAAAATAATATTTGTTTGTGGAAATAATACCTGCATATAATCATATTGTAATAATTTTTGATACGTAACTTGCGCGTTACCTTCAAAAAATAACTTCAAACATTCATCAAATAAACGCGAGGGTGGCACATGCCGCAATAGGTGTGTCAAAGATCGCAATGCAGATTCAGTTTCTTTTTCTAAAGCAAAATCTAATTTTGCTGCAAATCGAATTGCGCGCAACATACGCACCGGATCTTCATGATAACGTTGCGTTGGATCACCAATGATGCGAATTAGACGGTTTTTTAAGTCATTTACACCATTCATATAATCAACAATACTAAAATCAGCAATATTGTAATACAAGGCATTCACTGTAAAATCGCGACGCCACGCATCTTCTTCAATAGTGCCAAAGGTGTTATCTCTGTGAATCATCAACATATCGGTTTCTTCAGTACGTGTTTCTTCAGCCGTATTGGCACGAAAAGTCGACACTTCAATAATTTCTGTACCAAAAAAAACATGCGCTAATCGAAAACGTCTGCCAATAATTCGACTGTTACGAAATAAACTTCGGATTGCTTCAGGATGCGCATCCGTTGCGACATCAAAATCTTTGGGTTTGCGTTTTAATAAAATATCACGCACGCCCCCACCGACTAAAAATGCGGCATAACCTGCGTCTTTTAATTTATATAATACGCGTAGTGCATTCGGGCTAATGGCATCGCGAGAAATAATATGATGCGCGCGGGCGATCACCGTTGATCCGTCCGCATTGATGGCTGGTGAAACTGAATTAAAACACCGTTTCGCCCATTTCAGAAGTTTGCCTGACAAATACATTCTCTAGCTTGTTAAATTTTGAAGGATTTTAGCATAGTTACTTGGGAGTTGGGAGCGAGGTGTTAACACCCGAGGTGTTAACACCTCGCTCCCAACTCCCAACTAATCGTGCTAAGCTGTAAAAATGCGTACCCGAATCGACATCAATCTCTATGCTTATGGCAACGCTGCTCAGAATACCGACTGCGAGCAAGGTGCCTACGTACTACAAAATGCCCTCAAGCAAACTGATTTCGCCTCCCAGTTACAATTTCATCCTGCCCTGCAAATAGCAATACGCAAACAGCAACACCAAGCTTTACCTGATGTAGAAAAATTATCAACTTCATTAGCCCTTTCCAGTCAACAGTCTATTCTTAATCATCATTTTTTTATTACCTTAGGTGGCGATCATTCAGCAGCCATTGGTAGCTGGAGTGGCGTTGCAAATACAATTAATGATGCCCTCGGATTGATTTGGTTTGATGCACATATGGATTCACACACCCCACAAACGTCACCAACACAAAATATTCACGGTATGCCACTTGCTATTTTATTGGGGCATGGCGAACCCAAATTAACTCACCTGCTATCAACAAAACCGAAATTAAAACCTGAGAATTGCGTATTAATCGGCATCCGCAGTTATGAAGCTGGCGAAGAAAAATTATTAAGAAAACTAGGCGTGAAAATATTTTATATGGATGACATTAATACAATGGGTATACATGAAGTGATTAAACAATCTGTCGCTATTGTCACTCAAAACACAAGTTGTTTTGGCGTGAGCATTGACCTTGATGGTTTTGACCCCGCAGATGCACCTGGCGTTGGTACACGCGCACCTTCAGGCATTCGCGCAGCAGAATTTCTACCTGAATTTCATTTGATAGCGCATCATCCAAAATTAATCGGCGCCGATATTGTTGAATTTAATCCTACATTAGACGTAGATCATAAAACCGAAAAATTAGCAGTCGCCCTGTGTCAACAGCTATCCATGCGCAGATCTTAGGATCAATGTAGGTAGGCAACAACGCCGTTTAAAAACATCTGCACTGCAATTGTCGTTAATATCATCCCCATCAATCTTTCAAATGCAATCAATCCGCTCTTGCCAAATAAACGCATTAAATGACGCGATAACAGCATCACAGTTAAAAAAAAGGCAAAGCAAATGAGCACGGCTAAAAATAATAAATGCATATGCGTAGGATCACGCGTAACAAATAACATGACAACAGCGATTGCCGAGGGCCCTGTTATGAGCGGGATGGCAAGCGGCACAATATAAGGTTCTTCTGTTTCAGAGTTTTCTTCTTTCTGTTCTGGTGGAAAAATCATTTGTATTGAAATTAAAAATAAAACAATGGCGCCTGCAATACTTAAAGCAGAGGTTGTAATATTCAAGCCCTGCATAATATATTTTCCAAAAAATAAAAACACCAATAAAACAAAAAAGGCAATTAACGTTTCACGAATAATAATACGTCGCTGTGCTTTGGCATCATAATTTTTTAAAATTGATAAAAAAATGGGGATATTACCAAGTGGGTCAGTGACCAAAATTAAAGTGATTGTTGTGGTGTAAAGTGTCATCATAAATCATTCCTTTAGGAACATGTTGCGCATAAAGCGATGCATTACACCGCGCCGGATTGATAATAACTTTGGATTTTTCCTTTAATTCCATGGTAATACTGGTATCGGCTCCATGCTTTCTCAATAAGGCAGCTATTTCAGTATGGCCATAAAATTCCGCAGCACCGAGCAAAGTAATATTTTTATAGTATTCCGTTTCTGATATTTCATTGATATTTTCAACATGCTTAGCCTCTTTTAATAGATTTATTATTTCCTCACCTTTTCCCAATACAACGGCCTTCATTAAAATAGACTGGGGATCACGATCCACTGCAACATGCGTATTAAAATATAATTTCACAAAGCTAATGCCACCATCCCTATCAGCAAATACTTTAACAGGAAAGCTAGATCCAAGACGCGTTGCCGCAATATATCCCACGTCACGATTTACATCATGTTGTAACATAACCGCTTTAATAACAACATGTAGAATTTTTTTCTTATATTCTTCGGTATATTTTTCACCTAAAAATGTTTTTTCTTCATTTTCAATTCGATTTACTTCTGCCAAATAATATCTTAAGGCATGCATCATGTGCGCTGGATTATTTTTTGTAGAATACATCGCCCACACATCAATATATTTTTGCAACTCATCAGATGGAATATTTTCAACGTCAAGAGGATATTGGACAGCGGGCACACGGCTATTAGGATACGTTGGCAGCGTGCATGATTTCTTTATAAAAATAACATTGGTATCGAGTGCAAAACCGCCTTCCGCTGCCAATAGAAAAAAAACAAATGCTTCTTTTACTGTAAAAAAACTGCGCCTGTCTCCCCTGTTTTTTGCTCTTAAAACAGTATCAAATAATATATCAGTCTCCTTTGCCAGCGCTTTTATATTAAGAGAATTTTCATCAAGCCCTATGTATTTTTTCTTTTCATTGATAAATGATTCAATTGACCGGACAACTATATTTTTATTTTTGAAATATTCACGATAATAAAGAATATTTTTTTCTAGGCACCAAAAATTAATTTGTGTCATGGTATTTGAAACAGCTGAAAGGGGGCCGATGTCATCGTGGCCTGGACTAATCGGGCCTACCCAAGTGAAGTGAATGCTATTTTGTTCAATGGGTTGTTGACGTTGTGGCATTGTATGTTCCTTGATTGAGTCTTGATCCATGTCCACACGCATCCTTCCGGACGCATTTCTGTGCTATATACTAGCGCTCTGAGCTTTGAGCCGTTATACAATTTACCAACGCCGTCACATTCTCCACAGGCGTTTCTTTTGAAATCCCGTGCCCTAAATTAAATATGAAACCAGTTTCATTTTTATAAACTGATAAAATATTTTTAACCGCCATTTGAATTTTTCCAGGATCAGACAATAAAATACAGGGATCTAAATTACCTTGCAAGGCCACATGATTCCCCACTTGCTTTTTTGCAATCGCCAAATCCATTGTCCAATCTATACCGACCGCATCACAACCACTGTTTGCAATCGTTTCTAAATATAATCCACAACCTTTACTGAAAAATATTAGCGGTATTTTTCTACCATCGCGTTCACGTTTTATATGTTGCGCAATAAACTGCATATAATGTAGAGAAAAATGCTGATATTCATTCGGTGATAAAACGCCTCCCCAACTATCAAACAACATAATCACATCAGCACCTGCGCTGATCTGCGCATTGATATAATCAATGGTGACCATTGTCAATTTTTGTAATAACTGATGTAATAACATGGGATCACAAAACATCATTTTTTTAATGATTTCAAATGTTTTACTCGACTGTCCTTCAACCATATACGTTGCCACTGTCCATGGACTGCCAGCAAAACCAATTAATGGGATTTTATTGTTTAATTCTCTTTTGGTTAGTTTTATTGCTTCACTTACATAATTTAATTTTTCCAATGCGTGATTTGTATTTAATTGATCAATCAACTGTTGATCTCGAATGGGATTAGGTGCAAAAGGACCTCGATTTTCATGCATCTGAATATCACACCCCATCGCTAGAGGAACCGTTAAAATATCGCTAAAAATAATTGCCGCATCAAGTGGAAACCGAATAATAGGCTGCAATGTCACTTCACATGCCAATTCAGGTGTTTGACAAAACGTAAAAAAATCTTTTGTTTTGGCACGTAGTGCACGATATTCTGGCAAGTAGCGTCCTGCTTGTCGCATTAACCACACCGGCGTGCGATCGATAGGTTCACGCAACAATGCTTTAATGAGACGATCATTTTGAAGTTTAACCATGCTAAAATCCTTAGGACAAATACCGTGATAATGACAACAAATGATAAAGCAATGACCCCAACAATTGAAGAAAATAAATCACTCAAGTCACTCAACACCTTTGGTATTATTACCAATGCCCGTTATTTTGTCACAATTCACACCGTCTCAGCATTAAAAATGCTATTAGCTGATTCACGATGGGAATCTATTCCAAAACTGATACTTGGCGGTGGAAGCAATATTTTATTTACACGGGATTTTGATGGCCTAGTGATACACAATGCTATTTCAGGTATCGAAAAAATTAACGAAAATGCTGACCATGTTTTTTTAAAAATTGGCGCTGGTGAAAATTGGCATAAAATTGTTTTATATTGCATTAAAAATAATTATGCCGGCATTGAAAATTTATCGCTTATTCCAGGCACAATGGGCGCTGCCCCTATTCAAAATATTGGTGCATATGGCGTGGAGCTGAAAGATGTATTGTATTCAGTTGAAGGATGGGAAATCCCCCCGGTTTTGCTGCCGCAAAACCGACCCCCTTTTTCAAAGGGGGTATTTATTTCAATGGCAATGAGCGAATGCGAATTCGGCTATCGCGACAGTATTTTCAAACACGCATTAAAAAATAAAGTCATTATCACGCACGTCACATTACGCTTAAACAAAAAACCACATTTTCACACAGAATATGGTGCTATTAAAGAACTAATAAAAAATAAACCGTTATCAATTAAAGCCATCAGCGATGCGGTTATTAAAATTCGACGAGAAAAATTACCTGATCCAAAAATCATTGGCAATGCAGGTAGTTTTTTTAAAAATCCGATTATTTCAGAAGAACAATTTTTATTGCTTCAGAAAAAATATCCCACTGTGCCGCATTTTACAGAGGAAAATGCACACATTAAAATTCCAGCTGGGTGGTTAATCGAACAATGTGGATTAAAAGGGAAACGATTTGGTAATGTTGGCGTGCATGAACATCAAGCATTGGTACTGATCAATTACGGTAATGGCACAGGCGATGAAATTAAACAATTAAGCGAACACGTTCAAGCAACAGTATTTGAAAAATACGGAATTGAATTAATGACAGAAGTGAATATTATTTAAACCTCCGGCCATAACATCGCCGAATGAAAAACTCTGAGAATTTGAACGGTTTTTTTTTCAACACAATACGGAATAATAAAAGGTGTTTCTGAAATAACAAGCTCTCGCGTACCAGACACCCTTCCATGCCGCCCAATATTAGGTTGCTCGGACAATAAATCAACCGCGCTGATAATACGTTTAGCAATACGATTTGCAGCCGTTACGTTTTCTTCTGCAATGTATTGCCGCAACGCTTCTAAATCATCAAGCGCTTCTTCCAACCAATCAACGATCATTTTGGACGCTTCCGTTCTGTTTTTGTGCCCCAGCTTAATAACCATTCTTTCACTTTATCGTGATGAATGAATTTTGCCTCTTTACTTTTAGCTTTTTTAAGGACTTTCTTCGTCGCGTTGATCTGCCAAGCATTTATTTCCAAATAAGCAGCAATCGCTTCAGCCACCAAAAATGATTTTGTTCTTCCTGTTGCGTCAGCTAAAGATTCAAGCTCACCTCGTATCTCTGGCGAAACGCGCACGCTTAACGTAACTGCCGGTAATTCAGAATGTGAATGCGTCATGATTTACCCCTTTCGTATACTTTGTATTCTTCGTATACGTCAGTATAAGCCCGCTCTTAATAAAAAACAAACGGTTATTTAGATTTAAAATCTTCTTCTCGATAATGTCGCACATGCACAATATAAATAATTTCCATGTGAACACGATATCGAAGCACATAGCCGCCTACACCAAAGCGCGTTAGTAAATCTCTATAATGCAGCATATTATTTACTGGCTTGCCAATGAATGGATTTTCGATTAAGTGATTGGCGGCGTCCATAATAAGCGCTGCCGCTTTTTTTGCAGCAACCGGACTTTCTTTTGCAAGAAAACGCCTCAGCCTCAACACATTGCTTGTGGCGCTATCTGAAAAAATTATTCTTCGCATGGTGGCCTATCAGTTTCTTCATCAGTTCCCCAAGTATTAAGCCATTTAACCATAGCCTCATGACTCACCATTTTTCCTTCCTTAATTTCTTCCCAGCTTGCCAATGTTTCACGATTAATCTGTTCGTTATATTCTTCTTCATCGAGATAATGAACAATTGCCTCTTTCATTAGCCAATGCGGTGAACGATCTTTAATTTCACCGAGACGCTCCAATCGATCAGCAATGCTGCTATCGAGTTTGACCACTTTTGAGACTTGATGATTTTTTGCCATAAATTAACCCCAAAGTAATACTACAAGTTACTAAGTATTACTTATTATCACCCTACTGTCAAAAAAGAAGCCCGTGAAAAATCAAGCTGTTGATTATCGGCTTTCTAAGCAAAAGCGCAGTACCGTGTTTTTTTACAGGAATTAAGGGATTAAATCAGAGAATATTGCGAGATTCACACGCACCCCCCTACCGGGCGCGTATTATTCAAGCAGCTTTTTCAAGAATTGCCCTGTATATGATCGTGGATTTTTTGCAACTGTTTCAGGTGTACCCGTCACTAGAATTTCACCACCGCCATCTCCTCCTTCAGGACCCAAATCAATAATCCAATCGGCAACTTTAATCACATCTAAATTATGTTCAATCACGATGACAGTATTCCCGTGATCACGCAAACGCGTTAATACTTTTAATAATTGTGCAATATCATGAAAATGCAAACCTGTTGTTGGTTCGTCTAAAATATATAACGTGTTTCCGGTATCGCGCCGCGATAACTCTTTCGCCAATTTCACACGTTGTGCTTCGCCACCAGATAAAGTTGTCGCACTTTGCCCTAATGCAATATAAGATAATCCAACATCTAATAACGTTTGTAATTTACGCGCAATAATCGGAACCGGTTGAAAAAATTCATGCGCTTCGTCAATCGTCATCTGCAAGACTTCGTAAATATTTTTTCCCTTATATTTAATTTCAAGTGTTTCGCGATTATAGCGTTTACCTTGACATTCATCGCAAATAACATAAACATCCGCTAGAAAATGCATTTCAACTTTAATAACGCCATCCCCTTCACACGCTTCACATCTGCCACCGGTAACATTAAAACTGAATCGACCAGGAGAATACCCGCGTGTTCGCGATTCTTGCGTAGCTGCAAATAATTCGCGGATCGGCGTAAAAATACCGGTATAGGTAGCAGGATTGGAACGTGGCGTTCGACCGATTGGGCTTTGATCGATATCAACCACTTTATCGCATTTTTCCAAACCTTCAATTGCATCGTGCGGCCCCACATCCTGCAAACCCGCTTTATTTAATAAGTGTGCTGCCATCGGATATAACGTGTCATTAATCAAACTGGATTTTCCAGAACCGGAAACACCGGTCACACAGGTTAATAGTCCAAGCGGAATTTCAACCGTGACATTTTTTAAATTATGACAACGTGCATTTATTATTTTGATAAAGGAGCGACATACATTTTCCATTCTTTTTTTCGGAATTTCTATGCTTGATTTTCCCGATAAATACTGCCCTGTAATAGAACGTTCTGATTTTTTAATATCATCTGGTGTACCTGCAGCAATAATCTCACCACCCAATTTCCCAGCACCTGGGCCGACATCAATCACATAATCAGCTGCCAAAATTGCTTCTTCATCATGTTCCACGACAATCACGGTATTGCCTAAATCGCGTAAATGAACCAGTGTTTTTAACAAACGGACATTATCACGTTGATGTAACCCAATGGATGGCTCATCTAAAATATACATAACACCAACTAATCCAGAGCCAATTTGACTGGCTAATCGAATGCGCTGTGCTTCACCGCCGGACAAAGTATCTGCGCTGCGATGCAGTGTTAAATAATTTAATCCCACATCCAATAAAAATCCCAAACGTGCGCACACCTCTTTTAAAATTTTATCGGCGATTTCTTTTTTATTGCCCACTAAATTTAAATGTGTAAAAAAATCATGGGATTGTTTGATCGACATCGCCGTAATTTCTGGCAACGTTTTTTCATCAATATAAACATTTCTGGCTGATAAACATAAACGCGTACCCAAACAGCATGAGCACGGTTTTTTGGTCATTAATTTTGATAATTCATCACGGACCGCTTCCGATTCGCTTTCTTTATAGCGTCTTTTTAAATTTGGTAAAATGCCTTCAAATGGATGCGAACGTTCTACTTTCGCCCCTTTGTGGGTAACAAATGAAAAATTAATTTCTTCCTCACAACCAAATAAAATAATAGTTTGAATTCTTTTAGGCAATAATGAAAAAGGTTTTTCCAAATCAAATTTAAAATGATCAGCCAGGGTCATTAACATTTGATAATAGTGATAATTACGGCGATCCCAACCATTAATCGCACCTTGCGATAACGATAACGCAGGATTATGTAAAATTTTATCTTGATCAAACGATTGTTCAACGCCTAAACCATCACATGTTTCGCAAGCACCAATGGGACTGTTAAAAGAAAATAATCGGGGTTCACATTCATTGAGTGAATAACCGCATTCTGAGCAAGCAAATTTTGATGAGAAAATAGCAACCGTGTCAGCGTATGAAATTGACGCCAAACCATTCGACAATCGTAACGCCGTTTCAAATGATTCCGCCAATCGTTGCTGAATATCCGAACGTACTTTGATACGATCAACCACTACTTCAATTGTGTGTTTTTTGCGTAAATCTAATTTATCAACATCATCTAAATCTTTTATTTCACCATCAATTCGCGCCCTAACAAATCCCTGTTGTTTTAACTCTACGAATAACTGAATAAATTCGCCTTTACGTTCTCTGACCACGGGTGACAACAACATCACAGCAAGACCATCGGGCAATGCCAAAACGGTATCCACCATATGTGAAACCGTTTGTGCACTCAAATCTTTATGGTGTTCTGGGCAACGTGGCATACCGACACGTGCGTATAATAATCGCAAATAATCGTATATTTCTGTGATTGTGCCAACAGTAGAGCGCGGATTATGTGATGCGGATTTTTGCTCAATAGAAATAGCGGGGGATAATCCTTCAATCGTATCCACTTCGGGTTTATCCATCATCGATAAAAATTGCCGCGCATACGAAGATAAAGATTCAACATAGCGACGCTGACCTTCGGCATATAACGTATCAAATGCGAGCGATGATTTTCCCGAACCGGACAATCCAGTAATAACGACCAGCTGATCGCGCGGAATATCGACATTTACGTTTTTTAAATTATGGGTGCGCACGCCGCGCATGGAGATGTGTTTTATTTGCATAGCTCAGTGTCAGTTTGCGTGTCAGTGTGAGAATGGCGTGAGTATACCAGTTTGGCAGAGTATAGGATATTAATGCATTGCAAAATAATTGAGTAATTTTGTTAGTACTTTTCTATGCACATACCCACCCGTTTGCTTTAACTGCCACAATGCCACTTCTGAAAAGCTTAGCAGTATTTCAATGCGCTTTAACATACTCAAATCAAAACTTTTACCCGCTTCAATGCGCTGCAATGTTGCTCGACTAATATCAAAAGCAGATGAAAAATCATACTGAGTTATATTTAATTGTTCGCGAAACTGCGTAATATCTGCTGGCGAAAATGAAGTCGTATAAACCGCCTCAAAAATAAAAGTAGAAGGACCACGCCTTCCAATCGTTCCCAATAAAATAAGAGGATTTTTTTCATCTATGGAAATATTTTGCGATCGACAATAATCTGCATAGGCTGGATTTTGTCGATCTGGGATGCGGTCTAGAAATATCGGGAACATTTTTCCTTTTTCTGAATAATGGCGCAGGTGAAAAAGTGATAACGTAGGCCCCAAGGCAATTGCATTTTTTAATTTTGTATAACGTTCATTATACGTCAAAACATATTTATCTTTTTTCAGATCGTAGCTTAATTCCGCTACTTCTATTCTACGCGCCCTGCCCTCATGAAAAATTTTTAATCTATTTTCATCTAACTTAAGCGGATAGCGCATCTTCAAGCTCCTTTAATCTTTTTTGGATTAATTTTTTAATTGCCGCTTTCATTAACAAACTGCAAAAACTGTCATCAATTAATTTTATTATTTCGGGTAATTTGATTTTACGGTAAAATGCTTCACATTCTTTTCAACAGCAGTAAAAGCAATTCAGCATGCAATTGACAATGCAGCAAAAGCAAAAAAACAGGCTCAACCTTCATTATTTGGCGCTTTTTTCAACTTATTCAAAACAACAAAAAAAGCAAAAGCAAATTTACCTGGCGCGATGGTGGAATTGCAGAAGTGTTGAGAATGACAAGGTGACATCGCGAAAACCTGAGCTCCAGCTGCCGCCACTCGCGTCTGAAACAAATTACTCGCGAGCATCAGATGAAACAGCAATGACAGAGAAGAACGATTGACCTAAGTTAAAAACTCCGAAAAATTAATGCATTCGAAAAAGTAATTAGCATCAGCAAGCTCTTCAGAAACACCATTCACATGAATCAGCACGGGGATACAAACAAAATTTCTCGGGATACTGAGCTTTTTAATTTTATCTTTCACTTCCTGGATAACAGGCACCTTTAATTCATGCTGTGAAAATTTAATTTCGCACACAAACAAGGTATTCACACGTGTCTGAATTAAATAATCAATTTGACAACCAGCTTGTTTTTTATTTTTTCGTTGATAATAAATATCATCCGCAACAATTTCCTCTGGCAGCAAACGTAATTTTTTCTGTATCAATTCACGATTATTTAAAACAAGTGATTCAAACTGAAAACCAACAATACTATTCCAGCTGGGTAATGATGTAATCGATGCTGACCGATATTGACCCTTATGGATTAAGTTTAATTTCGGCTGAATATACTTATAATAAAATCGTAAATAATTGTCTGATAATCGATATAAACTTATTTTTCTCTCTTTGCCTGTTTTTATTTCCCATGAAAAACTACGGCTGATGTATCCTGCCTCAATTAATTCATTTAAGTAATCACTCAGCAGCCCACTGCTTTTATAATGAATACCATCTGCTATTTCCTGATACTCAAGCGTTTTGCTCGACAATAATCGTGTTATTTTTTCATATATCTCACTGCGATTTGAAAATAAATCATGAAAAATATAACGGTGCTCATCAACCAAAATACCATCCGAATCAAAACACAATGATTTAATATTATCTGCCGCAGAAAGCGCTGAATTAATCAGTTCAATATACCAAGGTATTCCGCCTGTCAGTGATAAATATAAAAATTTCTCATAGGACGAACGACGAAATCCCAATACACTGAGCAATTGATTACAATGCATCAGCGACAATTCACGTAGCGTTATTTTTTTTGAAATGCGCCCGAAGTAACCCGTGTTGCTTAAAATATTTTTTTCAATCCACGCGGAAATTGATCCACACAGTATTAAAATTAATTGTGGATTTTTTTGATATAGTAATTCCCAAGCATTTTTGAGCTTACTTAAAAAAGTGGCATCATCATCTGCCATCCAAGTAATTTCATCAAACAAGATAATTTGTCGTCCTGATTTCACTTTTTCAGCTAGGAGTGTAAACAGCGTTGACCAATCATCTGTTTTAATATCAGGAAGACCGGTTTGACGTGCTAATGAGCCCGCAAACTCATCTCGTTGCGATTGCGCTGTCACACCTTCACTGGGCGCTAATCCCGCAAAACGTAAAAAAGGTTTCCCTTGTGAGAATTCTTCTATCAAACGCGTTTTGCCAATACGACGTCTACCTTTTATCACAACCATACTGGCTGTCTTTTTTTTCAAAAGGTCTTGTAAAACAAGTAATTCAGCTTCACGGCCGATGAATTTGATATTATCTGTAATCATATGGAAATACGCCAAAAGGTGAATTGTCGATTTCACGTATTATAAACTAGGTTGTTATGAATACGCAAGAACGGAAAAAAGCGATTTGGCGTATCTGAATTAAAACACTTGTAATTTGTCTTAAAAAAGTCTGTAATTCATACTCTAAAAATTTTGGAATACAGAACTTGAAGAATAAAACTGCGCTAACAGTACTTGCCGGCATTATGTCCTTTCGCATGCTCGGCTTGTTTATGATTTTGCCTGTTTTTTCTGTGTATGCAGAACATATTCCTGGCGCAACGGCAACATTAATTGGATTAACGCTCGGTATTTATGGCTTAACACAAGCCTGCTTACAAATTCCGTTTGGCATACTGTCTGATCATATCGGCAGAAAACCTGTCATCCTTATCGGATTGATTTTATTTTTCATCGGCAGTGCTGTTGCGGCTTTATCTCATTCTATTTATTTTTTAATTTTAGGCAGGGCACTACAAGGAACAGGCGCAATTGGCAGCACCGTATTGGCAACGGTTGCGGATATCACACCTATTGAGTCACGCAGTAAAGCGATGGCTTTTATTGGATTATCTATCGGATTAGCCTTTACCGTTGCGATGATCGTAGGGCCTGTGATTAATTATTGGTTTCGTTTATCGGGCATATTTTGGTTGACGGCGATATTAGCATTAATTGGCATTGTGTTGACGGCGTGGAAAATCCCAGAAATCCCCCCAGCGAGCTGCACTCCGTGCAACTCGCCGCCCCCCTTTTTCAAAGGGGGTAATCAAATTTCAAAGGGGGTGAATGCTGTACTACACAATAGACAATTATTACGCTTGAATTTTGGCATTTTTTCGATGCATGCCATTTTAACGGCACTATTTATTGTCATTCCCATTATTCTAACAAAACAATTATCGCTAACAGAATGGCAGCAAATTATTTTATATTTAATTATTTTAATACTGGGGTTCGCCTTTGCACTGCCATTTATTATTATCGCAGAAAAGAAAAAGAAAATTAAAGGGGTGTTTGTTGCTGGGATCATTGCAATTTTTATAGTGCAATGTTTGTTTTTCATGTTTGCTAAAAATTCCCCCGATATTGCTGCCGCAATACCGACCCCCTTTTTTAAAGGGGGTGTCTTTGTATTACTCTTTCTTTTCTTTGCTGCATTTACTTTATTAGAAGCATTATTACCATCCTTGGTTTCTAAAATCGCACCACCAGAAAGAAAAGGGGCTGCAATGGGTATTTATTCTTCATCACAATTTTTAGGAATTTTTGCTGGCGGATCCATTGGAGGATTGGTGTTTGCACACGCTAATATAGCAGGCGTTTTTGTTACAAACAGTGCATTGGCTTTAACTTGGCTTGTCATTGCATCCTCAATGAAAAAACCCATTTAAACTAAAATGAACGAGACATAATAATGCATAAAAATACATTAAACCTATACATCGCCTGGTTTCTGGGTGCGCTGTTTTTTTTGGTTGACTATGTGATCCGTGTGTCACCCAGCGTACTGACACCAGAGTTAATGCGAACATTTCATGCCAATGCATTTTCAATAGGCTTATTCTCAGGTTATTTTTATTATATTTATATCGGCATGCAAATTCCCGTTGGCATCTTAGTTGATCGCTTTGGCCCAAAACGATTATTAATGATCTCTGTTTTAATTTGTGCGTTTAGCACATTTATTTTTGCCACCACACACAGCATTGCCGTGGGTTATTTTAGCCGTATGCTCATGGGGTTTGGTGCTGCATTTGCTTTTGTCGGAACACTCAAGTTAATTTCACTGCAATTTGGCCCGGAACGTTTTGCATTATTAGCAGGAACAACGCAAGCAATGGGGATGCTAGGCGCCATGATTGGGCAAGGTCCAATGGCCCTTCTTTATCACAAAGTGGGTTGGAGAGTGGCAATAAGCGGGTTCAGTCTATTTTTTCTTTTATTGTTTTTTTGTATTTTTATTTTTGTAAAACAGAATAAAACCTTGCCACACGATCCTGAATATACCAATACAAAAACCCTATCATCAGCGCTAAAAGCAATACTAACCAATAGTCAAAATTGGCTAAATTGCTTGTTTATTGGATTATTGTATGCACCAAGCGCGTGCTTTGGCGAGCAATGGGGTGCATCATTTTTAAGTGTTAATCAATCTATTTCAATAGCATCCGCAGGTCATGAGACAGGCATTATGTTTATTGGTCTTGCAATAGGTTGTCCCGTTCTCGGTTGGATTTCAGATTACTTTAAAACACGTGTTTATGTGATGAAAATCAGCACTATTTTTTGTCTTGCATTATTAACAACTGTTATCTACGGCAATTTATCACCTTTATGGGCCACCCTTTGTTTATTCGGTTACGGATTTTTTAATGCTGCTATTGTTGTTTCCTATTCTATGGCATCAGAAATTAATGCCAGGCGCTTCACAGGCATTGCATTGGGCATAGCAAATATGGCATCTGTTTTAATTGGCGCTTTAATGATTCCCATTGTCGGTTTCATTTTAGATTTATTTTGGAATGGCAAAATAATAGATGGCATTCACTTTTTTTCACCCCATATTTACAAGATGACATTCATCGCTTTTCCCATTATTTTAATCGCTGCGTTTATTATTACGTTTTTTCAGAAAGATACACGCTGTCAATACATTCACTAAAGAACATGGCATTTCTGTTTTTGGGTTAATTTTTTTAAAAACACGGATTGCGCAAGCGCACAAGAGCGGGTAATCTAGCTCAAGGTAAAATTAACGAGGAAACGAGCATGGCACGTGGTATTAATAAAGTAATTTTAGTGGGTAACTTAGGTGCAGATCCGGAAACACGGACAACACCCGGCAGCAATATGCAAATCGTTAGAATTAATATTGCGACAAGCTCAGGCTGGAAAGACAAACAAACCGGAGAAATGCAAGAACGCACTGAATGGCATCGCGTTGTATTTTTTAATCGTCTTGCCGAAATTGCAGCCCAATATTTGCGTAAAGGTTCGAAAGTTTACATCGAAGGCAGTTTGCGCACCAGCAAATATACCGATAAAAACGGTGTCGAAAAATATTCGACAGAAATTATTGCCAATGAAATGCAAATGTTAGACAGTCGCGGCGCAGGGCAAGCAACTGAACCGTCTGATAATTATGAGCGAAGTACCCCTTCTGCTGGATCCAACAAAGCCTCAACAGCAGCCGTAGCCAATAATGATTTTGATGATGATATCCCGTTTTAATGCATGGTAAGGAACATGTACGAAATAACTTGGACGCCAAGATTTCGTGCATGTTTCTAAACAATTTAAGACACAGGCCCTCTTGTTACTATTCTTCCTACCGCTTTTTGCCATCCTAAATAATGTTTTTCAATAGTTTCATCCGAAAACGCGGGTATAAATGTTTTTTCAAACGAAATTAACGCCGCAATTTCAGATAAATCTTTATAAACACCTACACCCAAACCCGCTAATAAACCGGCCCCTAAAGCTGATGTTTCAATACAACTGTGTCGCATCACTTTTAGCTTCAACATGCCCGACAAAAACTGCAATAACCAATTATTTTTCGTCATTCCACCATCGACACGCAACACCTGCAAATTTTCCGAAAAATCATCTTTTATCGCACGAATTAAATCAACCGTTTGATAACACACCGCTTCCAGTGCCGCTCTGACAATATGCGGAATTTGCGTATCACGCGTAATGCCTAAAATAGCTGCTCTGGCATCCGGATCCCAATACGGCGCACCTAGGCCTGTAAAAGCAGGCACAAAATAAACCCCTTGCGTGCTTTCACAATGTTTAATGAGTTCCTCAGATGCTTCAGGCGTCGCCATTAATTTTAAATTTTTAATAATCCACTGCATACCAGTGCCAGCAGAAAAAATAGATCCTTCTAACGCATAAGTGACTTCACCATTAATGCGATACGCCACTGTCGTTAATAATTGATGGTGCGACTGTATCGCCTGTTTTCCTGTATTTAACATCACAAAACAACCGGTGCCATACGTTGATTTAATCATTCCCTTTTCAAAACAGGCCTGGCCAATTGTCGCTGCCTGTTGATCACCTGCCATACCTGTGATGGGAATTTCCGCACCCAATAAATAAGTTATGCCAAATTTTGCATTCGAATCTAGCACGCAGGGTAAACAATTTTTGGGAATATTAAATAATGCCAATAATTCATCATCCCAGGCTTGCGTGTGAATATTAAATAATAATGTGCGTGATGCATTCGTTGCATCGGTAAAAAAACTTTTTCCTTCTGTTAGTTTCCACAATAAAAAAGTATCCATTGTGCCAAATAATAATTCTCCTTTTTCAGCACGCTTTCTGCCATCTTGAATTTGATCTAAAATCCAAGCAATTTTAGTGGCGGAAAAATAAGAATCGATTAACAACCCTGTTCTTTCAGATATTAATTTAACTATTTTTTTATCTTGAGAAAATGCATGACACTGTTTTGCAGTGCGCCGATCTTGCCAAACAATGGCTGGGCAAATTGGCTCACCGGTTTTTTTATCCCAAATGAGCGTGGTTTCACGTTGATTTGAAATACCGATTGTCGTAATATTTTTTGCGGATAACGAAGCCTTATCCATTGCAAAACGACAACAATCTAAAACAGAATGCCAAATTTCAATGGGGTCATGCTCAACCCATGCGTCATTTGGAAAATATTGTTTAAAAGGAATTTGATGCGAAGCAATGGATTTTCCAAGCGCATCAAAAATAATGGCACGCGTGC
Organism: Gammaproteobacteria bacterium RIFCSPHIGHO2_12_FULL_38_11; assembly: GCA_001801515.1. Next base: position 20,573 of record MGXX01000025.1, read on the forward strand.
TTGTTGTACCTTGATCAATCGCCAGTAAATAAATTTTTTGCGTCATTGTATTTCCAACATCAATCAAGAAAATTTTCTAAGCCATCCCATCTTACAACATTTTTGTAATAGGGGGCGACAAATAATAGTTTATCGTCGATTTGAGCGCATGATCAAAATGCTATTTCCAATGATTCAGGTTGCGCTGGCTCAATAACGGGCACATCAAACGCTTTACTACGTTCAGGTAACAGACCATTTTTAAAGAACCCCGCCGCCGCCGCCCAATTTTTTTTTGCAAATGAGGGAATCATACCTTCAACGTTCGATGGTCTTTTCATACTTAACCCAAACAATAAACTTAGCAAAGTAATTGATCCAAAACTAGCAATGCCCGCTATTGCGTTGTCACAAAATTCATTCGCTTTAGGTAAAAACAAGAACAGTAATAAAAAAGGCAATGTTCCAAACAAACCAAAAAATATGTAAAAATTAATTTGTTCACTGCAAGAGTGCTTATCCTGTATATCCATCGAAAAAATGTATCTGAATACACTATAATCAGCGCCCAACACATTTATTTTATAGCAAGCATTTTTATCTAATGTAGAATCACTCAATACCAACTGAGGAAAAATAAAACAATCATCTTCTGTGAATGCAGGAAGCCATTTCTTAATGGAATAACTTAATTTAATATCACGCTCTAACCACTGCGGATACTGTTTTAATAAAGTCTGAACAATCTTATCAACCAGATCCAGATTCTTAGAAAATTTGTCTAAGCCAGGATAAAGCGCTTTCTGATCAAGATAAAATTCACCCTTTTCATCTTTCCTTAAAGATTTCTCTCTTTCTTCGAACGACATCGCTGCCACTTCATCCGCGCTTTGGTAATTTCTATCATTAACAAGGCGATCCATATAATCTGGATGTTGCTTTGCCAAAGATAATAAACCTTGAACATCACCAGGTCGCGAAGGATCAAAAAATTGCGCAACTGAAAACATAAGGTCGACAGGCAAGAGTTGTAGCATATGTTGATTATTTCCGACAGTGTGTGGCAGCTGAACGGGTTCGGTTTTATGTTGTGAAGAAATAACATGAACCGTTTGCAACGACTGTGCTGACACGACTGAACGATTATCGTCATCACCCTTTGTTTTTTTATTGCCTGTTTTAAAAAATCTGCGCACCCACTTTTTCCAAGTTTGTTTTTTGGATTTTGATTCTGCTTCTACATTCAACGAAAAAGTGTCGAGCGCTGCTTGTGTCAGCGGTGATTTAGGAATCAGTAAAGCCGTTTTTTCATCGGGTTTGTTTTGCTGCATAACATTCTCATGATTATTTTAATATGCTCAAATAGTAACCACTCCACCACTAAAATACAAAGGTTTTTCCTAAGGTTTTTCCTAAGAAATACTTAACGCAAAATTAAATTAATTAATGTTATTATACGAAGAAAATCATTTAACGGGATAAGACAAATGAAATTATTGACCATCATCTTCACCATTTTATTAACCCTTGCCTCATTAGGGGGCTATTTATACGTCAACAATAAAATCATCGACGGCGAAAAAAGACTGGCCTTGGGCCAACAACAAATCACAGCTGGCGAAAAGAAATTGGCTGAAGGTAAAATAAGATTACAAGAAGGTAAGGTAAAACTGGCCGCGGGAAAGGCAAGGCTGGCTGCAGGACAAGCGAAACTCGATGCCGGCATTAAAAAATTGGATGCTGGAAAACAACAATTGGCCAAGGGCGAGCAAACCTATAAGGCAATCAAAACCGTTAATAATATTCCTTTCATGGGTTTCGAAATTCTATTACCTATGACTAAACCGCTTTTTAATCAACTCAAAAAACCGATTGATTTTGGCGCAGATAAAATCGCTGCAGGAAAGCAAGAAGTCGCCGCAGGGGAACAGCAAGTGCAGGCGGGGGAACAAAAGCTTAATGCGGGAAAAAGACAGCTTGCCATTGGCCAACGACAACTTGCCGCTGGCGCTGAAAAATTAAAAGCGGGTGAAGCAGATTTGGCGAAAGGCAAATTGCAATTAGCAGAAGGCGAAAAAAAATTGGAAGCAGCCAAAAAAATTCGTGCGCTTTTGATGCTACTCACCTGGTTTTTTGGCATATTATCTATTTTAATCGTTGCATTTTGGAAACGAAATTGACAGCTATTCCCGCTGAACCCGAATCTTGGAGAAATAAGTCCTTCGTACCTGTTCCTTATTAATTTATATTATTGCAAAATTTCATCTTTCCATAACATTTTTAAAAAACATCTCCATGGCAAAATGTGAATCGTCATTTGATCGCTTACCTGCAGCAAGCGCGGTGCTGCATCAAGACTTACCACAATCGCTTTTTGGGGGTGATGTTCTTCGCAAAACGCGATTAATCCACTTAAATCTTCTTTATGTACCGCATGACTTATTTTCACCTCGATAGCTATTTCGGCTGCACCTAAAACAAAATCTACTTCCAATCCTGTTTTTGTCCGCCAATAAGTTATGTCGCAGCGCTTTTTATATAATCCATTATAGGCAATTAATTCCATGAAAATGAAATGTTCGAATGCCTTTCCTGTTATGTTGCCACGTAATTCGGTGATCGGTCGTTTTGCTAAATAATTGACGACTCCAACATCAAATAAATAAAATTTCGGCATTTTACTAATAATGTCTCGCTTTATTTTTTTATGATAGGGCGGTAAAAAATAACCGAGCAGAGTGTCAACTAAAATTTGATAATAATTTTCAACGGTCTTTGCACTGACAGCGCAATCTCGCGCAATATTTGAAAAATTCACCATTTCTGCATTGCTAAATGCAACGCTATCTAAGAAACGTGAAAAGTCCGGTATATTACGCACTAATCCTTCTTCGCGAATTTCGAAATTTAAATAATCGATGACGTAAGATTCCAATAATAAATTGACATCGTCAGATTGATAATGCGACGGAATTAATCCATTATTAAGCGCGCGCAATAAATCAAATTGTGGAATTTCAGCGTGTGTCAGTGGATAAAAATGATAGCGCAGCGCACGGCCACCCAATAAATTGGTACCAAGACGTTTTAATTTTCGCGCACTGGATCCACATAAAATAAATTGCGCATTCGTGTTTTCTATTAACCAATGCACTTCATTCAGCAGTGTCGGCACTTTTTGAATTTCATCAATAATAATGGGATGCTTAATTTGTTCCGGCGTGAAGGCGAGAATTTCCTCTCGCAAATGATGTGGATTTTTTTCAAGTCGCGCATGCACATCCGATTTCAATAAGTCATACCAGGTAGCTTTTGGAAAGCAGGCTTTGAGATAAGTAGATTTTCCGGTTTGTCTGGCGCCCCATAAAAAGGCAGATTTTCGATTCGGTAATTTCAATTTCAGCAGTCGCTTAAACATGAGCACTCCTAATACGGATTTCGCTTACTAATCTGAATCTCATCTACGAAATTATCTTACTAATTCCAAGTTAAGTCAATCCTCCGCCGAGCGGTTTAACCGCAGAATCGTAAGGTTAATAAGGCTGACACCGTTAGCACGCATATGCTATTGTTTTATGAAATAGGAGATAAAATCATGGCAAGACAGCTTTTCAGATCTAAAACCAATCGCAAAATTGCCGGTGTTTGCGGCGGGCTGGGGGAATTTTTTGATGTCGACCCCATCTTTTTTCGCGCCGCATTTCTTGTATCCATTCTATGCGGCGGATTGGGGGTCGTTATTTATATCATGATGTGGATTTTAATGCCGGAAGCAAATTGATATACAATTATCATTTTGTAAAACAAAATACGGTTTTAATTCCAGTAGCCGACATGATGGGGCTTGTTTCTGCCGCTATGATATTACCTTAGGAACAGAAATTCATGACGTTGAAAGACGCTCTGATGGATGTTTATGTGTGCGTGTCATTGACTCAATTTTGGAAAAAGATGAATGGCATAAAGTGGATAATTAACTAACTTCCCATCAGAAGAAAGATTTAACAAAGAGGTCATTGATAAGACAGGTGGTTTATATTTTTCGGCATAAACTTTCAAGCTTTTTTTACGCCCCAAATTTTTACCTGATTTTACTTCGAGCGGATAAATCATTAACGCCTCATCAATGACAAAATCCACTTCGGCAATACCTTCACTTGCCCAGTAATAAAGACGATCATGGCCATGTGTTGTTAATTGCTGTGCCACAAAATTTTCGGCTAGCGCACCTTTAAATTCCGTAAATAAAGTATTTTCATCCAACAATGCTTTTACGGGAAGACGGCTCATGGTGGATAATAACCCTGTATCAATTGAAAATACTTTAAAACATTTTTTATCGCAGTAATGCTCAATTGGAATATGGGGTTTTGAAATCACGTAAGATAAATAAATTAGCCCCGCATCTTTTAGCCATTGCAGTGCCATTTCATATTCTCTTGCGCGTGCAGATGTTTTGATTAATGAAAAAATAAATTTCTTATTTTCTTTTGCAAGCTGTGTTGGAATACTTTGCCATACCTCACTGATTTTCATTACTTCGCTTTTTTCTGCGTGTTTAGAAAAATCCAGCTCATAAGATCTTAATATTTCCTGATGAATTTCTCGCACAATACCAAAATCATTTTTTTGCGCATAGCTGGCAACCGCTTCTGGCATACCGCCAACATAAAAATAATATTTAAGTTGTTCAATTAACTTATTATGAAAAATTTGTGTAATATTTTCAGGTGTTTTAATTGTTTCTAAAAATTTACGAAGCGATGCTTGATTGGTTGCATCTAAAAACTCTAAAAAAGAAAGTGGCGCAAGATGGAGAAAATTCACTTGCCCAACAGGAAAACTTTTTATTTGATTGAGTTTGACACCTAAAAAAGAACCGGCTGCTGCAATGTGATAGTGATTTGCTTGCTCATGAAAATATTTCAAACTATTTAATGCTTCAGGGCAGGCTTGTATTTCATCAAAGATCATTAATGTTTTACCGGGATAGATTTTTTTCCCATAATAAAATTCGAGTTTCTGAATAAGTTGTGCAGGCACAATGTTGTGTGAAAAAAATGATGCTAGGTCAACATTGATTTCGAAATTACAGTGAATATAGTCGTTATATTCTGCACGTGCAAAAGCCTCTAGCGCATAAGTTTTCCCAACTTGTCTTGCACCTTGCAAAATCAATGGCTTGCGTCTTTCGCTGTTTTTCCAAGCAAGCAGTTTTTTGTAAATATCACGTTTCATAATGGATACGGTAGCATTTCGCGATAAACAAGGCAATGATTCGTTGATAAAACGTGATATTTACCACGTTTTACGTTGATAAAACGTGATATTTACCACGTTTTACGTTGGTAAAACGTGATTTTTTCCACGAAAATATAACGAATCAATTTTTGCTTAGGGACGTGCACAACCGGCATTGCAATAGTGCTAATAGTATTGATCTGTGGCACTATTTACTGACACTCGCAATCAAATCGATCCTAACCATGAATACATACAAATACGCTACACTCACACCCGATGTATTAAACATCTTAAAAAATAAACACACTGAAAAACCCTTCTCTGGAAAATATAATGAGATTGTAAAACAAGGCACTTATTTATGTCGCGGTTGCGGCATCGCTTTGTTTCGTGCAGATAATGAATTTCACTCGGGCTGTGGTTGGCCAAGCTTTGATGCCAGTCTTGAAAATAATGTAAAACAAATTCCAGATGCTGACGGCAGACGTACAGAAATTATTTGCGCGCAATGTTGCGGGCATTTAGGACATGTTTTTACAGGCGAACAATTCACTGCAAAAAACACACGGCATTGCGTTAATGCGCTCGCCATTGAATTTGTTTCTGATTCAAGGGTGTTAACAACAGAAGAAGCGATTGTTGCTGGCGGCTGTTTTTGGGGCGTGCAATATTTATTTCAACAATTGCCCGGTGTTTTATTAACCGAAGTTGGTTATACCGGCGGCACAACTGCCAATCCTACTTATAATCAAGTCTGTTCACATCAAACGGGGCATGTTGAAGCAATGCGTGTTGTCTTTGATTCACAAAAACTATCATTTGATGATGTCATTAAATATTTTATGGAAATTCACGACTTCACACAAACTGATGGACAAGGTCCTGATCGCGGTTCGCAATATTTAAGCCGTATTTATTATTTTAATAACGAACAGAGATTAATGGCAGAAAATATTATTCAACAATTAACTGAACGTGATTTTTTAATTGCGACTGAAATAAAACCGGCCTCAGTTTTTTGGCCAGCCGAAGAAAGTCATCAAAATTATTATAAGAAAACAAAACAAGCGCCGTACTGCCACAGACGCGTAAAGCGGTTTTAATAAGGCATGTAGGCGAAGCATTGCAATCGTTATGCGCAACAAAGAGCCTGCTGCGTAGTATTGACTGGAAACAATGCGGTTGGGACATTAATGGCTTCCAACGCAGATAAAACAGGATCCTTTCGATTAAAAAAAGAAGCGGCTTTTTTAGCAGAATGCGCTTTTTCAAGCCTAGCTATTTCGGCTTGTAATTTTTGTTTTAGTGACGGCTTTAACGCAAGCAATTGACGAACTAATCTTACCGTTTCAGCTTCTTTTCCGGGTTTAAAAGTATGCGTGTATTCTGGATTATCACTTAATACTTTTACAAATTCATCGTCGCTTATTATATTATTTAATACGGATTTTGCTGCTTCCAACACCAAACGTTTTTGTTGACGCGCTTTTTTTCCAAGATAATCAAATTCTGATTTTTTTAATTTATCGATTGCACCGTCAAGCACGATTATCAATTTCTCTTCAGTCAAGATAGGAACACCAGCAACAGGCGATGCGGTGGTTACCACCGTTGCAACTGGAATATTATCACTCTCCTGCGCTTTTTTCGCAGCAATTAAGCTGTTCACATAGTGTCGCGTACCCGTGTGTTTTGTTTTCAATAATATCGCTGTTTGGTAATCAATTAATTTTCCTAACATATTTTTAGGATCAGACAATAATTGTAATTGTTGCAAATCTAATGTTGCAATATAGGATTTTAGTTCTGACTTAAGATTGTCTTTTGATCTAAAAATAAAGTCCAAATCACATCTGCGTATATCTTTTTCAGTAGCATTGAAAAGAAAATTAAAAATGAATTGCAATGCATCTTGATACTCAGCAAAAGTTAGGCGAACAGATTTTTCTGTTAACGATTGAAGGCGTTCGCGCAGTTCCGCATCTTTTCTCTCTATTCCAGTATATCCAGCAATCAGTGTTTCTGATGCTTGCACAGCATGAAATAATTTTTTTCCATTATTACGATAAACACCATCGGCTGTTTTATCTCTCATGTATTCAAGCAGTGCTTCCCAATTCCCTGAATAGAGCTTTGACCTTAACTCTAAACTTGCAACACTTCGTATACCAATCGGGCTATTTTTATCATGCGCAATAATTTCTTTTATAATGGCTTTTTTTGTTTCCCGGTCTTCTACGTTCTCTAAATACCGAATGGCTGATTCAAATTCTGCATTTTCTTGAAATTTTCTTGTGAGTTGGGCTGTAATTGCAAATGGCAGTGTCAAGAAGACCGCGCCCAATGTTGCACCGCCAATAAAAGCACCTTGTGTTGCCATAGCAGGAAGAAGCATCACCGGCGTAGTAATAAAGGCAACTACTCCCGTTAACGCGCTAGCAGTTCTTGGTTCTAGTGATTTTTTAAGGGAGTGCTCCAACAACTCAAGCAATCTTACATAACCCATAAGCATACTCGCGGGAATAATAGCCACACCGATACCACCCATAGCGCCATCAAAAACAGCTGTTTGCAGCGAATCCGCAAGTAATGTTTTAAATCCAGGTTGGTTTTTTCTACTCATCTTTATTCTCCCAAGATAACGGTTAATGTATGAAATGGCATGCTTGTACATGTACAAAAGCGCTCATTCGCGGTAATCCGTAACCTGTTAGAAGATCCATTCAGAATGGTTCGAGAATAGTACATTAATTAATCATATCTGGGAAATTTATTATACTGATAGGTCCTATCAGTTTTAATGATGCCTACAGACGAGACGCAACCTTAGGGACGTGCACGAAATAACTTTTACAATTGACATCCCCACATTGACGTTATCTTGATGTATTCTTCATTCGGA